>NZ_FXUJ01000036.1:0-17062 GCF_900182865.1 Desulfonatronum zhilinae
ACGAGATGACATTCATCACTGTGATCTACCTGATCGGAGCACCCATCAGGGAACTACTCGTTCCATAGCATTTCCACGTCCAACGTCGAAGAACCCGAAAAAAATTGGCTCTGGACTCGCTCCTAAGAAAGCAGTCATGGAAATATTCGTGGAAGCCTTCGAGCTTGTCCTTAAAACCTTCAATTTCTGCAAGGGTTAAATCAAATTTTGGAACTGAATAACAATGCTCATTTCTTCGACAACCTGGTAGCATGGCCTGCCTCCTTTGCTTGATGTAAGGTAATTGGCATAGTGGCAGGCTTTGAGTGAACAATCAAGTGTTTTTATCTAAATTGCGTTGTAGGGTTGTGCAGCCTAACAGCATGATTATCCTGACTTCGCAAAAAGCCACCTCTCCTCGCCACGGATTGTCAAAACCCTATTCGGACACAAACCTGGCCGCGCACAATGCCTTACTTTTCATGACATTTAGCTGACCAGGACCAACCTTCTCAGTCGTTGAAACCACCTTTTTGCCCCTCCCGAGGTCAGTATTATGCGGAGTGGTCGAAGAGTCAAAAAAACGAGGCGAATCACATTCAAGGAACCGGGCAAGAATGATGCTGGTTGTGTGTCCATGAAAGTTTTTGCGTTGAGGTGAGCGCCGGGGCGCTGGGCGCCCCGGCGATGTCGTTCAGGGGGCTGTGGAGGCCGTTCATAATGATTTTGAAGGGGCTCCCAACCCAAGCATGTTGACCCTGGCCGGCCTCCGCTTGACGGGGCGGTGGTATTGCACCGCCGGGCGTCCGAAGAGCAAGGCGTAGCCGATGGCGTGATCGTCCGGGATGCGCAGGGTGGCCCGGATTTCCGGACAGACGGCCAGGGCCGGGAAGCTGCCCACATGCGGTTGTATCGCCTGACCCAGCCAGGCGATAACCTGCCCAAGATTCTTCATGTTGCCAAGCCCCTCGGCGTCCTTTTCCACCTCGCCCTTGTCCCGACCAGAGCCCATGTTTCTGTAGACCGAGCCGGGGATATTTTGCCCGCCGACCTGGACTAATTCCGTCTCCCTGCCTGCCTTGGCCAGGGGTTCGAGGACGCGATTCAAGAGGAATTCCGTGTTGCCGCCCTTGCGAGGGCTGCCGTTGACTGCGATGGCGTACATATTATTCTCTTTGCGTTGATGGTTGCCGTCCGCGATGAATAGAGCAGATACGTAAGTTTTTGAAAAGTACGGTCTTTGACTGAGTGCTGAAAAAGTCCCTATTCACAGTCCGTTCAAAAACCCCAAGTGCAAGGAGCAAAAAAACTTAAGATCGAAGCGTACTTATTCATACGTGAGAGTTTGAATTTTTTGCAGCGACGCAGCAATTGGGGTTTTTCCAACTGTTAAGGTCAAAAGCAGATCCACCTTATACCTGGACAACGGATTTCGTCCTGGGCATGTTCTCACCCCGTGGACTGTTTATCCGGCAACGGAGCTCCACGCGGCCCGTCCGGATTTTGGCTCGGCCACCTCAAGCCCGGAGCCTTACAACATAATGAATGAAACCGCGACGAAACACATGCTGCACGAAAAAATTCTCCACTCCCGACACATCCTCGAACAGATTTTGGCCGACCACGGTCCTCAGCGGACCGCCGTGGCCTGGACTGGGGGCAAGGATTCCACCGTGGTTCTTCGGCTGTGGCGCTCTTTGCTTCAGGAGCGAGGCATGGCTCCCTGCCGGGCCGTGAATCTGGATACCGGGCTGAAGTTTCCCGAGGTGCTGGCCTTGCGCGATCAGGTGGCCCGGGAGTGGGATGTTGACCTGCACGTGCAGCGCCCGGACATCCCTTTGGATGGTTATCCCGTGGCCCAAGACAAGCTGGCCTGTTGCCGTGATCTGAAAATTTTCCCTTTACAGCGGGCCGTCGGCGATCTCAGCCTGTCCGCCCTGCTCACCGGGCTGCGCCGGGACGAATCGGCCAGCCGAAGCGGGCGCAAGCCCATGGAGCTTCGCGAAGCCCCGGACTATCTCCAGGTCAACCCGATCCTGGACTGGACGGAAATGGACATTTGGGCCTGCATCATGGAACAAGGGCTGCCGTATTGCACGCTCTACACCCAAGGCTACCGCTCCCTGGGTTGCATTCCCTGTACCGCGATGCCGGATCAGGCCGCGGGAGGGGGGGAGCGGGCCGGCAGGGATCAGGATAAGGAACGGCAAATGGAAACACTGCGGAGTCTGGGATACTTCTGAGGCACGAAGCATGCGCATTCTGAGTGTTGGCGGAACGGACTTCGTCCCGGCCTGGAGGAACATGGGGCACCACGTTCTGACCATGGGCAAGGGGGCGGGGCATGACGTAACCCTGGAGCATCTCATCGGTCCGCGTGAACTGTGGGAGATTCTTTCGGCCCGGGATTTCCGGCCGGAGCTGACCGTCTGGGTGGACCGGTGTCGACCGCTGGAGGTCTTCGGCCTGGAACGACTGCCGGGGGTGGTGGTGGGGTATTCCATCGACCAGTACTGCAACCCCTGGCATGTGCCGTACAGCTGGGCCTTCGACCTGTTCCTGGTGGCCCAGAAGGATTATCTGAAGCTGTTTTGGGACCCTCGGGCCTGGCGGGAATGCCGCTGGTTTCCGCTCTACTGTCGTTTGGACGTGGACCGGGATCCCGGCGTGGAGCGGGACATTCCGGTCAGTTTCGTGGGGACGCTGAATCCACCGCTGAATCCAAATCGAGGGCCGTTTCTGCGCCGGTTCCGTCAGACTTGCCCGACCATTGTCCAGCAGGGCGCGTACGCCCCGATCTTCGGGCGCAGTCGGATCGTGATCAACCAGAGCGTGGTGGGGGAGTTGAATTTTCGCCTGTTCCAGGCCGCGGCCTGCGGCGCGGCGGTGCTCACCGAGGACGTGGAAAACGGCCTGCGCGATGCGTTTGTCCCTGGTGAGGAAATCCTGATCTATCCCAGCAACGATGCCTCAGCCGCGGCCTGCATCGCTCACGAGGCCCTGGCCGATCCGGAACGGCTGGGAGAAATCGCCCGGCGCGGCAAGCGTCGGGTGCAGCGGGATCACAGCGCCACGATCCGGGCCCGGGAAATTATCCAGCTGGTCGAGGAACTCCTGGCTTCCGGAGCCGGAACCCGACGCAAAAACGGCATGGGGCTGGTCCGCGAACATCTGCTCAAGACCTACGCCTCCCTGGCCACGGACAAGGCCTTGCCCTTGCCCCTGGAACATCGTCATTTTTATGCCGAAATGGCTCGGGACGCCTGCCTGGAGACGTTCGGATAACCGAATAGTCCGAAGAAAAACTCCAATTGTTGCGTCGCGGCTCAAATCTCGTAACGACTCAGCACAGAGTAATGCTGTTGCCGGGGTCGGAGTCGGAATCGGGATCGAAAAAGCCGGGAGGCGTTCAATATTACTTCCTGTTCCGACACTGATACCGACCCCGATTGCCGGAGCAAGAGCGGACACACAACCCCTTCGGGGTTGGCCCGTTATTCCCGATTCCAGTTGAACACGGCCGTGATATCGAAGTCGCCGTCGTAGTGCTCCGGAAGAAGAGGCTCGATCAGGGTCACGAAGACGTCCTGGATCACGCCGATGGCCAGGGCCTCGTCCACGTCCGCCACCAGGACGTCGATGGATTTGGTGAACCTGGGATTCATCAGGTCCCCGACAAACCGTACTCCGAAGCCCTCCACGTAGACCCGTTTGCCCAGCCAGCCCCGCAGGTCGTGGGAGACCGCCACCGTCCACCCGGGTCGCGGGGTTTGCATGATCGCGGTGTTGTCCACATCTTCGTTGGTTTCCTCCGGTCTGGCCGTGTAGGCGGTCAGGCGCAGCCGGTGAGTATTGGCCTCGCGGTAGCGGTCCAGCATCAGCTTGAGAATCGTGATCTTGTCCTGGGCCTTGAGCAGTTCCAGCTGATGCTCGGCGCTCACCAAGCGTTCCTCGCCCGAAACCGGCTCCATATCCCGCACGGGCGCGCCTGACTGAACCAGAAGGTAGATGTTCGTCAGGGCAAGGACGACAATGATCGGAAGGGAGAAACGCATGAAATGGTCCCTGGTGGAACAGACTGCGGACAAGGCCGTCGCGCCGGGTCAGCGCATGGCTTCGGGAAACAGCTTGCCCGCGGTTTCGCGCAGCTTGTATTTCTGGATCTTGCCGCTGGCGGTCATGGGGTAGGACTCCACGAAGGCGATGTATTTCGGCGTTTTGTAACGAGCGATCTTGCCTCGACAAAAGTCCTTGACCTCTTCCGGAGTGAGCGTCACGCCGGGCTTGGGAATGATGAACGCCCCCACTTCCTCACCGTACTTGCGGCTGGGCACGCCCACGACCTGGACGTCGGATATGCCCTCCATGGTGTACAGGAACTCCTCGATCTCCCGGGGATAGACGTTCTCCCCGCCCCGGATGATCATGTCCTTGATCCGTCCGGTGATGGCCAGGTAGCCGTCGTCGTCCATCACGCCCAGATCTCCGGAATGCAGCCAGCCGTCCGCGTCGATGGTCTGGGCCGTGGCCTCGGGCATGTTGTAGTAGCCCTTCATCACGTTGTACCCCCGGCAACAGACCTCGCCCTGGACGCCCGGCGGCACGGGCTGGTTGGTTTCCGGGTCCACCACCCGGACCTCGATGGCCGGCATGGCCCGTCCCACGCTGGCCACCCGGCGGTTGACGTCGTCGTCCACCCGGGTCTGGGTCATCACCGGCGAGGTCTCGGTCAAGCCGTAGCAGATGGTGATGTCGCGCATGTACATCTTGTCCATGACCTGGCGCATCACCCGCACCGGGCAGGGCGAGCCGGCCATGATTCCGGTGCGCAGGGAGCTGAAGTCGAACTTGGGAAACAGGCGGTGTTCCAGCACGGCGATGAACATGGTCGGCACGCCGTAAAGGGCCGTGCAGCGCTCCTGCTCCACCGAGGCCATGACATGCACCGGGTTGAACCCTTCCAGGATCACCAGGGTGCTGCCGTGGCTGACCGCGGCCAGCACGCCCAGCACGCAGCCGAAGCAGTGAAACAGCGGCACGGGCAGGCAGATCCGGTCCTTGTGGGTGAAGAGCTGGTTCTCGCCGATCCAGAAGCCGTTGTTGGCGATGTTGGAGTGGGTGAGCATCACCCCCTTGGGAAAGCCGGTGGTCCCGGATGTGTACTGCATGTTCACCACGTCGTGGGGATCCAACGTGGCCTGTCGGGCCAGGTAGTCGACCTGGGAGACCATGTGCCCCAGGGCCAGCAGTTCAGGAATGGAGTACATGCCCCGGTGCTTTTCCGGCCCCAGAAAAAAAACACGCTTCAGATGCGGAAACCGCTTGCTGCGCAGATGGCCGCGAGGGTCGACGCGCAGTTCGGGGACCAGTTCGTTGACCGTGGCCACGTAGTCCGTGTCCCGGAACCCGTCGATCAGAAAGATGTTTTCCGCCTCGGACTGCTCCAGAAGGTAGGCCAGTTCGCTGGATTTGTAGTTGGTGTTCACGGTCAGAAGCACCGCGCCGATCTTGGCCGTGGCGAACTGCAGCGCCACCCAGTAGGGCACGTTGGTGGCCCAAACCGCCACTTTCTCCCCTTTTTGCACCCCCAGATGCATCAAGCCCCTGGCCAGTTGATCCACCACCTCCCCGAACTCCTGGTAGGTGAGGCGAAAGTTGCGGTCCACGTAGACCACGGCGTCATTGTCCGGATAGTCCCTGACGGCCTCGTCCAGAAGCCGGCCCAGGGTGATTTCTCGAAGGATTGGTTTTTCCACGAACACTCCGTGAGAGACATTTATTTAGGCGTTCAGTATCTACTCAGCACATTTTGTATCCGCCCTTGCTCCGGCAATCGGAGTCGGGGTCGCTATCGGAATCGGAATCGGAACAGGAAAAATTTTGAACGCTTCCCAGCGTTTTCGATCCCGATACCGATCCTGACTCCAACCCCGACAACGGCATTACTCTATGCTGAATAGTTACGGCGTTCAAAACAATTCCCTTTTTCTCCCTCTCCCCTGGGAGAGGGCCGGGGTGAGGGGGCGATTTGCGGGTACATGTAAACCCGGAAATCGCTTCAACAACTACCTGTTCGGAACGTTACTCCGGGATGTACAATACCGCGTAGATCTCCGCGGGTTCCGGGCCCACCGCGCCCACATGATGCGGAACCGCGGAATTGTAATAGACCGAATCTCCGGCCTTGAGCCGCTGGACCTCCTGACCGTAGCGGAGTTCGATCTCTCCGGAGGCGACCACGATGAATTCCTCGCCTTCATGGGCGGAGAGAGGGTTCTCCTGGGCCGGGTCAGGGAGCACCTGGATGAAAAAGGGCTCCATGTGGCGGTCGGTCTTGCCCAGGCCCAAGGGGAAGAAGCGCAGGGCCAGCGGGCCGCCGTGGTCCTTGTGCATGTTCAGCCCGGCCTGACGTTCTTCAAGGCGCACGATCAGCGGATCGCGGCTGACCTGATCGTCCAGAAACGTGCCCAGGCGCACGCCCAGACCTCGAGCGACCTTCAGCAATGGGCCGAGGGAAGGGACGTCTCCGGAGTTTTCCATGCGGGCGATGAATTCCGGAGCCAAGCCAGTGCGCTCGGCCAGCTGCTCCCGGCTGATTTCCCGCTCCTCCCGCAGCTTGCGGATTCTGTCGCCGACGTTTTCTTTGCTCATGATCCGAACCTTTGGTAAGCATGACCGCCGCGGCGGTCCGGTTGAAAACATATTTCGCCTTGTCGTGAAGGATTTTTGACAAACGGTCCTTCGCCCCGGCAAGACGTTCTCCAGCCGTCAAGAAAGGTTGTCATATTCAGCATCCAGCCCTCGCGCAACCCTCAGGCCCGAACCATGTCCCTTCATCCCGCCCAACCGATCCGCCACCCCGTGGAAGTCCTCGGACTGGGGCAAAGCCCGCGTCATGACCGTACGGAGCTGGATCACTTGATCCAGGAGGCCGATCTCTTGCTGGCCGGGGAACGGATCTTGAATCAATACACGGATTTTCACGGCCAACGAGTTGTGCTCAAGGCTCCCCTGGCCTCGCCGCTGGAGCGATTGGACCAGGCTTGGGAAGCCGGACGCCGCGTGGTGGTGCTGGTGGGCGGGGACCCCTGCTTTTACGGGATCGGTCCGCTTCTGGTCCGCCGTTTGGGACGTGAAAACGTTCGGCTGCATCCCGGAACCACCACGCTCCAGGCCGCCGCGGCACTGCTGGGCATCGCCTGGCAGGACGTCCCGGCGGTCTCCCTGCACGGTCGGGATCGAACCACGCCGCTGTTCGCGGCCCTGGGCCGCTCCCAGCGGGTGGCCGTGTATACGGACGAGCGGCATACCCCGGCGGTCCTGGCCGGGATGCTCCTGGAACGCGGGGTGGACAACTTCCGAATGTGGGTTTTCGAGGACCTGGGACTGCCCAGCCAGAACTGGGATGCGTACACCTTGGAACAGGCCGCCCAGACCGCTCAGGGTGCCTTCTCCGCGTTGAACCTCGTCCTTCTGGAGCGCGTTCGGGAGTCGGAAGTCACCTTGACCCTGGGCATGGCCGTTGAGAGTTACGTTCACGAGCGCGGCCTGCTCACCAAGCCGACGGTTCGGGCCGCGGCCCTGGCGGCCCTGGCCCTGGAGCCGGATCATCTGCTTTGGGATTTGGGGGCCGGATGCGGTTCCGTGGGCATTGAGGCTGGTCTTCTGCTGCCGCGGGGCGGCGTGGTGGCCGTGGAACGGGAGGAGCGCCGCGCCGCGATGATTCGGGAGAACGTCCGGCGGACCAACGCCTTCTGGGTCCAGGTGGCCCACGGGCTGATGCCCGGATGTCTGGAAGCGTTACCCGACCCGGATCGGATTTTCCTCGGCGGCGGCCTCGGAAGCAGTTTAGGATGCAGCCCGGAAAGCAGCTCAAAAAGCAGCCTAAAAAGCAGCCCCAAAAGCAGCTTGGGCAACACCCAGGAAAGCGGCCCGGATGATGTTCCGCAGGATATTTTGGAAACAGCCTGGGGCAGGCTCAAACCCGGTGGGAAGCTGGTGGCCGCGACCGTGCTTCTGGGAAGCATGCACCGGGCCAAAATATTCCTGGAGCGCCGCGGCCTTGATCTGGAAATCGTTCAGATCCAGGCCGGGCACAGCGTTCCCCTGGCCGACGACCTGCGCATCAGCGCCCAAAACCCCGTCTTTCTGCTCAGCAGTCATAAGCCCACGCCATGAGTTCAACGCCTTCTCCCAACGTCTACTTCGTCGGCGCGGGTCCTGGAGACCCGGAACTGCTGACCCTCAAGGCCCAACGGCTGATCCGCGAAGCGGACCTGATCATCTACGCCGGCTCCCTGGTTCCAATGGCCACGCTGGAAGGAGCCAGGCCCGGATGCCGGATCGTGGATTCCTCCGGACTGACCCTGGACCAGACCCACGAACTGATCCGCGAGGCGGTCCATGCGGGCCGACGGGTGGTCCGGCTGCATACCGGCGACCCCGGCCTGTACGGCGCGGTGCGCGAACAGGCTCGGCTCCTGGACGCGGAGGGGATTTCCCATGCCGTGGTCCCGGGCGTGACCGCGGCCATGGCCGCGGCGGCCGCGGCCAGCGTATCCTTCACCATCCCCAAGATGTGCCAGACCTTGATCCTGACCCGCCTGGACGGCCGGACCCGGGTCCCGGAGCTGGAGCAGCTCCGGGGGCTGGCCGTCCACCAGGCGGCCCTGGCCGTCTACCTCAGCGGCCCCAGTCACCAGAAGCTGGCCCAGGAACTGCTCGACGGAGGCTACCCCCCGGACACCACGATCATCGCCGCCCACCGCGTCGGCTGGCCGGAAGAAAATATCCAACGCCTGACCCTGGACAAGCTGGCCAAGACCGAGGCAAAATCGCTCTGGGAACGCCAGACCATCTTCCTCGTTCTCCCCAGCCAGGAGCTGGCCACCACATCCAGACTGTACGCCCCGGAGTTCGAGCATGGATTTCGGGGGGAAAGAGGAAGTTCTCCGGTGAGCGCAGTCGCAGAGGTCGCATCTTCGCGACAATAATCATGCGACAATAATCATTTTTCAAAGAATAGCCTGGGAGGGTTTTTATGCATCAGGATGTCGTACTTATCGAGAAAGAGGCGTTGTCACTTCCCCTGGATCAACGAGCGCTTCTTGTTGAACGTCTCTTTCAATCTCTGGGCCGAGAGGACGAACTCATCACGCAAAGGTGGAGTGAAGAAGCCGAAAAACGGCTTGACGCATATTATGCCGGCAAAGTCTCTGCAGTGGATGGACCATCTTTTGTCGCGTCACTTCGTCGAGAGCTGGCATGAACTACAGGCTGCTAACTCCGGCCACGGAAGACTTGGCTCGCATTGCCCATTACTATGGACGACAATATCCGGGGTTAGGTCGTGAGTTTTTGGATGAATTCGATGCCGTGATGTCAAAAGTATGCTCCTTTCCATCTGCTTGGAAGCAAATTGGAGCAAGACATCGGCGATGTCTTTTTCGCCGTTTTCCCTATGCCGTGTTGTATACGACATCCGCTGAATCAATCGTTGTTTCAGGAGTCATGGATTTGCGGTCGGATCCAGAACGATTTCTGGAACGAATCCGGCGGACCTGATTGCTCATCTTTCCTTGTTGATATCAAGACGAAACCACCATGCAAAACAACGCGAAAATCTACGTAGCCGGCCATCGCGGTCTGGTAGGTTCGGCCCTGGTGCGGACTTTGGAGGCCAAGGGGTGCCGGAACGTTCTTCAGCGGACCAGCGCGGAACTGGACCTGACCGATCAGGGGGCCGTGCGCCGGTTTTTCGAGCAGGAACGTCCGGACTCCGTCTTTCTGGCTGCGGCCAAGGTGGGCGGAATTCTGGCCAACAACACCTATCCGGCCCAGTTCATCCACGTCAATCTGGCCATCCAGACCAACGTGATCCACGAGGCGTGGCGCAGCGGAACGCGGCGGCTGCTTTTTCTGGGATCATCCTGCATTTTTCCCAGGGACTGCCCCCAGCCCATGAAGGAAGAGTATCTGCTCACCGGTCCCCTGGAACCCACCAACCGACCCTACGCCGTGGCCAAGATCGCGGGCATCGAGATGTGCTGGGCCTACAACCGGGAGTACCGGACCCGCTTTCTGGCCGTGATGCCCACGAACCTCTACGGCCCCAATGACAACTATGACTTGGCCGGCAGCCACGTCATCCCGGCCATGATCCGCAAGTTCCACGAAGCCAAGGCCTCCGGCGCGCCGCATGTCACGCTCTGGGGCACGGGCGCGCCGCGCCGGGAATTTCTGCACGTGGACGACTTGGCCCGAGCCTGTGTGTACCTGATGGATTCGCCCGAGGAGGACTATGCCGGGCTGCTGAAGGAGGACATCGCGCCGCTGCTGAACATCGGCTCCGGCGAGGACCAGACCATCAAGGAATTGGCCCTGATAGTCCGCGAGACAGTCGGGTACGAAGGAAGGATCGTCTGGGACACGGACAAGCCGGACGGCACTCCGCGCAAGCTGCTGGACGTGGGGAAAATGAGAGCTTTGGGCTGGCGACCCACCCTGGGTTTGCGGGAGGGGTTAGCGCTTACGTATCGGGATTTCCTGCGCCGCAACGCTTGATTTGATCGAGACCGTCGAAAAATCTTGGATGTGTGGATCAGGCGAATACATTCCAGTCTATGAGGCCGGATTTGACCACTTTTCTGGTTACCTTATCCGGTAGAAGTGCGCGCCTCGTTGATGGACGAGAAATTTTTGATCTTGACGTTGCCGTCTGGAAAACGGGCCACGATATCAAGCGTTCCTCCCATCGCCTCTATCGTCGTTCGGAGTGTAGAGATGTACATATCCGTGCGCTTTTCCAGCTTGGCAATATTTGGCTGTTTGATGTGCAAGAGATTCGCCAACATTTCCTGGGTCACACCTCGAGCGCGTCGCAACTCGTGCAGCGCCAACTCGGCAACCATTTCGCGACATCGAGCGTCAGAGCGGGCAATTGCCTCCGCGGACATTTTTGATTCCAGTTCTTCAAATTTACGAGCCATCAAGCAAGCCCTCCTTGACTAATGATTCAAGGTGTTCTTTGTAGAGCCGATCCGCGATCGGTACATATTCGTCGTACCAGCGATCCCTTCCAGTCTTCTCTCCACCGATAAGCAAAATAACGTACCGGCGAGGGTCAAAAGCATAGAGTACCCGATAAGGGCGTCCGGCATGCTGAATGCGAAGTTCTCTCATGTGCGGGTATTGTGAATTCTTTATACCGCTTGAATGTGGGAACGGAAGACGTGGATCACCCCCGTGCGCCATGCATTATTCCATTGGAAATGTAAATTCGCATTGCATTTTTGCAACAACAATGGAGAAACGCATGCATCACGGTAAAATCGATGTCACGCCCAGGCTGCTCCGGCGTCCGGACCACTCCTTCTTTCTTTTCGGCCCGCGCGGCACGGGAAAGACAACCTGGCTCAGGCAGGTATTCGACAATGCCCTGCATCTTGACCTGCTGGACGCCTCGCTGCACCTGGAACTGTCCAGGGATCCGCATCGCCTTGAAGCGTTGACCGGGAGCCTGCGAGAGGATGACTGGGTCGTCTTGGATGAAATACAGAAAAATCGAGCCCTTCTGGATGAAGTACACCGGATCGTAGAAACCTCTGATTACGCAGCCATGCTGCCTCTCTTTTGAAAAAATCCTTCCCAGTAGTGCCAAAACCGACCTACTCCCCTGGCAGGGTAATCCGGATTGATGTGCAGCCGGGGACGGGTCGTTCCCGGCACGCGGCGAGGGGTGGGCCGGCTGATTGCGGCAGGTCCAGGGATTACACTTACAGCACAAGGAGGCAGGCACATGAAGCCAGGACATTTTTCAGTCACGGTTCTGCTCGCGACCCTGATTCTGGCGGGCTGCGGCAGCAGTCCGCCGGACAAGGCCCCGGGTTGTTCAGATGGTCAGGTTCAGGAACTGGTTCTGCAAGTCGCCAACGAGGAGCTGCGCAACGGGCTGCTGTTCAACGCCATCCTCACGGAACTGGGAACCACCCCCCAGGTCCAGGGCAATCCCACCTACGCGCAGTGGGACAGGAGACGCGAGGAAAGCGAGGAAATCGCCAGGCTGCTGGACTTGGTGGACAGTCAGGTGGAGGAACTGTCATTTCGGCTGGACGGAATCAGGACCAATTCCAGGGACGACGGGATTCGCAAGACAGCCTGCGGGGCAACCCTGACCTCGGACGCCGGGATGACCCACGACATCGAGTACACAGCCCAGTACACCGAGGACGGACGGGTTTACGTGCAGGTCTTTGGACTGGATTGAACAACGCCTCACGCAAGGTGCGAGACGTACGGCATAGTGCGCTCGGGACAAGGCGGAGGGTGGCCTTTTCCGTGCGCACTATGTCAACATGTTTGAATGCGAAGGATTGGTGAGCGGATCGGATTGCCCGTGACCTGTCAGGGCGCGTCCCAGATCCTCCATGATTTCCCGGCGCAGTTCCTCGGGCGCCAAAACCCTGGCCCCCGGCCCCAGGCTCATGATCCAACGCTTCACGTCGTGCCGGCCCGAGGTATTCAGGCGGATGATGATCGACCCGTCCTTGAGTTCCTGGATGCGCTGGCTGTTGAAATAGCAGCGCTCCCGGACGTAGCGGGCCTCGTCGGGCCGAACCAGGACCGTGGCCTCCACCGGGTCGTTGAAGGTCAGCCGGAAAGCGCCGCAAACAAGACCCCGGGGATCAAAATCCGCCGGCCGGGTGAAGCGTTCCCGCGTTATTTCCAGGGTCTGGATGCGTTCCACTGCCAGCACCCGGACAGCCTCACGTAACCGGGACCAGACGAACACGTATAATCCTCCCCAGCGCCCCAGGAACTGCAGCGGATGCACGTCGTACGTCTTGGTCAGCTGGTCGGCGAAAGCGAAATACGTCACCGTGCAGACCCGCTGCTCCAGCACGGCCCTGACAAGGGTTTCGATGACGCGTTCCTTGCCGGAATAGTCCTTGCTGAGCCTGGGCAAGGGCGTGCACAGCCCGGACATCCCGCCAATTCGCTGCACGGTTTCACGAGGGGCGAGCCGTGCGATCTTGGCCAGGGCTTGGTCCAGTAGACTGTCCATGTCGGACCCTGGATTGACGGCCATGCCGCTGCGCAGCAAAAACAGGGCCTCGATCTCGCCGGGATCAAGCCCCAGCTCCGTAAGCAAAAGGCCCGGCAAACGCCTCGCGTCCCTGGAATCGATCTTCCAGCGTTTTTTCCGGTCTTCCGAAACCATGTCCGGATAGATCGGGATGCCCATGGCCGTCATGGTCCGCAACAGCCGGTTCATGGCATTCCGCTTCCTGCCCAGAGCCTCCCCCAGTTCGTCGATGGTCACCCCGGTGGTCCGGGTCATCAAGGCAACGGCCTGCATCACGATCTCCAGTCGCTTCTCGCGCATGTTTGCCTCCCATGGTTTATTCGTCCCGGCGCAATGTGCCGCGCAGTCAAACGCCTGGAAATCATGCCACCCATGTGTGGCGTTATTGGCCGCGCAAACCGAGGTTCCAACCGGATAACAAACTTTATTCAATTTCTGGTCAGCGTCGACATGCGGCCAAAAACGCCACAGGTGCCCGCGGCATACTCTGTTCCAGGCGCACGCAGGCAGGATTCGCGATCAGGGGCCTGCAGCACGGCCCGTCCACATCAACCAGACCGAACAAGGAGGAAACCCATGCTGAACGTAAAAATCACCGTCAATGGAGTGTCGGCACGCATTCCCTACGACCAGATCGACAACCTTGTGTATTCCATCCCAGATGAATCCAGGCACAACGACGTCATTGCGGAGCTTGCCCGGTCCACTCATCCGCATGTTCGGATGGCCGTGGCATCCCGCGACACTCTGGACAGAAAGATCGTGAGCATCCTGGTGGAGGACACTCAGATTGATGTACTCCGTAATCTGGTTTCCAACAGCCGAGCCCGCATGTTCATCACGGAAACCTGCCTGCTGCGTCTGATCAAAACCGAGGACCACGACATTCTGGTGACCGTAGCCGAGAATCTGGATTCCTTTCCGCATTGCGACGAGGACGTCCTGGCTGAAAAGCTGGCCAGAATGGACAATCCCGTGATCAGGGGCATCCTGGCCGAAAACGTATCCGTCAGCCGCCAGGTTTTGGAACAGCTTTCCCATGACGAGGACGAGGATATCGCGGAAAAGGCAGCGGATAGCTTGGAGCGTGCTCTGGAAGAAGAGAGTGATGAGGAAGAAGAGGAACTGGAGGATGACGAGGATGATTAAGCCGTGGTATTGAGGCTATAAAAGGCCTCCCCAATCAAGCTGGAAGTACCCCTCATGAACGTGCTTGATCCAAGGGAAAATTTAAGGCAGGAATTGTTTCGGCAACTTAACGGGTTCCTCAAGCGCAGTGACAACAGCCTCTTTCGGTTCTGCCGCGACAGTGCTGAGGGGGGCTGTTGGTCTGTAGACTAGGCCCCGTACGTCGATTGATAATTTTTCTTTCGTTCCGATTTTTTTCCTCGCAAACTATCTAATATGTCAATTTCATGTGTTTTTTAAGCATACATAGTGTGTTCAGCATTGTAATTTTATTTGGAGTATAATATGTCTTATGAAATTGTTAGGAACATAAATATAATAGACAATCAATTCATTATATTACTGGATAGATTTGATAAAAATATTGAGATTTTTCAAAGCTCAAAATATAAATTTGAAAAGAAAATTAGCATTGATAGCAAAAAAAGAGTGGACCAAGAAAACAAATGGATTGGAAAAAAGTATTTTTTTAAAAATATTAATGGAGAATCTTACAAAATTTCGATCAAAAAGCTAAAAAACAATAGCAGATATGAGTTTTGTCTCACTAAAAGAAACCACTCATGCATAAGAATACGAGAATCAAGAATTAATGATACACATAATGTCGTATTTAATAATGGTAACGAATTTTTATTATGTGCCAATATTAATTTTTTAAATAATGATGGAGGAGTTGGCAGGTTCGATGCTGTAAAATTTTTAAATTATATCAATCGTGAAAGTATCATTGAATTAGACAACGGTGATAAATATGTGAAGTATGTAAATTTTGATAATCCTGATATTGAAAATTGTTTGAATTTGATTGATATTATTTCTAAGTTGCGGAGAGATTTTTCTTACAACGAACAGCAAGTAAAAAAAACAACTCCCGTTTTGGAGGAAACAGTGAATACTCAAAAAAATAAAAAAATTAGAGTCAGAACCAAGAAAAACATTTACGACTACTATCAAATACAAAAGTTTTCATTCAGCGATGAGATCATTACCAGGTATGTGCTGTCACTGATGACCAAACCATTTGTAATTCTGACGGGCATATCAGGGACGGGGAAGACGAAAATTGCGCAGCTTTTTGCCAGTTACATGTTGCAAGAGTGCGATGCCAGTGAAAGAAATTCTCGGGTAGCATTTGTGTCCGTTCGTCCTGACTGGCTCGACAATAAGGGATTGTTGGGTTTTTATAATATCTTGGATGAAAAATACAATGTGACTCCAATACTCAAACTGCTTCTTGCTGCAAGGGATAATCCAGATAAACCGCATTTCGTCATACTGGACGAGATGAATCTGGCCAAGGTGGAGCACTATTTCTCTGATTTTTTGAGCATAATGGAAAGCCGCACACCGGACAATCCCCAGGGTGAAGCCCTCGTGCTTCATGATCGATCCGAAGCCCTCACACATGATGGCTTGCTCATTCCTGCTCGCCTGCATATCCCGACCAATGTCTACTTCACCGGGACCGTGAACGTCGATGAATCGACCTACATGTTCAGCCCCAAGGTTCTGGACCGGGCCAATGTTATCGAGTTTAATGAAGTTTTGCTTGACCGTCAGATCGACATCCCAGTCTCTTCCAGTCCATTCCGCTTTAAGCAGGAAAACCTGCTTGATGTCTTTCCGCTTGATGAGAATCAACCGTTTAGTTCCAGCGATGACTATCGTCAATGCAAGGAGGACTGTCCTGATGTTGTTGTCGGCTTGTCAGAGTTGCTTGACGAGTTGAAGATGCACAACATGCACTTTGGCTACAGGGTCATCAACGAGGTTTGCCGCTTTACCAGGCTTGCAAACTCTCACGTCTCTTCTTTTAATCCGGAAACAGTCCTGGATATTCAAGTGGTTCAAAAAATCTTGCCCAAATTTCACGGCACCCAGGCCAAGCTGGAGGAACCGCTGAACAAACTGCTTGCATTCGCCAAGGTTCCAGCTGCTTCAGCATCTTCAGGAACAAGTGATTATCGACTACCGCGAACTGATCGTAAATTGACCGCGATGTTGCGTAAACTCGACAACCAGGGCTATGCGGACTTTATAGAATGAAAATACTTGGCTATTGCCCATCATTCCGCATGGCTCTTATGGATGCGCCGATTGCCGTTTCCGAAGAGGACGCGCGCCATTTTGGTAATAAACCTGAACTGCATGAACTTAACACATACTACCTGAAATGTTTTGATGACATTCCAGAGGCTCTACGAAAAGATACGTCAAATAATTATCCGCCATTTGTTCAAAAGCATTTTCCAGGCGGCCTTTTTGAAATCAGTTTTCGCAACAGCGTGGGGCTCACGCGCATCGGCTCCCTCTGCGTTAAGGTCCACAACCTGAAGATTGATGAGCAACAGTACGAGGCCATGCTGAACTTTGTGGTCGCGAAGGTGGCCAGCCTGATTTTCGCATTTGGTAAGCCCACAGGCCAGAACGTACAGCGCGGTCAGCCGGGCAAGGACGTAGCCTATCTGGAAATGTGTTTTTTGCGCATGCAGCTGTTGCATAAGAAGCCGGACATTAACGCTATTGCCAGTGCAATTCTAACCGATCCGCACCGGGTGTTTCAGCGTAATCGCACTAAAAAGCGCGTGGAAGACATTACCGTTGTCAACCCTGAGGCATGGTTCGAGATGGCCAGAAGGCCTCAAGGGCTTTGTCGCATTGCTAACGGACATCCGTTGACAGCCACCGCATTGGGCAAATCCCTGCATCGCGTCACTAGTGTCCCAACAATTAATCAAATAAACTTAGCTGCTTACTGTTTGACGTCTGTTCGCTTTCGTAATCATCACATCCAACTATCTGTAATAA
>NZ_FXUJ01000037.1:0-16762 GCF_900182865.1 Desulfonatronum zhilinae
CGAGATGACATTCATCACTGTGATCTACCTGATCGGAGCACCCATCAGGGAACTACTCGTTCCATAGCATTTCCACGTCCAACGTCGAAGAACCAGAAAAGGGTAAACGCCCCCCAACAATAAGCCCTTCCTGAAGGGGCGGCAACCCCTGACCGCTAAACTTGACACCACCGCCCTGTGCATTAAGGTTCCGAAAATTTTTCGGGAGGTACAGCGTGTCACGATTTACGGTTTTTCTTGGTTCCTTGGTCTGTCTGCTCGCCGTTGGAGGCTTTATTCTGACGGAAATCGCGGAAGCTCAGAGGTTCGGCGGCAGCCGGTCCTTCGGGTCGCGGCCCAGCTATCAGCGTCCGGCGCAACAACCCGCGCAACCTACGCAACGCCAAACCCAGCAGCAACAGACCCAGCAGCAACAGACCCAGCAGCAAACCGGTCAACAAAGCCGGCAGCAGGGGCAGCAGTCCGCTCAGCAGGCCCCGGCGCGGCCCGGGATGGGCGGCATGCTCGGCGGGATGTTGGGCGGCATGCTTCTGGGCGGGCTGATCGGCTCCTTGCTCTTCGGAGGCCTGGACGCCTTTTCCGGGATCAACTTCATCGACATCCTGGTCATCGGGCTGATTCTCTTTCTGATTTTCCGCTTTGTCCGCTCCCGTCGCCTGGCCGCCCAGCCAGCAGGTCCGGTCGCGGCCCAAGGACCGCCTTATGGCGGGACGGAAGACCGTCCGGAGCTGGTTTTGCACCGGAGTTCGCCTTCCGCTTCTTCCGGCTCGTCTTCCGACTCATCTTCCGGCATATCTGGGGAAAAAAGCGCCTGGGACGCCCTGAACGCCGAGCCTTCCGGAGCTTCGTCCTCCGGACTCACCATTCCTGAAGGCTTTGACGTGGACGAATTTCTCTCCGGCGCCAAGGCGGCCTATGCCCGCTTGCAGAAGTCCTGGAACAACCGCGACATCGACGACATCCGCAACTTTACGACTCGGGAGGTGTTCGCGGAAATCAAGCGTCAGCAGGCCTCCGCGCCGATGATGGGCCAAACCGAACTGCTTCAGGTGGACGCCGCCTTGCTCGAAGTCCAGGAAGAAGGCGACGACACGGTATGCAGCGTGCTGTTCGACGTCCTGCTTCGGGAAGACTCTAGTTCGGCTCAACCGTCTCAAATTCAGGAAATCTGGCATTTCAGCAGGTCTTCGGACGGAAAAGGCGTCTGGTTGCTGGAGGGCATTCAGCAGGTCGACTGACGGCGTTTTCTGGAATCGCGTTCGCCGTTTCCGGGAGCAGTCCCATGAACCGATTATCGGGATCGGGGCTGCTCCTTTGTGTTTCAAAACGTCCCAGCGCGAACGCCAACGACGCATGTCGCGACGTATTGCCATTCCATGCCGTCGTTCCTATAATACTTGTTTTTCGCCGAGGGCGGCGGTTGATTCACAGGCAGCTTTCATTCGTATTTTTTATTTTCGTGCTTGCCAGTCGCAACACAGCTTCAGGATGTATCCGCCCAGCACACCCCGCAATCGGCTTTTATCACCACGGAGGGACCATGGAACAGAAAGATTTGGATTTTTTTGAAAAAATGCTCAAGGATAATATCCGGGACATCAACCAGCGCGGTTCCGACACGCTGGACGACATGACCGACCACCGCGAAGTCTATGCCGATCCCTCCGACAGGGCGACCATGGAAACCGACCGTTCCTTCATGCTGCGCCTGCGAGACCGGGAACGGAAGCTGATTCCCAAAATCCAGGAGGCCCTTGGCCGGATTCAAAACGGGACCTACGGCCTCTGCGAGGACTGCGGCGACGATATCAGTATTGAGCGGCTCAAGGCCAGACCGGTGACCACCTTGTGCATCAAGTGCAAAAGTGCTCGTGAAGAAGAGGAACAGTTGCGCGGCGATTAAATGGAGGCGCTCCTTTTTCGCGGCTTGGTCGAAGAAATCCGGCCCATGCTGCTGGGCAGACGCCTGGAGCGGATTTACTCCCCGCGCCCTGGGTGGTGGTCCTTTCGGCTCCAGCCCGCAGACCATCCCCGCTTTTTGCTCTTCGCCCACCATCCCGCGGATGTCGCCCTGACCCTCTCCCCGCATGCGCCGGAGAACCCGGCCACCCCCGCGGCCCAGGTGATGCGTTTGCGCAAGCACGTTCAGGGCCTTCGAATTCTGCGCTGTCGGGCCGACTGGGTTCGGCGTCGACTAACATTCGGCCTAGGTCGTCATGAGCCGCAAGCATGGCTCATTCTGGACGCACAAAAAGGCGTACTTTTGTCCGACCAGCCGGAGCCGGAGCCTCTCGATATCGACTCATTGGCGGCGACGAATTCGGACGACGCCTCGGGACCCGTCTCCTGGCCGACCTGGGAGCAAATCCGCGACGACGACCAAATCTGGCAAACCCATCCCCACGTCTCCCCCCTGCTGCGTCGCACCATACACGCCCTGCCCGAAGACCAAGGGCGCTCTCTGCTGGACGCCCTTCGATCCGGCGGCGCATCCGAAACCTATTTTGTCTACCGCGCTCCCCAGGGCGGCAAATCCCAGAGTCCGAGCCGACCGTGGGTTCTCGCGTGGCCGCTTCCCCAGTCTCTGCGCCAGGGACGCGACGAGCAGACAAGCTCATCGGCCTTCCAGGCCGCGAATCTCCTGGCCGAGGAGATTTTCTTCCCGGATCAAGCCTCAAACGGACCAGCCGCCCCCGAACCCCGGGAACTCAAACGCATCGCGCGGCTACGTCGCAACCTGGACGCGGATGAACACCGACTGCGCGAGTACGTACGCCTCGCGGACCAAGCCGAGTTGATCCGCTGTCACCTCTACCAGCTTTCGGCGCAGCAACTCACGCCCCGCTCCAAGGTCGAACGGCTGACGCTGACCGATCCAAAAGGCGAAACCGTTGAGCTGATTTTGGACAAGCGCCTGACCATTCTCGAGAACATGCAACGCTGGTTCCAGTTGGCCGAGAAAGGGCGGCGCGGGTTGACGCATGTGCAAAAACGTCGCGAACAGCTCCAATCAAATCCGGAGCCGGGACGTGCCGGGGCGGTGGGAGCGCGAACCACGGCGTCTTCAGAGGCTTCTTCGAGGGCATTTTCGGGCGCGTCTTGGGATCATCGTCCACCGGCCCCGAAAGCCCGAAACCGCCCCAATGACGAACGGGCCTTGCCCCTGCATCGCTTTTTGAGTAGCGACGGCTTTGTTCTCTTGCGCGGCAAGAACCAGAAGGCCAATCACCACCTCCTGACCAAGGCGGCCAGCCCGTTCGACTACTGGTTTCACGCGGCGGACGGTCCTGGAGCGCACCTGGTCCTGAAGCGAGACTCCCCGGCCCGGGACGTCCCGGAGCGAACCATGGAGGAAGCCGCCTGCCTGGCCGGATTGGCCAGCCACTTTTCCGGGGCCGCACGGGCCACGATCATCTGCGCTCAGGTCAAGTACGTGCGTCCGGTCAAGGGGACGCCGGGCATGGCCGCGGTGGACCGGGTCCTGCGCACCCTGAACGTCGCCCTGGATCCGGAGTTGGAAGCCAAGCTACGAGTCTCGGTGTAGACATCGAATCAAACAGCCTTATATTCCACACCCACCATGACGCTTCCCAAGCACCCCGACCCGAGCATCCTCCCAGGCCTCGGCCCCATGCTTTCCGAAACCATGACCGACCAGCATGGCCGAAGCATAAATTATCTGCGACTGAGCATCACGGATCGCTGCAACCTGCGCTGTCTGTACTGCCGGTCGTCCTGCGCGGATTTGAAAATGCTGCCCCACGACCAGATGCTCAGTTACGAGGAGAGCCTGGAATTGATTGCCGTGGCCTCGGAGCTGAACATTTCCAAAGTCCGTCTGACCGGTGGCGAACCCTTCATCCGTAAGAATTTTCTACACTTTCTGGAACAGATCCTCCAGCGTCATCCGCACCTGGACATGCGCCTGACCACCAACGCCACGCTGTTGTCCGGCAAGATCCCGGCGCTCAAGGAAATCGGTGTCCAGGGACTGAACATCTCCCTGGACACCCTGGATCGACAAAAATTCCAGCGCATCACCGGACGGGACTTCTTTCTTCAGGTCCGCGGGGCCATTGATCAGTGCCTGGAGCACGGACTGCGGGTCAAGATCAACGTCGTGGCCCTGAAAGGCGTCAATGACGACGAGTTGCCAGACTTCGTCCGGCTGGCGGAACGGCTGCCCCTGGATCTGCGGTTCATCGAGTTCATGCCCATGGGCGAGCAAACCGTCTGGACCCCGGACCAGCTCTGGACGGCCGCGGAAATCCTGCGCGAGGCCGGGACCATCGCCCGCCTCGTGCCCGTGGAGGGACGGGATAAGCGCAAAGGCCCGGCCAGGATGTTTTCACTCGCTGAAGGCAAGGGGCGCATCGGCGTGATTTCCCCATTGAGCTCCCATTTCTGCGGTCAATGCAACCGTCTGCGGATTACTCCTGACGGACGGTTGCGCACCTGTCTTTTTTCGGACAAGGAATATCGCCTGCGCCCCATCCTCCGCTCGCCCAAACTGGGGCGGGAGCATCTGCGCCAGGTGATCATCCGGGCCGGCAGGATCAAGCCCATGGGCCACGAACTCCTGGCCGCCCAGGGCCGGGAGCGTTCCGTGTGCCGGAAGATCATGTCCGCCATCGGGGGATGACCCAAAAAAATGAGCCCAATAAAGATGAGCCCCAAAAACACCCAAAATGACCGTTGAACGCTGTCTTGAATTTCAAAGCGCCTCCGAGGCTCAAAAACTGTTCGGACCGCACAACGCCCATTTACGCCAGCTCGCGGAGTTGAGCGGGATCACGGCGGACAGTCGGGGTTCCGTGGCCGTGTTGCGCGGCGCAGACCAGCAGACGGTGGACCAGGCCGCCAACTGCCTCGTGCAGCTGCACGGCCTGCAACGGGCCAATACGTCCATTCAGGCCCAGGACGTGGACCATGCCTGGCGCATCCTGTGCCGCGACCCCCAGGCCGACATCAAGACCGTGTTCAAGGACGTGGTCTACGCCGCTTCCCCCAAACGCACCATCACCCCCCGAACCGTCAGTCAGCGCCGCTACCTGCAGGCCATCCGCGGCAAGGATCTGGTTTTCGGCATCGGCCCGGCGGGCACGGGAAAGACCTATCTGGCCGTGGCCATGGCCGTGGCGGCCCTGACCAAGAAGGAAGTCAAGCGACTGGTGCTGACCAGGCCGGCCGTCGAGGCCGGAGAAAAGCTGGGCTTTCTGCCCGGCGATCTGGTGGAGAAGGTCAACCCTTATCTGCGCCCCTTGTATGACGCCCTGCACGACATGCTGGAATTTCGCAAGGTTCAGGAGATGCTGGAAACCGGGGTGATTGAAATCGCTCCCCTGGCTTTCATGCGCGGGCGCACGCTCAACGATGCGTTCATCATCCTGGACGAAGCCCAGAACACGACCCAGGAACAGATGAAGATGTTCCTGACCAGACTGGGCTTCGGCTCCAAGGCCGTGGTCACCGGGGACGTGACCCAGATCGACCTGCCCGTGCACGCCAGATCCGGACTGGTCCAGGCCGAAAAAGTGCTGTCCGGAGTCGCTGGGCTCGAATTCATCCATTTTCACGAGGAAGACGTGATCAGGCACCCGCTGGTGGGCCGGATCGTCCATGCCTATGACCGATTCACACGCCAAGACGCCCCCCAAAAAGCCTAGCTCCAAATCCTCCGCGCTTTCTCCCAAGCCGGGAGGAATGCCGCCGGAGAGCCGGTTCAGCGGCCTGCTGGTGTTCATGGGCGGCATGGTGCTGGTGGCCGTCCTCTCCGGGTTGAGCTTCGAGCCCGGAGCAAGGATTTTCGTCAAGGGAGAGATCGCCAGCCACGACGTCACCGCGCCCCGGGACCTGCTCATCGAGGACCAGGAATCCACCCTCGCGCGCCGGGACATGGTGGCCCGAAGCCAGCCGCCGATCTTCGACCTGGCCCAGATGCCCTTTGCCCAGATGGCCCGCAGAATCGTCAGCCTGCTGGACGTGATCGCCTCGGCCACGCCGGAAACCACGCCCCAGGTCCAGAACCTGGTTGCCGAGGAGCTGAACATCCGCATTCCGGCCGGGATGTGGGCCGAATGGAGCAGACAGGGCTTCCAGAATATGGTGATCCTGGAAGCCCTGCCCTGGCTGGAGAATACCTACCAGAAAGGCGTTCTGGCCGACCGCAGGTTCGCCTCGGACGTCGCCTCCGGAATGATCGTCCGGGATCTGGCCACGGACAACGAACAACTGCATCTCAGCGCCGCTGATTTTCCGGATCTGGACGGCGTGATGCGCGCCCTGGACCTGCACCTGCGGGTCAACCTGAACCTGCCGGTAACCATGCGTCGCGCCGTGGAAGAGCTGCTGGCCCCCCTGCTGCGGCCCAACCTGACCCTGAATCAGGAAGCGACCCAGGCCCGGTTGGCCAGCGCGGTGCAGTCCGTGGAGCCTGTTTTCTACCAGATCAAAAAGGGCGAGATTATCGTTCGCAAGGCCGAACGGGTCACCGCGGAACAGCAGCAAAAAATGCAGGCCTTTTTCGCCGCCCGGGATGGCGGGTACGACTGGGACCGCTTCAGCGGAGTGCTGATGATCTCCCTGATCTTCAGCCTGGGCATTTTCAACGCCGCCGCCCCTCCCGGCAGACAGCTGACCACCAAGGACGCTCTGCTGCTGGCCTCGGTGATGCTCACCTTCGCGGCCATGGCCAAGTTCGTGGCCCTGTACCGCTTTCCCCTGAGCCGGGAACTGTTGACCATGACCCCGGACATCTTCGTGTACAGCCTGCCCGTGGCCGGGGCCGCCGGGGTGCTGGCCCTGTTCTTTCCCTTGCTGATCTGTGTTTTTGCCGGGGCCCTGCTGGCCTTTCTCTGCACCCAGATGCTCCATGCCGGGTTCGACGTATTCCTGTTCTACCTCGTGGGCGCGGTGGGCTGCGCCATGCTGTTGCGCGGCGCCCAGACCAGGACGGACATCCTGCGCGCGGGGCTGCCCCTGCTCGGTCTGCTCCTGGGAACCTGGGCCGCCTTGAACCTTCTGGACTTCCAAAGCCTCTCCTGGTTTGCCGCCGGAGCGGCGTTCAGCGCCGCCGGTGCGATGCTCTCCGTCCTGTTGCTCCTGGCCTTCAGCCCGGTGGTGGAATATCTGTTCGGCTACACCTCGCGGTTCAAGCTCCTGGAAATGATGAGCCTGGAACAACCCTTGCTCCAGTCCTTGATGGTCAACGCTCCAGGGACCTACCACCACTGCCTGATCGTGGCCAACATGGCCGAGGCCGGAGCCAAGGCCGTGGGCGCCAATCCTTTGCTGGCCAAGGTCGCGGCCCTGTATCACGACATCGGCAAAATCAAGAATCCGCACTACTTCATCGAGAATCAGTTCGGCTGCGAGAACCGGCACGACAAGCTGGCCCCGTCCATGAGCGCCCTGATCCTGATCTCCCACGTCAAAAAGGGCGCTGAACTGGCCTCGGAACACAAACTGGGAGCGGAAATCACGGATTTGATCCAGCAGCATCACGGGTCGCGCCTGATCGTCTATTTTTACCAGAAAGCGCTCAAAATCTGCGAAGAAAAAGGCACTGAATGCGTCCGGGAGGACGATTTCCGGTATCCGGGTCCCAAGCCGCAAACCAAGGAAGCCGGGATCATTCTTCTGGCCGACGCCATCGAGGCTTCCAGCCGAACCCTGGTGGACCCCACCCCCAGCCGGGTGCGCAACCACATCCAGAACATGGTGCGCACCGTGTTCAACGAAGGCCAACTGGACGAATCGGACCTCAGCCTGAAGGATCTGAATATCCTCAGCGAAACCTTTCAACGCATCCTGACCGGAATTTTTCACCAACGCATCGACTATCCCAAACCCGGAATCCATGCCGCCCCGACGCCGTCCAAGTCCGAATCCGCGAAAACGTCCTCGCCCCGCCTCGCCCCGGCCCGCTGAACTCAGCCTGCTGCGGGACCCCGAGACCCTGCGCCATCCGGTTCTCCCGTTGAACCGCGCGGCGCTCCGGGATATGGTGACCCGGATTCTGGACGTCGCGGGCCTTTCCGGAGGTTTTTCTGGCGCTTTCGGCAAACCAGTGTTGGAACTGCGGATCACTTCGGACAGGGGAATCGCGGACCTGCACCAAAAGCACCTGGGCGGAGCGGGCCCGACCAACGTGCTCAGCTTCCCAGCGGAGTTTGCCCCAACCTCCGAACCCGATACGAACGGAGTCCGGGGCTCCATCGTCATCAGCGCTGACGCGGTGCTCCGGGAGGCCTTCCTCTACGGCCAGGCCCCGCGCGACCACTTCATCCGCCTGCTGACCCACGCCCTGCTCCACCTGGCCGGCTTCGATCACGGCGAGATCATGGACGACCTGACGGAACACGTCGTCGAACACCTGCGCGAAGCACCTGATGTCTGCCAACCGTGAACCATCAGAACGGAGATGCTCTGACCCAGAATCTTTATCGAAATCGCAATCGCAATCGAAATCGAAATCGACCATCATAAAAGAGGATGATGGAACTTCGAAGTAATGTTTTTTTCGATTTCGATTTCGACGTCCGAGATGCTCCAAAACAACATTGCTCCGCGTGAACCTCATAACCCAACTCCCCATGCGCATCGCCCTGCTCCAAAACAACTACACTGTCGGCGATCTGGACGGAAACGCCCGCAAGATCGCCAACGCCGTCCACGCCGCGGCCCGCCAAAACGCGGCCCTGTGCGTCACTTCGGAACTGTCCCTGTTGGGCTACCCACCCCGGGACCTGCTGCTGAACAAGGGATTCATCGACGCCGGTTGGGCCGTACTGCGCTCCCTGGGTCGGGACTTGGCCGACGCCCCGCCCGTGCTGGTGGGCCTGGCCGAGCCGAACACGTCCGGCCAGGGCCGCCCGCTCTGGAACTGCGCGGCCCTGTTGCGCGGCGGAAAAATCCAGGGCGTCTTCCACAAGACCCTCCTGCCCACGTACGATGTCTTTGACGAGGACCGTTATTTCGAGCCCTTCGACGCTCCGGGCTGGTTCGAGTTGGACGGACGGCGGATCGGGGTGACCATCTGCGAGGACATTTGGAACGACAAGGACTTCTGGACGTCACGGCGCTACCGGATGGACCCGGTGCAGCGGCTGGTCGAGCAGCGCGTGCACTGCGTGATCAACCTTTCCGCGTCCCCGTTCCATCTGGACAAACACGGCTTCCGGCTGCGCATGCTGGCGAACATGGCTGCCAAGCATCGCCTGCCCCTGGTCTACGTCAATCAGGTGGGCGGCAACGACGACCTGATCTTCGACGGACGAGGTTGCGCCTTTGACGCCAAAGGCGGCCAAATCGCCGCGGCCGCGGCCTTTGCCGAAGACCTGATCGTGGTGGATATCGAAATGAGGACGGACGAAGATTCGCATCGGAGAGCCGACCGTCTGGCTGTTGCCGTTGCGCCGGACCAGGCGCCGACCGCGTCGATTGCGGTCTCTTCACCGCCCTCCGCCGTGGCCGCTGGCGATGGGTCGGCCGGCGACGGATCGCGGGAAGAGGAAATCTGGAACGCCCTGGTCCTGGGTGTCCGGGACTACCTGCGGAAAATCGGCTTCAGCAAGGCCCTGCTCGGCCTATCCGGCGGGATCGACTCGGCCTTGACCGCGGCCATCGCCGCCGAAGCCCTGGGGCCGGAAAACGTCCTGGCCGTGCTTTTGCCCTCGCCCTACACCAGTCGGGCCAGCATAGACGACGCTGTGGCCCTGTCCGCCAACCTCGGCGTCAAACACCTCACCCTGCCCATTGAAGATCTGATGCGGGGCTTCGACGCCACTCTGGCCCAGGCCTTCGCCGGGCACGAGGCGGACGTGACCGAGGAGAACATCCAGGCCCGGATCCGGGGCAACCTGTTGATGGCCCTGTCCAACAAGTACCGGGCCATGCTGCTGACCACGGGGAACAAATCCGAACTGGCCGTGGGCTACTGCACCATGTACGGGGACATGGCCGGAGGCCTGGGGGTTATCGCCGACGTGCCCAAGACCCTGGTCTACGCCACGTCCCGCTGGCTGAACGCCCGTCGCGGGCCCGTGATCCCGGAGCGCATCCTGACCCGTCCACCCACGGCCGAGCTCCGTCCGAACCAGACCGATCAGGACAGCCTCCCGGAATACGACGTCCTGGACGCCATCCTGGAGCGCGTGGTCCAGCTGCACCACTCCAGCGAGGAAATCATCCGCGAAGGCTTTACCCCGGAAGACGTCCACCGGGTGGTCGGGCTGATCAAAAACGCGGAGTTCAAACGCCGCCAAGCCGCGCCCGGCCTGAAGATCACCGACGTGGCCTTCGGCTCCGGCTGGCGCATGCCCATCGCGGCCCGCTGGCCGATTTAGACAACTAAGGGACCGAAGGCGTTTCTGCAATCCTGAAGGGATTTAATCGTATAGCCGGTGGTTTCAACCACCGGGTTGGGGCAATAATTGGCTTGAGTCCTGAAGGGACGACATTTCAAGCCGAAAAAGTAGAAAAATGTCGTCCCTTCAGGACTCACAGCCTGTAATAAACATCTACCGGTGGTTAAAACCACCGGCTCTACGATTTCTCCCTTTCAGGGAGATAAAGCAAGATGCTACACGGGCTTCCCTGGACTATTGACGGGATAATCAGTTTTAGAAAGAAATATCCCCCAAGATACATGAACATATCCAGAATCAACTTCAATGGCCTTTACTGTGTTTGATTGCTCTCAATCTTTCGCTGTAGCGGTATTGATACGTAAGAGTTTGAACTTTTTGCAGCAACGCGGCAATTGGGCGTGTTTCAACGGACTGACAAAGGAGAATCATTGCATCACGAACTTCAGCCCGTCCTGACGGGCATCAGCCGCCACCTGCTGGGCAAGAAACGCGAAGTCGGGCTGGCCCTGGCCTGTCTGCTGGCCAAGGGGCATTTGCTGATCGAGGACATTCCCGGGGTGGGCAAGACCACCTTGGCCGAGGCCATGGCTCGGATCCTGGGTCTGAACATGCAGCGCATCCAGTTCACCAGCGACCTCTTGCCCGCGGACATCCTCGGCGTCTCGATCTACGACCGCAAGGACCAGACCTTCAGCTTCCACCCCGGACCGATCTTTTCCCAGGTTATTCTGGCCGACGAAATCAACCGGGCCACGCCGAAAACCCAAAGCGCCCTGCTGGAAGCCATGGAAGAGGGCCAAGTGACCATGGACGGTCGGACCAGGGCGTTGCCCCATCCTTTTTTCGTCATCGCCACCCAGAATCCGCTCCACCAGATCGGCACCTACCCCTTGCCCGAATCCCAACTGGACCGCTTTCTGATGCGCATCAGCCTGGGCTACCCGGACGCGGCCACGGAGCGCGAACTCCTGCGCATCGACGACCCCCGTGAAGCCCTGCGCGAAGCCCCGTCCGTGCTCAAGCCGGAGCGGCTGCTGGAATTGCAGCAAGCCGTTCTGGAGGTCCACGTTTCCGACGCCCTCCTGGACTATGTCCAGGCCCTGCTCAAAACCTCGCGCCGGTCAGCGGCCTTCCAGACCGGCCTCTCCCCCCGGGCCGGACGCGCCCTGCTCCGTGCGGCCCAGGCCTGGGCCTTCCTGGAAGGCCAAACCATGGTCCTGCCCGAACACGTCCAGGCCGTCCTCCCCTCCGTCACCAACCACCGCCTCCAATCCTCCTTCCTCACCCACCCCGACACCACCCAAGGTTCAGAAGAAACCGCTGCGAACCCCGCCGCCACCCTCCTCAAAACCCCACTGCCTCATCCGTGATAAGTTCGCTATTGCTGCCACGCTCTCCATTTATGGCCAGTGCGTCCAAACTCTCCACCTCCATAGGCCTCACTCCCACAACAACCTCTCGGCCTGTCCGAGCAGATAGCAGAGAATATGCGCTGGCACTTTGAGGAATTGGGTTTTAGAGCCCGGTCGTGTGGTGAGATTGAAATTCGTATCCTGTTTCGTCACCAGGTAGGCTTGACTGACGTTCTCTGTAGAGCAGTAGCGGATCAAACCGCTGTTGCTCTCCAGTGAGGCCTTTTCCTTGAACTTGACTTCAAAGGGAAAGTGATAGGCCGGACTGCGGATGATGATGTCCACCTCCTGTCCCGTGGCGGCGTCGCGCCAGTAGGCTATTTCCGGGGTGTCGCGGTAGTAGTAGGCAAACAGATGGCGCAGAACCGTGGTTTCCACGATCAGGCCCATTTCATCGAAATTGGTCAGAATTTCCTCGCCGCGCAACAGGACGGCGTTGCGCAAGGCAGCGTCCACTAGGTAGTATTTATTGCGAACCTTCAAGGCTTTCTTGCCGCCTGTCCGTACCGGCGGCAGGCGATAGACCAGATTGGCCTGCTCCAGCAGGGCAAGGTGGTTGCCCACTGTGGTCGGCGTGGTGCCTAACTCCTTGGCCACGACGGCATGGGCCAGAATGCCGCTGGTATGCAGGCAGAGGTAGATGAACAGTTTTTCCAGATCGTTGATATTGCGAACACCGAAGAGCGCCGTCATGTCCCGTTTCAACACCCGCTCCACCACGTCTTCGCGCAGCAGACGTTGACACAAGGCAATGTCATCCTGTCGCGCAGTCTCCGGAAAGCCGCCAACCAGCAGATATCGGTTAAAAAGGGGTTGCAATGGGCGCATCTTGAGCGCGATTTCCGTAAAATCATTGTCCGAGAGTCCGAACAGCAAACTCGGGCGCAGCTGGGTGTCCAGCAGGGGAATCGGCTCGTCGCGGATGCGCACGAACTCGTAAAAGGACAAGGTGGGCACGGGAACGGTCACCCATCGCCCGACCCCGCTTTCGGCCAGTTTTTCGCGATGCACGACACTGGCGGACCCCGTGGCCACAATGCGGTATCGTGGGTGATGATCCACAAGCAACTTGATCTCGGTTTCCCATTCTCGCGAGTACTGAATCTCGTCCAGTAGCAAAAACGCGAAATCGTCTTGCGGATGGATTTCTTGATGATATATTTTCAGCGTTTCCCGCAAGGACAGCAGTTTCAGGAGCGGATGATCCAGGCTCAGATAGATGATGCTCCGCGCCGGTCGCCCTTCCTGGAGCAAGGCCGTTACAACCTGCTGTAAAAGAACGGTTTTGCCGACCCTCCGAGGCCCGGACAGAAGAATGGCTCGGTGCAGGGCGGCATTATCCAGATACGAGCGACAGGCTTTGTAGGCCAGACGTCTGAACTTCGGCACGGGAAACGGTCTTCCCGTCCACCAGGGATTGAAACCATGCAGGACGCCAAGGGTCTCGGAATGATCAAAAAAAAGGGGCATTCTTCCTCTCTACTTTCTTTTTTATATCATAATAAACAAAGTATACTTTATTTATTATGACAAATAAAGCCGTTTTGAGTGAAAGTCGATCAGGCCCTGCACCATCTCTTCGTCCGCACCCGTACGTCGGTCAGGCATGTCTTCCAGGGAAAAGCGCCTGGAATTCCGCCTCGTAGCCTGGGTGGGTGGTGTAGTCTTTCTCTCTCGGACCACCCTGGTCTCCCCCACCCGCCTCCGCCCGGTAATCACGGTCATCCTTCCGCCCTGCTCGGATTGCGCTCGCATTTCCCGCACCGCCCCTCCCGCTAAAAGGTAACCCCTGTTACAGTAACAGCGGTTACTGTAACAGGGGTTACTGTAATGAAGATTGCTCTACCTTTTGGCCTCCAAAAAGGGAACATTGCTGTTTTCGAGAGCGTTCCCGCGGCCCTGGGTGAACTCCCTTACCAAAAGTGAACGGTTGAGGAAGCAACGAATCTCATTGAGGCGTTCCCGAATCCTGGCCGCTCTGGGTCAGGATATCCGGGTACAGACTTTTCCAGAATGTACAATAATGCGCGGCCGCGGCATTGAAATACCCAAGATTGCCCGGCTCGAAATTCATGACCCGGTCGTCGCGGTCAAAAATATCCCATTCCGGCGCCCCCTCGGCAACGGGTTGGCCCTCGCGGGCAAAGTGCGTGAAATAGTCCACCATCTGCTCGGCGAGTTTCTGAGAGGCCGGGGCCAGATCAGGACCGGCGAGCTGCCGGGTGTTGTCGTAATGCGGGAACATGTAGGGCAGTTCGGAGGAATGCACCGCGCCCATCTCGAAACCCGGATTGGTCGTCACCGGCGGCGCGTCGCCGTCGGCGAACACGTACTGATAAACCGGCGCCAACTTGCGGATCAGCTTGGCTGATTCCAGATAAATGCAATGGTTCAGGCCAACGTCAGGGCGGAAATCCGACCATACCGTGCCCAGCGCGGCCGGGGCCGACGAGTATTTGCCAACTGGATACTGCTTCGCGATGGCTTCGGACTTTTCGTCATAGGTCTGCTTCAAGAGCGCTTCATAGTTCTCCTCGGTGATTTTCTGTCCGGCCTGCATGGCATAGGCCACGTACAGGCGCAGTTCGTCGCGCGTGCCGCCATAGATTACCGGAACCTGAACGAATTCGCCGGCCGGGAACGCCTGGGCGCCGGGCAGTGGATTGGTCTTGTTGCCGATGCTCGGCATGAAGGTCAGGATGTTCGAACCGGCAACCTTCGTCCCCGCGTCGAGCAGCTCCTTGACCGTTTTACCGCGCAGGCAGGCAAGAGCGCCATTTTCTTCATCGCAGCCGACTTCCGAGGCTATCTGCCGCCCGATCTTGTTGGCATCGTCGACGCTGGGCAAGGGCGTTACGCACCCCGCGCTCATGATGATCGCCTTGTGGAACAGCCCGCGCGTTTCGTCCGGCGCGAGCAGGTGCATGCACACCCCCGAGCCCCCGGCTGATTCCCCGGCGATGGTAATGGTATCCGGATCGCCGCCAAACGCGGCGATGTTCCGCCTGACCCAGCGCAACGCGGCGCGCTGATCCTCCAGTCCGTAGCCGCCGTTGTGATCCGCGTCGAAAGACGGATGCGCCGTAAAGCCGAACACGCCGAGACGATAATTCATCGACACCATCACCACGTCGCCGCGCGTGGCCATGTAATCCAACGGATACAACGCGCTGGAGCCGCCCACGAACGCCCCGCCGTGCAACCAGACGAGGACCGGACGCTTGCGCGAAAGATCCTCGACGCCCTTGTAGGGCGCGGTGACGTTCAGGTGCAGACAGTCCTCGTCCTCGCTGGACTCGGGAATGCCGTACCGCTCCACTTGCGGACAGATGGAGCGGTATTGCGTGGCGTCCAGCGTCTCGGTCCAGGCCGAAACGGGTTGGGGAGGCGCCCAGCGCAATTCGCCCACCGGCGCCTGGGCATACGGAATTCCCTTGAATTCGCGCACGCCGTCACGCACCACGCCACGCACCGCTCCCTTGTCGGTCATCACCACGGTCGGATCAACGACGCTCGCCGCGTTTCCATCCTCATTGACCGCCACGAAACCAACGCAACAGAGACAGAGCATCGCCACGGCCTTCCGGAGAAAACGGCTCAAGCGCACACCACCAGTCATGACAACCTCCGCAATGTAATAAGAGTATGGAAAGTGAAAAACGTCAGGTCACACATCCGACGTTTCAGCGGATTTGATATCCGGAGCCGCGTGGCCCGGCCACGAACCAGATAATCAATCCGATCAAGGGCAGAAGGAGGATCAGGACGACCCAGAACACTTTCGAACCGGTGCTCGCACGGCTTTGAAAAACCTGAACAATGGCCCAAACACAGGCGATCAGCAGGATCAAGCTGAAAATTCCGCCGACTTCTATCACGGTTGCCTCCTGGTTCGAGTTTTTCGGGGGTTGGAATCAAGATGGTAATACTGTTATCAGTCTTCACCTACTGCCTCAAGTAACGTGAACTACTCGTCAGCATGGTTTCACGCCTTGCGATGGCATATTTCTTTCGCTCCCGTCTCCGGTCAAGCCTCCCACCGGAGCGGGCCAGGAGGAGGTCGTGTCGCTCCACCGGTCGACGTCGTCCAAGGCGCTCAGTCATGGGGACCGCGGTACTATGAAGGCTCTGCCTCCTGTACATGTCACCTCATGCACAGCTCTCCCCGCTTATCTCGCTTTGCCTTCCCAACGTTCCGTCCCCAACGTCGTAGGGGCGCACCTGTGTGTGCGCCCCTTGCGGGCTGAGGCGACGCATCGCATGGGCGCAATGCCCACGGTTGGACGGCTATACGCTGCAAACGGCATCATAAAACAGCAGGATCGACCATCCGCGGGGGCGGACACACAGACACAGGTCCGGGACGGACACACAGGTCCGCCCCTACAGTGGGACGACCTCCATCCCCACACGAATCCGTCAACCACTGAATCATTCTGAATATTTTCCTGGCAATTATCACCGTAGGGGCAGGACTTGCGCCTGCCCTGGTTCTACGCGAAGGATTGGAATGTCAGATATTGCTGCTACCCGCGCTACCGCGCCCATCCAGGGCGACCGCGAGGGCCGCTCTGCGGATGATTGACGGGCACGGAAATAACTACCAAAGTGTTCAGGTTGTTTTTGCTCGCATGCTTAGCCTGTATAAAAAGGAGTACGGTATGGAAGCAAAAGCCGTTAAAATGGATAACAACCTGGCGTTCCTGATACCCAAACCAATCGTCGCGAAATTTGGACTCATTGAGAACGCCTCTGTCGATATTTCGCTCAGAGGCGACGAAATCGTGGTCAGGCCCATGCCCAAAAAGTATATTCTGTCCGAACTTCTGGCCGGGATAACACCGGAAAATATGCATGACGAAGTCGGCAGGGACGGGCCTAGGGGCAATACTGTTCACTTTGAATTAATTGTAGTGTACAGGTGAGCCATCTCAACCAAAGGAGGTGCGAAGATGGCTCGAACAGTTGCAGAACTGCCCA
>NZ_FXUJ01000038.1:0-14049 GCF_900182865.1 Desulfonatronum zhilinae
GAACTGGAATGGAAGGAGATCGACATGGCCAAAGCCATGTGGACCCTACCGCTTGAACGTAACAAGTCTAAAAAGCAGAAGGTGATCCCCCTGTCTGATGCGGCGATGGAAATACTTGAGCGAAGGAAAGACAACGGTTCCGAGTACGTGTTTCCCAATCCTAAAACAGGAAAGCCCTTGCAGCACTTCTTCCGCACTTGGGACCGGGTACGCAAAGCAGCCGATTTAGATGATGTTCGCATCCACGACCTTCGACATTCGTATGCCTCTTTCCTCGTGAACAACGGAAGATCGTTATACGAAGTTCAGAAATTGTTAGGCCATGCCCAACTATCAACTACGCAAAAGTATGCGCATTTGGCACACGACACGTTGCGCCAAGCCACTGAAATCGTGGGTCGAAAAGTGGGTATGGTGAAGGTGAAAAATGGTACCTAAAGACATAGGATCATTCATTTTAACATGGCATTTTTTGCCGATACCATGATAGGTATGCGGTGGGTCACATGGAAGTGGTGGGTGACAGTCTAAAAAACTATTTGATTTCAGATCGTTAAAAAGCTGTTGTGAAAGTGGGTGCCCACGTCTGATGGGTGCTGCGGTGGGTGGTACCAGTGGGCATCAATAATGCCAACCGGTGCCGCCCTTTTTCGTTGCCGCTTGATGCTTGTACCAAGGTTTTTGGTACTGAGCAGGGGCGGCTTGATGTCAAATCAGGTGCTGGGCCGGTGATGTGCCGGTGGGAGTGCCAAGGAGGTTGATGTTATGAGCGAGAAACAGTTGTATACGCTGAAGGAAATTGCTGATGAGTTGGGGGTGAACTACAAAACCTTGTTTGCCTACAAGGATGTTTTTCAGGAGTTTATGGTGATCCAACTCCAAGGCATGAAGGTAAAATATTTACCCGAAAACATTGATATATTCACAAGAATCTTGGTTCTTCGAGAGGAAGGGCTTGGCTTCGAAGACATCATAAAAGCCCTCAAGAGTAACGAGCCTGAAGGCATGGGCGGCAATCGATCTGTCGATCTATCTGTCGGTCGGTCTATCGATCGATCTGTCGATCTCTCGGTCTGTCCATCTGTCGATCCATCTGTCTGTCGATCGGTAGATCGATCTGTCGGTCTGTCTATCGATCGATCTATCGATCGGTCTGTCGGTCTGTCTATCGATCGGTCGGTCGATATATCCGAGGAACAGGAATCCGGCCTGAATGATTCCGAACGGGATGAAGATGATCAGGACCACATTGAGACTGCGGTGGACAAATCAGTAGTAGTCCCCGAGACTCAACCCGAACCAATTCCATCAACCAAACCCGGCCCCGACCTCGAAGCGATCCAAGACATGCTGGACCACTCCCTATCCCGACTCGAATCCCGCATCCTTTCCGAGGTCAGCGAGCTGCTGCCGCAGATGAACTCTGCCCTGACCCAATTCTACAAATTCTCCTACGAATTGCTGGCCAGGCTGGAGAAGATCGAAACCGATCTTGGGGTTGAAGGGAAGCCCATGGCCACCGAGCTGGACCTCGAAGCCATTCAGGTTCGGATGGAACCAGCCTACTCACATGCCGATCTGGAATTCGTGAAGAACTCAGTACACGAAGGGAAGCCGGATAAGAACGCTGTTCGGCAGTGGGTGCTTTCTGAACGCCGGAGAAAGCCGGAGCTGAGTTATTCCGTGTTGGCCGTGGTGTTGAACGATGCAGGGATTCCGACGCTGAGTGGCAGGGAAGGCTGGAACCGAGGGACTTTGAGGAATATCGTGGTTGAGCGTTGAAGGAGGTGATGGCGACGGAAACGGTTGCGATGCGAAGGCCGGGGTGGTTTTGCTGCCCTGGCCTTTCTTTTTTTTTAGTCCACACAGCCCAAGGCGAAAACGACCACCATGCCAAAATTGCAATCAGCAGAATGAAAATAGCGTAACAATTTAATATCTTTCCACATATATGGCATCAACATCTTTCAGCCTATCCGAAACTGAACAGGCCTCATAAAGTTTTTTCCAATCACGTCCGAAAAGGTATTGACAGGCACCCCGACAAATCATACATTCGACTTTGGCGCAAATCACACAACGAAAGGAAGGTGCAGAATGTATTTCGAACAAAAGGATCAACACTCAACCATGGCGGAAAAAATTCAGACGATCAGGACGCGACTGGCCCTGACACAAGGACAGTTCGCAAAGCTGGTCCAGGTGAAGCCCAACACAATCGCGTCCTGGGAGCAAGGAAGGGTTGTGCCGGGAAATGATAGCACCAAGAAAATAAAGGACATCGAGGAAATGACCCACGATGATCTTTTTGTCCAGGTGATCCAAAAATCGCTTCAGGGAAAAGACGGACTAGAGGCGGCTGCGGTACTGATCGGGCTGATTATTTCCCTCACCAAGGTCACCGGGCTGCGATACGACGTAGCCAAAAGCATGCTCAGGCCCGGATCGACCTATCTTAAAGCGGTGGACGCCTATTTGGCTCGGGCGGACGAGTACAGGTAATCTTGGCGAGAGGATTTCAGTCTCGCCACGAAGGGAAAGGCGCTCCTGACCGGAGCAATGGTCTGACAACCCCAAAAACATACGAAAGGAGGTCGAAAGGGAACGAATAAGCTGGCTGAGGATCGAAACGAGGCAGGAAGGCTGAAAACAACATCAAAAAAGGAGTTTGTATGATTGTAGAGACAACGAAGGAAGTCGCGCAGATTGCAACAACCAACCAGGAGGAAGGCATGGATTTAGTTGTAGAAAGTCAGCAGGCACTCACCCGAAACCATCCTTTGTGGGGCAGTTTCATCGACAAATTGGAAACCATCGCCCATAAACAAGGCGCGGATTCCACTGACCTCACCCAATCCCGAAGTATCCTGAAAGGAATGGACGGAATCGATATCGCTGGCAGCTTGGATTACCTCCGGGAAAGTGGCTGGTACTCCGACTATGAATTCCTACAAGGACAAGGCATAGGGCTTAACGGAGTATTTACGAGCAAGAAGAAGAAATCTGAGGCAAAAGCCTCAAATGGAAAAATGAATGAGTTCGAAGACGATACGATAGATCAGCCTACAGAGAATGAAGAAAATCCGGTGACTGAGTTGTCGCCACAGGTAGAGAGTAACGAACGCGGCGAAGAGGATATGAACAAAGAAAGAAGGGCATCAGAAGCGAAAGTTGTTGAAGAAGCCCAGACAACAGAGTTCACCGATGCTGAAGTGGTCCAGGACCAGATTTCAGCCGTCGAGAAAATTGCCCATGATCCGAATATCGTCAAAAAGAGAATTCAATTGGTCAACGACTTAGGGGTTGCTGGGGAGAAGGGCAATATCGCAGTTTGCGCCATGGCTGTGGATAGTCGCCTGCTGAACCATGGAAGTGCAGGCACTGGTCCTATCTTGCTGATCTTGGTGGGTCCATCTGGTACAGGAAAATCACACACTAAGGACAAAACGCTAAGGCTCTACACCCTGGGGTTGGATTACGAGAAGCTCACCAGTGCCACACACCTGAGTTTTTTCAACTTGGGCGACACGCTACAGCATAAGTTGCTCGACATTACCGAGGCCGATTTCTTGAAGTCTGACAAAAAACTGGTGTGTGTTACCAGGCAGCTTCACTCCGAGGGGAGGATATCCCACCAAAGGACTGTTCGCTCCGATGAGGGTTCATCAACTGAGCGAGCAACTGTCCATGGCCCGATAGCCCTGATGACCTCGACAACAGAAGGTTCAGTCGAAACGCAGTTTGATAACAGGTCAATCGTGATCCACACCGACACGTCAAGGCGGCAGGGCCGGGCGATTTCAAACAGGCAAGCATTGGCTGTTGCCGGGTTGGCCAACAATGTGCCCGAGGAAACGATCCAGGCTTGGAGAGATTTTCACGCCTGTCTTGAGACCCTGGATGTCATCATCCCTTTTGCTCCGAGGATCGACGAGCTTATTGAGAACCAGGTTCATTCGACACTGGTCAACAGAACCCTCTCTCAGTTGTACTCGTCCATCATGGCCACAACCCTTGTTCATCAGTTTCAACGATCCCAGGACGAGCAAGGACGCCTGATCGCTGAAATTGCCGATTACGCCATTGTCCAGCAGCTGCTCAATCCGGCGTTCATCGAGGGCATGGCTGGCGGAAGTGCCGCGAAGGCATGCCCAAAGATGCAGGTAATCAACGCTGCACGAATGATCCGGCCAGGGGATTTGGCTGATGAGCTTGGGGTGTCCAAAGCTGCTATAACCAAGTGGCTCAATACTGATACCGGGCGGAATGCCGTCGAATGGTGTGATGAGCAGGGCAACCGATTCGAGGATTGGCAGGCGCTTTCTACGGCAAAGCATCGAGGGGCTGCCTACCTGCGGGCCTTGGGTGGGTTTGGGCTGCCTTCTGCCTATGAAGTCTCCGGCGACTCTGACTGGCAAGTCGGCGGGCGACTTTACAAGCAATACGACCTGGAACTGAACGGTTAGGGCGATATAACGCTCTTGGGGGGCTGATGCCTCCCAAGAGTGTGACCGGTACAGGGTCATTTTCTGGTAAATAGGTAAACAGCTTGGCTCAGGCCGCGCAGTTACTGGCTTTAGGTGTTTCTTGGGTGGTGGAAACAGAGGGATACAGGTAAACACCCCGCGCCATGCGTTTTTGGTCAAGGATTTCTGTAAGTATCACATATTATCCACAATGCCTTCGGCTTCTCCGAAACGTCACGGGAGGTGTTTACCTATTTACCTGATTTTGAGGTTATACTCTCCGACGCCGATATTGTGATCTTCGATGGTTGGTTTGATAGACAGGGACGTGGTGAAGGCTGTGAGGGTATCACCCAGGCCCCAGAATTGGTAAACAGGTAAACACCCTGGCCCAGGCTGTGAAATCACTGGGATCATGTGTTTTTCAGGGCAGCCGGAACAGCAGGTTACAGGTAAACACCTCCAGCCTGGGACGTTAAAAAACCCGGTCTTTACGGGACCGGGCTTACCTTCCTTCCTGGGCAACCTATGCCCGTGCTTCCTTTTTGCTCTCGTTGCTCTCGGGCTGCTGCAAGTCGTTCTACTGCTAGTGCCTTTTCGGCTTACTGATGGGTTTAATCAGTCAGATAGAAAAATGGCAGGTAGATCGAATTCGCTATGAATGCATAGATTTTTCAGATAGGATAAGACAGGATTTATAAAGATCACTTACCGGCTCAGCGTTATGCGTATATCCGCCACAAGAAATTGATCTTGCAATTTCCAACATATTAACAGGTCTTTCGTTGAATTTTATAATCACATTATAGCATCCTTCAGGGATAGGCATTTTGCATCTATCACGAAGAGTATCCAATAGCTCTAAGCTTTTATCGAGGCTATGAAGAATAAACGAGTAATAAGCAAATGCATTTTTATTATCTTCCCAACAATCAATACACTCATCAGAACTTTCAAAAACGAACAGAGTGTAGTCTTCTCTCAAAATAGTATTCATTTTTATTCTCCTAAAAATATGTTATACGTTAAAATAAACTGTTAACTTAACAACTAGACGTCAATATTCTATTGATGCATACGAGCTGCTCATTGAAACGGTCAAGCATGTCATTCATCTGCTTAATATAAAATGCTTCAGCCTCTTTCTCATGATTAGGCTTTTTCTTTGCGTTTTTGTTTCCTGGCTGGCCACCTCTTTTACGTTTGATATTCGTTTCCTGGTTAGTCATCATTGCAACCCCCCCTTGTCTTTTGATGAGACACTACCAACAATAGCTTGGCCGCCAGAGTTAACAACCACGTTCTCAACTATTACATGCTGCTTGCCACCTCTCTTGAACTTTTCGAGCGTTTCCAGGCTTTTTGTGTATGTTCGCATAAACTTGTCTGCCATATTCAGGTATCTCTGAGCGTCCGTTGAGTCGAAAGCATCGTTACCTTTCTTGAACATGTTCATTGCCTGGCTATGGCAAGCGATCATTTGTGAGTAGAGCATGCCTTCTATGGGGTTCTTTGCGCACATGTCTCTGATCAGCTGAAACACTGCCCGTATATTCCTGTCCGACGACCTTCCAGGTGGAAGTATTCCTCTGATAGACGTGTTGATCAGGTAATTGGCAACTTCTTCGTTGGACGTTCCGAAAGATTCCAAGAGTTGTTCTGATACTTGTGCCTCTGGCTCTTTTTTGACCAGTTCGGTGCTTGTCTGTTGTTCTTGTTGTGTTGGCGTCATTATTATCTCCTGATGACGTTTGTTGTTGGTAGGGATGATATTCGATGTATTTGGGGTTATTTCGACCAGGTTTTCTTCACTGTGATGTCAACCAGGTTGTTCGTAGCAGCGTTTGGAAAGATCGTTAGGAAGCCCTGGATCATGGCCTGGGCCAGAGCCTCCTGGGCCTGGCCAAGGTAAGCGTCTAAACACTCCAGGATTATTTCATCATGGACGGTATGAATCAGCCTGGCCTGGATCGGCTCAAGCAAATCAGGCAGCAGCGCCAGGGTGGCCAGAAGGATTTCGGCCTCTGCGGCCTGGACAGGTGTATTGATTAACTCTCGGCGCTTGTTGCTGGCGTACCAGCCTAGATCGCGTTCCCGGCCCATCGGCGAAACTGCTTTCCAACGTGAGTCGCGGTTTTGGCTGTCTACGCTGTTATCAATCCAAGTCTTGACGCCAGGGTATTGAGTAAAGAAGGCGTTCTGGTACTCTTGTGCCTGCTCAAAAGTAGTTTCAATTCCTTGGGCTGATAGAGACTCTTGCAAACCTTTAGGGGTCTGGCCGAAAACAATGCCGAAGTTAACTGTCTTGGCGATGCTTCTATAAGATGAGGCTTGGTCAAGGGGAAGATTTGATATGGCTGCTGCTGTAGCTAAATGTAAATCAATCCCCTGCTCAAATACGTTTTTAAGATATCGATCCTGGCTTAACTCAGATATTATTCGCAGTTGAATTTGGCTAAAGTCGCCAATGACGAATTGTAATCCTTCAGGCGTGATAAAGCGTGACCGTACCTTCTGGGCCTTTTGAACATTATGTAGCGATGGAGACGAAGAGGTGAATCTGCCAGTAACAGTACCTGACATTTGAGAAGTATTAGGTATTCTCCCTGAAAGTGGATCAACAAAGCGCTTGTAGGTATCGTTGTTTTTTCCAGGATTATACAATAAACCATAAGACCACATTTTTGAAACTGCAAATTGAGCATTTCGCATAAGTTCATACAGAGCGTTCTTATTCTTGGTCTTGATCTCATTTTTGAAGTATTGATTCAGATCAAAAATAAGCTTTGCCTCTCTGGCAATTTCCGCAAGCTCTTCGTCATGTGTATTACTTTTCTTGCTGGGCCTTGCACCTACTAGATATGCCAGTGATTCTATATTTGGTTCTGTCTTAAATGGCTTATTACTTACAGAATTATCCATCAACATCATTGAATCTATACTTTTAATGAATGTCTTTCCTTTGTTAAGAAGTGCTAACAATTCAACACCATTAAACGTAACCATGTTTTCAGTAAAAATTGGTGCAATCTGTTTGATGCTGATCTTGTTCATGTCAAATATAATCACTATATCTTCACCAAAATAGAATGCCAGATGTTTAATCTGTGTTCCAAGTATGCTCTTTGAATTATTTGAAACCTTGATTGGTTCGGTTTTCATGGCCACGGCTACTGGTTGTTCCGCTGCCTGAATAATCGCAAGATATTTGGAAACGGTTTCAGGGTTGCGACAAAGCTTGACCTGGATTTTTGCTGAGTGTCCAGGGGATGACTGTTCGGGTCTGCCCAAAGCAGTTTCAAGCCAGCCCCGGAGATCACCACCACGTTGAAAGAACTCTCCGGGGTCCTTACCAAAGGGCGGGATGATTATGGAACTATTGGGGAATTGGCTTTTGAGGATCATGGCCCTGGCCCAGCCGCTCTGGTCATTGTCCAGGCTGATCAGGATACGCTTTGCCTTCTTGAGTAGGTCTAGGGTTTCTTGGTCCAATGCCGTGGTGGTTGAACCAATAGCGATAGGCGTAACCAGGTCTGATACATGGCTGTGAAGCATGTAGCCGTCTAAAAGGGATTCGATGAGCATGTATGTTCCAGAGCCGTTGGTCTGGTCATTGAAAATCATAGGATGGACGGAGCTACCGGGCATTATTATGTACTTCGCTGGCGAGTCTGGGTCGAAGTTTCGGATCTCGACCTTGAACAGGATGTCGTTTCTTCTGGCCGGGATAAAAATGCCAGGGCCGTATTTTTGACCGGGTACGGAGTTATCCGCTGCCGGATTAGGGAAACGCTGAGGGATGGGGCAGAGGCCGTATCGTTTAGCTGTAGCCAGTGTTATTCCTCGCTCCGTCAGGGGCAGGGCACCTTTTTCATCTAAGGTGTTTGCGTATGTGAGCAAAAGGGAACTCCATGGACGCTGCCATGATTCTGGTGGGGCTTGGAACCGGGGTGTTGTGATTGATGGGGACTCTTTGTGAAAGGCATTGTTTTTTGGTAAATAGGTAATTCCCTTTTTAAGGTATCGTAGTAAGGTTTCACCATTACCCTTGAATTTGCATTGGCGGCAGTAAAATAAGCCGCCCTTCTCTGCTGCTTCAGGGAACTTCTTAGGATCAGGAGTATAACCAAAACGATCTTCACCGCCGCATAATGGGCATGGCGAATTATATGATCCAGAGCTACTGACCAAGGTTAACTCGCCGACCTCTGCTTCAAGGTATGAAAGGATTTCAATTACGTTTTTTTGCATATTTGCCTCATATATTTGATGTTGAAGTGGAGGGTTGTGGAGGGTTAGTGGAGGGTCAGTTGAGGGTTGTGGAGGGTTGAGTAACCAAAGCGTTTTGATGCTGAACTTTTTTAGAATTCTAGAGATACAATAAATTCAGCAATTTAAGTACTGCTTTTTCGCTGTTTTGGGCTTGGCCCTTCTGTATCTAAAGATGGAAGTGGAGGGTGTGGAGGGTGTGGAGGGTTGTGCGATATATTCCAAAATTTTATATTTTATACGTGTATATGGCATATGCCATATATAGATTATATATTTTAAAATATTTTATATAACCCTCCACACCCTCCACACCCTCCACTTTGATATTCAATTAGCCAAAATTACTAGCTTAATTTTGTGGAGGGTCAAGACACAACCCTCCACCAACCCTCCACTATACATCAAATGCATCTTCAGCAGCCAAATCGCGAGACTCTCCTGCTTTTGATTGAGTTTCAGGTTCCTTGTGCAAAGGAATGTACTCCTTAAATCCCTTTGCCTCATCTTTATCCTCAAAAAGTTCATCAATCATAACTGAATTAAATTTGACTCTATCGTATGTGTTATATTGATTTGTTGAGCCCTTTTCTAAATTCAAACGGATCATCTGTGCTGAAAATTTCTTTTCAGAAACCTTCTGGTGATTGTTTGCATGGCACCATTTCAAGAATACGTTGTAAACACTCCTAGCTTTCAGTCGACAATCTGTATCAGGCTCTAGACAGCTCATAATAAACTGTAAATAAATATCAGATTCGTTTTTATACCCTAATGTAGCATTTTTCACACATTCAGGTATATCCAGGCATTGCTTCTGCCTATAGATTTCAGCTCCATCAATAACCCACTTAATTATGCCAGGATATTCATCTTTCAAATCTTCAAGCAGATTCTTATCAATAGGCAATTGATTAGGCTTACTCGGGTCAGGCTCATTCACAAATGACCAATAAAATGGAATAATCAATGTTCTACGCCAACTTGCACTATCATCAGAAGGAATATGTGGCCTGTTATTCGTGAGTAGTATTACTGTGAACGTTTGAGCAAACCTGCTCATCTCTTTCTCATGCGCACCCCTTGCTATTAAAAATCCGTTTCCAGTGATTCTTTTAACAAAACCAGTGTCTAACTTTTTCCCAGACTCAGTTTCGTCTGCAAATAAAAACCTTCTATCCTCCCAATCGAGAATGTGACTTGAATGTGCTCCTGCTGATGTATCCATTTTCTTACTAAGCAAAACATTAGGGTCAATAGAAACTGCATAATCACCAAATATTGAACAAAATATGTTCATCAGCGTAGTTTTTCCGTTGTTTCCCTCAGGCCCCCAAAAAATCAAGAACACCCTTTCATTTCCTGAACCAGCCAAGATATATCCGAGCAAAACTTGCATAAAACCAATCATTGATGATTCATGCTCTTTCTTTCTTCTGAACCAATCTTTATGCTCTAGAATGTAACGAGCAAGAAGCTCTTTATAGTCTTTATGCTTCTTATTGAACTCTCTTCGTGGCTTAGGCTCTGTGAATTTAAAGATGCTTTTCAAGTATCTAAGGAAACGCTTTGGAACTGGAGCTGAAGGATCATAGTCATGATTGACCTTCTTAAAAATATAATCACTTGGTCGACCTTTTCTGTCACCTCCTGCTCTAAAATCATATACAACGTTATTAAACGCTATTAACATCTTTTTTTCATCATTAGAACGCTTATAGGTAAGTCCATCTTTACCCATTGCTGCTAGGTTCGCAATTGTCTTTAGTTTTGGAAGCTTCATCAAGCCTTTCATTCTTTGCTCATACTCATACCCAAACAATCCAGACTGCTGTGACTTTGATTTTGCCATAATAAGAATCTCCTACTGGTTTAAAAAGTGCTTGTAAATTTCAAAAACCAATTCAGCGCCTCTGACTGCTTCCAGACTATAATCAGGTTCCCAATGTGGTCCTACATATTTAAACCACATTTGCTTATCGAAGTGATAAACAAACCTTTCCTTGTAAAGCTTCCGATAGATACAGGCATCACCTATATCTTCCTTTTCAAAGTATTTCAGAACCTCTTCATAATCGAACAATTCATCAAAATCGAACTCGTCATCATCTATCAAATCTTTTTCAATCTCGAATTGACAACTTTCATCATTTCTCTGCTCAGTATCAACTAACATATATCCTCCTTATTAATTTGGAGCAGGCTTTCAAGCTTATCACGAAGCATTGCATTAACCACTTCAGGAACTTCCAGGTCCAAGAAGTTTGAAACTTTTGCAACCCGTTCAAGCCTGTCCTGATCCAAAGAGAAATACAGGTCGAGAACCTCTTTCAAGTATTTCGACACGCTTAGATTTCTTTTTGCAGCTTCTGAAGCAATCTTTCTTTCAAGATCATTACCAGCCACAAAACTTTTTATTGTACTTTTTGGCATACCAACCTCAATTTTACAAAATGTTATAGGATGTTATAACTTTCTGGCCAATTAATAGCGCTTGAAACATTCCAAGCGCCTGTTAGCCTTTACTTCAATCAGACCTCTGCCACGTTACCCAAGCAACTACCAATTGAATTGATCTTCTGGGTGTACAGTTTATTCACCAAGTCCGTAGGCCGTACTCCCCACACCTTTCCTACCTCGGAAATCTCTTTGTGCTTTGCCCAATCCACGTTCAGGTATTCGCAAATAAAATCCCTTACGAACCTGGACACGCTCACACCTTCCTGCTCCGCCAAGTTCCTGATTTTCTCTTCCGTGCTCTCGTCGGTAACAAAAGTGATCTTGTAATTTGACGCCATAGTATCTCCTTCACTGCTGTTTAGATGGGTACTTCAAACCGTATATTAAATAATGTCTCCTTTGCACCCATTTGTGAAGTAACTTTTTGAAAAAAGTTTAAAGTTTTTTCAAATTTGTTCGAGCCACAACCACAAATTTTAAAACCCCCTATTATATAATGTCCGATTTTTTCGGAAAGTGAAGTACCTCTCTCTGGTCAATTCACCTAAGAAGTGCCGAAAATCCCTGTAGAGGCAAGAAAATCAAGCAATTTTAGAAACTTGAAACAGTTTTTTGTTATAAGGATATGTGGCCCTTCTAGCTATCCAAAAACAAACAAACTGGAGGAAAATTATGCGCGTTACACCTGAATCATTCACAACGGCTCTTCAAGCGGCCAGCCACGCACAAACAGCACAGACATTGGGAGATAGGACAAAGTACATTGGCGCTTCTGACATTGGTCAGTGTCCAAGGAAGGTAATTCTGGGAAAGGTAACCCCAGCTCAGCACAGCCTGAAAACGCTGCTGCACTTCAAGCGGGGACATTTAACGGAGGAAATCGTAGCGGAAGTATTGCAAGACTTTGAGCCAGAAAGGCAGAAGGCGGTTTCCGAGAGCATCCCGTATTGCTCGCTCTGTGAATTTATCAGTCTGGAAGGGTCGGCTAACCAGGTCAGTTCCAATTGCCCACGATGCCAGGAGCCCCTGGGCCTGCTGCCGATGGCTGCTCACATTGACTTCCTGCTTCCTGGAAACCGGATCATCGAAGTCAAAAGCACGTCTCTGACCGAGGTCCAGGCTGCTTGGGAAACCCAGCTGGCCTTTCAGATGATGCTTCTTCAGCGAGAAACAAAGCGACATGTAGAGGGTGCCTTGCTACTGATCGACATCGGCAAGGCGGAAATGAGGGCGTTTAATGGCTATGCCTACAGCCCTGACAGAGATCGGGAACTGCTGACCAAGGCCTTAAGTATTTGGGAGGGAGTTCAGGAAGCATCAAGAAGCGAAGCGCCAGGATTACTAAATTTCCAGTGCGAGCCGTCAGTTCTTTGCGGCTACTGTTCCTATTTAGATTCGTGTCCGGCGCACGCTGGCCCCGAGCTTCCCGAACAGGTATCGACCCTCATAGAACAGTACCACCAAGCCACCGAAGCAGAAAAGACGGCCAAGGCCAAGCGCGAGACCATTCGAGACCACGTTTTAACTCTGCTGAAGCCAGGTAAGTACCAAGCCGGAAACCTTCGGGTATCGCTCTCGAACCGTTCAAGAACGTCAACGAATATGAAAGCCATCACTGCTCTTCTCGGCGAATTGGGACAGTCCATAGAGGATTACCAATCGCAGTCTGCCTATTCGGTTCTGGATGTGAGAGCCGCTTAAAGCCGCCCGTAATAATCAAGTGCCGATTCCAGGCACCTTCCTCAGACCGTCCCCAGACCGGCATAAGCCCGGCAAAGCCAATCACTGGCGTATCCAAGCCGATCCCGTACTTATCTAGACCAGTCTTAAATCCGGCGTAGCCGCCCCCCAAGCCCTGATCATACACGTCAGGATAACGGATAGCTGCGCCCAGCAAGGAGGAACAAAACATGGATGCGTCCATGAGCATCGTACATCTGCGTCATCCGAATGGAGGCAACCCGAAGGACTGGATTGCTATAGCCGGAGACAACTGCCTGGATATCTACTTCGGCAGCACCAGCAGAGGCATAAAAGGCCAGAGGCAGTTCGGAGATACTATCGGCCTAACAAAGAAGACAATTCAAGCAGACCGTCCGCTCAGAGAGCAGAATACCCGAGCCAAGGCAAAGCTGGCCAAAGGGTACAGGCTGGTTCTCCCAGACACGGATCGGCCCAATAACCAACAGCCTTCCCGGCCAGTCCCGGCACCGGACCCCGTTACCCTCTGGCAAAAAGCCCCGAGCGAATCCAACAATGATCAAACACAAGGAGGCACCAACCCCATGACCACGAATACCCAACCCTTATCCACTGATATTCCGACAGTCCAAAGCCTCTTCCATGAGTCTTTCCCACCAATCCCCTGGCCTGTTCGTCCTACTCATGAGTGGGAAAAATACGTCCCCAAGCCCACCCCTGAATACAGATTCCGAACAGAGATAACCGCCGATGTACTTGGCTGGCTCTCGTTTGGATCGCTCAGTGCCCTAATCACTGGAGAAACAGGAACTGGCAAAAGTAGCCTAATAAATGAAATTGCTGCTCGGTCCAATATCCCTGTCTTCCCCGTTGTTGGTCATAATCGCCTTGAATGGCTGGATCTAGTGGGAAATTATATTCCAAACCAGCAGGGTTCGTTCAGCTATGAATATGGTTCTCTTCCGCTTGCAATGAAAGCCGGTGGAATTTTTCTCTTTGACGAGCTTGATCTTGCTGATCCTTCAACCCTTGTGGCCATGAACAGTATCTTGGACGGTCGCCCTTTGGTTCTCTCGGCTAATGACGGGGAGGTTATTGAACCGGCAGAAGGCTTCCGGATTGTTGCGACAAGCAATTCAAACGGCCACGGTGA
>NZ_FXUJ01000039.1:0-12086 GCF_900182865.1 Desulfonatronum zhilinae
GTTTTCGGAGCATCGAAGTGCAAAAAATTGCCTTATATCATACACTTGGAGATCTGCCCGAACCAGTGTTCACCCACAAATTTTGCTGACGAGCCAACGACATTTGGAGTGGAAGCAAGCAATCGTACGGCTCCTGATCGTTTCGCGGTCCGTCGAGAGACGCTGCTGGTATTACCTGGAGGGCGCAAGCGAATGAAACAGGAGAAGGTGCCATCGCCGGGGAAAACGGAACCCGGCGATGAGGATCGGGTTCGGGTACAAACCCGCCTCTCAAGTTTCCACACTCAGGTACATTGAGAAATTTCCAATTCTCGCATATGAAAATCATCCTGCGATTGAACTTTTTGGTTCCTGCACTTGGTTTTTGAACGAATTGCCGACTTAGGATATGTAAAACCGCGCAGTGTCCTCTGATCTTCACCTCGACGTCAACAGGAGGCTCGTAATGGAACATCGACTGATCTGGCATGGACATGCCGCATTTCAGATTGTCACGCCCAGCCTGAGCGTGCTGATCGACCCCTGGTTCGACGGCAACCCGTCCTCGCGAACCACGCACGAAGCCCTGGACAAGGCGGATTTGGTGCTGATCACCCATGATCACGGGGACCATGTCGGTCAGGCCGTGGAAATCTGTCGCCGGACCGGAGCGCATCTTCTCGGCGTCGTGGAAACCGTGGCCAAGCTCAAAAACCTCGGCCTGCCCGCGGATCAGGTGGTCAACGGCATCGGCATGAACATCGGCGGCACGGTGTCCTTCCATACTCTCCAGGCGACCATGGTTCAGGCCCAGCATTCATCGGAAACCGGTCTGGCCGTGGGCTACATCCTGACCCTGGAAGACGGGACCTGCGTCTATCACGCAGGAGATACGGGCATTTTCTCGTCCATGGAACTCTTCGGGCGAATGTTCAACATCGACCTGGCCCTGTTGCCCATCGGCGGAGTGTTCACCATGGACCCCAGGCAGGCGGCCATGGCCTGCGCCCTGCTCCAGTGCGGGGAAGTCGTGCCCATGCACTGGGGGTCGTTCCCGGTCCTGGAGCAGAACTGCGACAGCTTCGCCGAACAATTGGGCATCCACGCCCCGAAAGTGCGGCTCAACGCCATGAAGCCCGGCCAGACCCTGATCATGGGCAAGCAGAACCTGGATTTTGTGGCCCGACTCGCCGGGGATTAGCAGTCCGTTGAAAAACTCCCAATTGCTGCGTCGCTGCAAAAAGTTCAAACTCTCACGTATGAATAAATACGCTTCGACCTTGAACTTTTTTTGCTCCTTGCACTTGGGGTTTTTGAACGGACTGCCGGATAAGGACTTTTTCAACACTCAGTTAGGGGAGTTGGCTGTTCTGAATTTACCGGAAGGATTGAGGGTTGATGATCTGTAACTACTCAGCACAAAGCAATGCTGTTGTCGGGGTCGGAATCGGAATCGGGATCGAAAACGCTGGGATGCGTTCTTAATTTTTCCTGTTTCGATTCCGATACCGACCCCGACCCCGATTGCCGGAACAAGAGCGGACGTAAAATGTGCTGAGTAGATACCAATTCTTTTTGATTTGAGATTTTTGGAGAATCATCCAGGGAACTCTGAAGTCATAAATCTGAAATAAACCGGCAATTTGGAAACGGCCATCTCCCTGGCTTGAAGTTTGGCGGGTCAGCCCTTGTCCCGGCCTTCCCGCAACCCCTCATAAACCTTCCCGGCCTTGTCCGCCCCCAGGCCGGGAAGGGCCGTCAGCTCTTCCAGGGAGGCCCGGGCCATGGCCGCGATGTCCGGGTAGTGGCTCCAGAGCAGTCTGGCGGTCTTTGGCCCCACGCCGGGGATGGCTTCCAGGCGGGTGTCCAGGGCCTTGCGTTTCCTGGCTTGGCGCTGCCGGGAGATCACGAACCGGTGTGCCGCGTCCCGGATCTGCTGCAAAAAAAGCAGTTCCCTGCTTCCGGGCCGAAGCGGGAGCGGATTCTTGCGGCCCGGTCGGAACACCTTGTCCTCCAGTTCCCCGCCCCGGCGGCCTGCCTTGGCCATGGCGGCCAGGTTCCAGGTTTGTTCCAGACCCGCGGCGGAACAGACTCTCTGCACCGCGGCGAGCTGCCCCAGGCCGCCGTCGATGAGCAGCAAATCCGGCCACGGCGGCCCGGCCTTGATCCGCCGCTCGGCCCAGTGGGCCAAGGCCAGGTAGTCGTCATGGGTTCCCTCCAGCTCGGGCATGGCGTGGACGCGATAGGCGTCCGTGCGCGGTCGCCCGTCTTCGAAAACCACCATGCCCACCCGGACGCCCTGCCCGCCCAGATGCGAGACGTCCACGGCCTCAATGCGCCGGACCGGGGCAGCCAGACGCAGGGCGTCGGCCAAAAGCGCGGCCAGGTCCGGCTCCCTCCGCTTCATGGCTTCCAGCGCGTTGGCCTCGGCCATGTCCACCAGCCGCCGCTCGGCCTCGCCCCGGGCCGCGGTCAGGCGGACCAGCGCGCCGCGGCGTTCGGCCAGCAACTGGACAATGGAGTCGTTCTCCACGGTTCCCGACAACCGCGCCGGCAGGACGATCCGCTCCGGGATGAACCGCTCCGGACCATAGAACTGGACCAGGAAGCTCTCAAGCACCTCGCCGCCGCCGTCCTCGTCCTCCAGACCGCCGACCGCTTCCCCCTCCATTCCGTCCACAGCCTGGCTCTGTTTGATTGCAGGGTGCTCCGCATTCTCGGCCAGCTGGGCTTCCAGGCCATCCATCATCCCGAGGGATGCCCGCTCGTCACCTCCAGACTCTTCCACCGCGGGCCAAAAAAAACTTTTGCTATCCAGAAGCCGCCCCTGTCGAATGAACAGGACGCTCAGCCCCACGCCACGGGCGTTGCGGACCAGGCCGACCACGTCCCGGTCCAACTCGTCGGACAGCACGACCACCTGGCGTTCCAGGGTTTGTTGAATCCCTTTGAGCAGGTCGCGAATCTCCGCGGCCTTTTCGTACTCCAGCCGTTCGGAGTGGTCCTGCATGCGCTTCTTGAGAAGTGCGGTCAGCTCCTTGGATCGACCGCCCAGAAACATCCGCACCCTGCGGACCATGTCCGCGTAGTTCTCCTTGGAGACCTCCAGCACGCACGGCCCGAGGCACTGGCCCATGTGGTGGTAAAGGCAGGGCCGGATCCGGTTGCGGAACACCGTGTCCTTGCAGCGGCGCAGCCTGAACAGGCGATGCACGGCCTTGAGGGTCTGGCGGGCGGCCTGGGAGGAGATGAACGGACCGTAGTACAGGGCCCCGTCCCTCAGCACCCTGCGCGTCAGGGTCAGGCGGGGGTACTCGGTCTGGGCGTCCAGTTTGAACAGCACATACTGCTTGTCGTCGCGCAGGCAGATGTTGTAACGGGGACGATGCTTCTTGATCAGGCTGGACTCCAGGAGCAGGGCTTCCTTCTCCGTGGTGGTGCACAGCGTGTCCACCGCCGCCGATTTGGCGACCATGGCCCGAGTTTTGAGCGGGAGCTGCGCTGGAGGCCGAAAGTAGGACGCCAACCGGCGGCGCAGGTTCTTGGCCTTGCCGACATAGAGAATCCGCCCCTTGGCGTCCTTGAACAGATAGACGCCGGGGCCTTCGGGATGGTCACGGGAGAGGGAAAACGACCGCGGCTCTTGGCGACCAAGGTGCGAAACAACGGGTTCAGTCATGGAAGTCGATGGGGTGAAGGAAGGTGGACGAAAACGACCAGAAGCACTGCATACTAGCGCTGACAGCCTCTGACCTCAACAACCAGTATCTTCGACGTGCAGTATCTTCACGTGCCAAGGTCGAGCCATCACCCACGAAAAGCGCCTTTCAATCGGCATAGCGCCCACCCGCATGCCCCCTTGTCCACGAAATCACAATCCAGCCGATAAATGACCTTTTTTTGGCTGATAATCTTGACAGCAGGCCCTGAAATAACATAAGCCCTGCCCACCTTGTTCCAAAATGTGCAAAGTTGTCCATGCAACGCAACCGTTCCTTCTTTCAACCGGGTGTTTCCCTTTAGCACAATGAACAACACATCCCTCTGGCTCCGCCATCGCGGGCTGATCCTCCAGATCCTGATTCTGTCGGCCATCTGGCTGATTCTCAGCGGCAGAACCGACGCCATCTACCTGCTCTGGGGAGCCATCTCCATCGCTTTCGTCATCTGGCTCAGCGGCAGGCTCAACGCCATCCCCCTGGCCAAGGACGAACCCTGCGGCTCGACCCGGATCATCATCCCCAGACTTATCGTCTATCTGTTCTGGCTGGTCTGGCAGATCATCAAGTCCGGCGTCTACGTGGCCTACGTGGTTCTGCATCCCAAGATGCCCATCGAACCGATGATCGTCCGCTTCACTTCCAAGCAGCCCAACGTTCTGGCCCGGGTCATTCTCGGCAATTCCATCACCCTGACCCCGGGCACCTTGACCCTGGACATTGACGACAATCTGTTCACGGTCCACGCCCTGACCCGGGACACCGAGGAGGACCTGGTCAGCGGCGACATGGAGGCCCGGGTGGCCCGGCTGTACATGCGGGAATGTGAGCGTGAGGACATGTGCTGCGACATTGAACTGATCACTTCCGGACGGGGGAAATAGATGCAGACCTTTTTCATCTCCATCGCCTTGGTTCTGTGCATTGCCCTGCTGATCCCGTTCTACCGGGTCTACAAAGGGCCGACGGTCTTCGACCGTCTTCTGGGAGGAGCCGCTGTCGGGGCGAAGATCCTGACCTTGATCCTGCTCTTCGGCCTGATGTTCGATCGTCTGGACATGTTCATCGACATCTCGCTGGGCTACGCCATCCTGAACTTCGTCGGCGTGATTGCCATGGCCAAATATTTTCGTTCCAGCGCGAGGGCCGCGAAATGACCTTTCTTCAAGACGCACTGGCCGTCATTCTCGTATTGGGCGGAACATTCTTCATGCTCGTGGGCAGCATCGGCATCAATCGTCTGCCGGACTTCTTCACCCGGGCCCACGCCGCCGGGAAAGTGGACACCCTGGGCATCTTGATGTTCCTGACCGGTTTGGCCGTTTTTGAGGGCTTTACCCTGACTTCAGCCAAACTGCTGCTGATCATCGTCTTCGTGGCCTTCACCAGCCCGGTCGCCGCCCACGCCCTGGCCCGCCGCGCCCTGCTCTACGGCATGAAACCCTGGTACGGAAACCGCAAGAACGAAGGCTGAGCCATGCACTGGATGATTGAGTTTCTTCTTTTCGTGATCCTGATCGTTTCCGCGGTCGTCGGCCTCTCGGTCCGCAACTTGCTGGCCGCAGCGGTCATCTTGACCATCTTCAGCTTTCTCACCGCGGCGATCATGGTCTCCCTGGGAGCCATCGACGTAGCCTTCACCGAGGCCGTGGTCGGCGCGGGCGCCGTGGGTGTGTTCAGCATTGTCGCCATCCTCATGACATCAAGGAAGAGTCGAGATTGAAAACACTTCAATATTTCCTCCTTCTGGCCTTTCTGGGCGTTTTGATCGTCGCGGTCACAAATCTGCCGCCCCGGGGCGACGTCACGTCTCCGGTGCACCAGCACGTCAACCCGGCGGGTACGGTGGTGGCTGGAACCTACTTCATCCAGCACGCCTATGAGGACACCAAAACCCCGAACATGGTCACGGTCATCCTTGCCGACTACCGGGCATTTGATACCCTGGGCGAGGTCATCGTTGTTTTTGCCGGCGGCATTGCCTGCTTTTTCATCCTGAACGTCGGGAGAAGAAAGCCATGAGCACCAGTAATAAGGAATTATGCAGTAAGGAAGCCGCAATGATGGCGCCCACCGAGAGCCCCATCATCCACTTGGCCAGTCGCGGCATTTCCCCGGTCATCCTGCTCATCGGCCTGTATGTCTTTTTTCACGGTCACTACAGTCCCGGAGGGGGCTTTCAGGGCGGCGTGCTCCTGGCCGCGGCGATTTTGCTGCTGCGTTTAAGCCTGGGCACTTCCCTGTCCCAGCCGATCATGCCCTCCTGGATCACCCTGCGGCTCAGCGCCCTGGGAGCGCTGATCTTCGCGGGAATCGGCCTGGTGGCCATTCTCTTCGGCGGCAACTTCCTGGATTATCACTACCTGCCCATGCCGTGGCTCGAACCAGCCTACCTCCGCTATTACGGCATCCTGATGATCGAGGTCGGCGTAACCATAACCGTCATGACAACGCTGGTCGCCATCTACGACGACCTGCTGGGATGTTGAGCATGCTCGAATTCATCCAAGGCTATTACGCCTACATCTTTCTGGCCACGGCGTTCACCATCGGCCTCTACGGGATGATGGTCAAACACAACCTGATGAAAAAGGTTCTGGGGATGTCCATTGTCGCCGCGACCACGATCATGTTCTGGATCGTCGGCGCCTACAAGGAAGGCGCGGGGGTCACGGTTCTGGATCCGCGTTACGGGGTGGAAAATCCGGAGATGTACCTCAACCCCCTGCCGCACACCCTGATGCTCACCGCCATCGTCGTGGCCGTGGTCACCCTGGGCGTGGCCCTGGCTTTGCTCATCGGCATCTACCGGGAATTCAAAACCCTTGACGAACCAACCCTCCTGGAGCGGATGAAATGATCAGCTCCCAAGCTCCCGTCCTCATCCCGATCACGTTCCTCTTCGCGGCCATGCTCGTCCCCCTGGTGGGGGCCATGCATCGCGCCGCGGCGCACCTGACCGCGGTCCTGGGATCGGCCTTGGCCCTGTATTTTTCCGTAATCGGCATGCAGGCCACCCTGGCCCAGGGTCGGATCAGCTACCACATCGCCGGTTGGATGCCGCCCATCGGGATCGAATTCGTCCTGGACCCCCTCTCCGCCTTTGTCTGTACCCTGCTTTGCGGCGTGACCTTCATCGTGATGGTCTTCGGCAAACGCAGCGTGGAATACGAAATCCCCCAGAAAGAGATCGCCTTCTACAGTCTGTCCATGCTCCTCCTGGGCGGACTGGCCGGGATGGTGATGACCGGCGACCTCTTCAACCTCTACGTTTTCCTGGAGATCGGAGCACTGGCCGGATACGCCCTGGTCGCCATCGGCGACAAGCGGGCCGTGGTCTCGGCCTTCCGCTACCTGGTCATGGGCACCGTGGGCGCGACCTTCTACCTGTTGGGAGTGGCTCTGATTTTCATCAGCACCGGCACCCTGAACATGGCGGATATCGCCGAGCTGATGCCCCTGGTCCAGGATTCACCGGCAGTGATCGTCGGCCTGGTGCTCATCGTCCTGGGCACGGCCCTGAAGATGGCCCTCTTTCCGATGCACGCCTGGTTGCCGGACGCCTACACCCATGCCTCCACCACGGCCACGGCCCTGATCGCGCCCATCGGCACCAAGGTTTCGGCCTATGTCCTGTTACGGGTCCTGTTCTTCGTGGTGGACCCGGACTATCTGCGCAACGAACTGGATATCCTCGCGATCATCGGATACCTGGGCGCGATTGGAATCATCTGGGGCTCGATCATGGCCATCTGTCAGTCCGAGCTGAAACGAATGCTGGCTTACAGCAGCGTGGCCCAGGTCGGGTACATCGCCGTGGGCATCGCCTTGGCCTCGCCCCTGGGCTTCATCGGGGCCATCCTGCACGCCCTGAATCATGCCGTGATGAAGTGCTGCCTCTTTTTGGTCAGCGGCAACATGCGCCTGCGCCTCGGCCACAGTTCCATCCCCCTGATGACCAACGGCCTGCGCAAATCCATGCCCTGGACGTCCGCGGCCTTCACCCTGGCCGCCATCTCCATGATCGGCCTGCCGCCCACGGCCGGCTTCTTCGGAAAGTGGTATCTGGCCCTGGGCGCCATTGAACAGTCCCACTGGATTTTCCTCACGGCCCTGCTGATCAGCACCATTCTCAACGTCGCCTATTTTTTCCGGGTGATGGAGCGGATGTACCTCAAACCGCAGGAAACCGGCGGCGTGGACTACAGCGAACAGACCATCGCCCGCAATGAAGCCCCGGCGTCCATGCTCATTCCAACCCTCTTTCTGGCCATCAGCCTCCTGGTGCTGGGCTTCGCCAACGCCTGGATCGTCACCAACCTCATCGTGCCCATGATCCCCGGCTGGCTCTAAGGGACTACTAAAATGCACGAAATCGTCACCTATACGTCCTCGGTTCCCTTTCTGGCGGTCCTGGTTTCCCTGGCAGCGGTCCCGCTGATCTATGCCAGCACCAACCGGCCGAACATGCGCGAGTTCTGGACCCTGGCCGCGGCGTTCATCAAGTTCCCGTTGGTTCTGTCCCTGCTGCCCGGCGTCATGGCCGGAGAAGTGGCGGAATTCACCATTGTCCAGATCTCGGCCTCTCCGGTCATCGCCCTGAAGCTGCGGGCCGATGCCGTGGGCATGCTCTTCGCCGTGGTCGCTTCGGGCCTGTGGATTCTGACCTCGTTCTACTCCATCGGCTACATGCGCGGGGCCAATGAGAAAAAGCAGACCCGCTACTTCGCCAGCTTCGCGGTCTGCCTCTCGGCCACCATCGGCATCGCCTTTTCGGCCAACCTGCTTACCTTTTTGATTTTCTACGAAATCCTGTCCCTGGCCACCTATCCGTTGGTCATCCACAAGGAAAACAAGGAGGCCATGCGCTCCGGACGGCAGTATCTGCTCTACGCCATGTCCGCAGGCGTGGTGCTCATCGCGGCCATCGGGATCACCTATTCCATCGCCGGCACGCTGGATTTCAATCCCGGCGGAATCTTCGGCGGGATCGTGCTCGACCCCGTACTGATCAAGGTGGTCTTCATCCTGTTCATCGCCGGGGTGGGCGTAAAAGCCGGCATCATGCCCCTCCAGAGCTGGCTGCCCGCGGCCATGGTCGCCCCGACCCCGGTCTCCGCCCTGCTCCATGCGGTGGCCGTGGTCAAGGCCGGGGTTTTCGGCGTAATCCGGGTCGTGGGGTTCATTTTCGGGCCGGAAGTGATGCATGAATTCAGCCTGAACCTGATCCTGGCCACCTTCTCCGGAGCCACGGTCATCCTGGCATCGCTGATCGCCCTGAATCAGGACGACCTGAAACGTCGGCTGGCCTATTCCACGGTGGGGCACCTGTCCTACATCGTGCTCGGCGTGGCCCTGCTCACTCCCGAGGGCTTCACCGGCGGGCTGCTGCACCTCTCCAACCACGCCACGACCAAGATCTGCCTCTTTTTCTGCGCCGGGGCCATCTACGTCAATCTGCATAAAACCAAGATATCCCAGCTGGACGGAATCGGCAGGGTGATGCCCTGGACCATGGGAGCCTTCACCATCGGGGCCCTGGGCCTGGCCGGCGTGCCGCCCATCAACGCCTTTGTCAGCAAATGGTTCCTCTGTCAGGGGGCCATGGCCGCGGACCAGACCATCATCCTGGGCATCTTCCTGCTCAGCGGTCTGCTCAACGCCGCCTACTTCTTTCCCATCGTTCAGCGAGCTTTCTTCCGCCCCGGCGGCAAGGACCTGGAAAAGCATGGGGAGGCCTCACTGTTCATGGTCGTGCCCATATGCATCGTCGCCACGTTGTCCGTCGTGCTGGGCCTGCAGCCCAATTTTATTCTCAACATGTATGACCTGGCAGCGGGCATCTCGCAAAGCGTCTTCCAGCTGCCGGCAATCTTCACCGCTTCGGGAGTCTGGCCATGAAAAAGTGGCACTGGATCGTTCTACTCGGCCTCACCTTGCTTTCGGTCATCGGCCAATTCATCGAACACCATTACTGGTGGGAAGCCATTCCCGGCTTTTTCGCCGTATTTGGATTCGGCGGCAGCCTTGTGCTCATATTCGTGGCCAAATTCTGCGCGAACCTGTTCATCGCCCAGAAGCCCAACTACTATGACGCTCTTCAGCAAGACCAAGATACCGATCAGGAAGTGAACACCAATGCCCATTGAACTGCCTCCGGTTCTCGTCATGTGGCTGGGGCTGATCATCCTGCCCCTGTTGCCCAAGAACGCCCGGCCCGCGGCCTTCCTGGCATTCCCCATCGCCGCGTTGATCCTCATCCTGACCATTCCCCTGGGAACCGTGGTCACCATGCCCTTTGCCCATTACGAGTTGGTGGTCCTCCAGGTCACCCAGCTCAGTCGGGTCTTTGGGATCATCTTCGCCCTGATCGCCTTTTTCTGCGGGGTGTACGCCCTGCACATGCGCGAAACCGGGCAACAGGCCGCGGCCCTGCTGTACGCCGGCGGCGCCCTGGGCGTGACCTTTTGCGGCGACTTCTTCACCCTGCTGGTCTGCTGGGAAATCATGGCCGCCGGTTCCACCTATCTGATCTGGGCGCAGCGCACCAAGTCCTCCCAGCAGGCCGGTATGCGCTATCTGCTGTACCACCTGTTCGGCGGCAGTCTCCTGCTGGCGGGAATCATCGTCCACGCCCAGTCCACCGGCTCGCTCTTGTTGCCTGAAAATGGATTCGCTCCCGGTGAATCCCTGGCCGCCTGGCTGATGTTCTTCGGCGTGATGATCAACGCGGCCATGGTCCCCCTGCATGCCTGGCTGCCGGACGCCTATCCCAAGGCGACCATCACCGGAGCCTGCGTTCTCAGCGCCTTCACCACCAAGGTCGCGGTCTACGTGGCCATCGTCCTCTTTCCCGGCTGGCCGATCCTGATGATCATGGGCGTGGCCATGGCCCTCTGGGGCGTCAGCTACGCGTTTTTAGCCAACGATATTCGGGCAATTCTCTCCTACCATATCATCAGTCAGGTCGGATACATGATCGCCGCTGTGGGCATCGGCACGGAATTGGCCCTCAACGGCGCCGCGGCCTTTGCCTTCAGCAATATCCTGTATAAGACCCTGATGTTCATGGCCACCGGCGCCGTGCTCTACGCAGCGGGCACCAGCAAGCTCAGCGAGTTGGGAGCCCTGGCGTCGCGGATGAAATGGGTCCTGGTCCTGTACATGGTCGGGGCTCTGTCCATCTCCGGCTTTCCGCTGTTCATGGGCTTCATCAGCAAGACCATCATCATCACCGCGGCCGGGGAAAGCTCCGCCTACGCCGTGAAATTCCTGCTCATCTTCGCTTCCGTGGGCACGTTTCTCTCCGTCGGCATCAAGCTACCCTACTATACCTGGTTCCATGAAGAGAAAACGCACCACGCCCAGCTGCGGCCCATCCCCACGGGCATGTTCGCGGCCATGACCGGCGTGGCCGTGCTCTGCGTGATCTACGGCGTCTTTCCCGGGCTGCTCTATGCCGAACTGCCCTATTTCATGGACTTCACCCCGTTCGCCATCCCATTGCTGGTGGAAACCACTCAGATCCTGATCTTCACGTTCCTCGGGTTCTGGCTGGTCCGGGCCAAGCTGACGCCCAAGGACAAGATCTCCCTGGACGTGGACTGGTTCTATCGCCGCTTGGCCCCGTACCTGCGCCGGGTCTTCATCGGCTGGGTGAACGTCTTCTTCGACACCGCGGAACGACTGAGCTTCCGCTTCGCCGACTTCGTATCCTTCCTTTCGTCCGACCCCATGCATGTTTTGCGTACCCTGCATCGACCGTTGCGCGACTTCGACGCGGACGCCGACCGTCAGCCCTTGAGTACGCCCATCACCCTGACCTTGCTGGTCACGGTTGCCGTAGCAGCTTGGAGCCTCTGGCGCTGATGCCCTCCATTCGCAAACATTGACCTCACCAAGCGGGCTTCGTAAAAGAAGCCCGTTTGTTTTTTCAAGCCCGACTCTTCACAGAGGGCACAGCCAGCCGAAAAAGGACGTTACATGAGATACTCCGTAAATATCCAAAAAACCGATGAAGGATATTCCGTTCGGGTGCCCGGCCTTCCAGGGTGCTGGTCGCAAGGGACCACGGAAGAAGAAGCCCTTGAGAATATCAAGGAAGCCATCGAAGACTATGTTCATGTCATGGACTTGCTGTCCGCGGAAAAGAAAGTACGGTACGTAGAAGTCGCTCATGCCTAAACTTGCCGGGATCAACCACCAACGAGCCGTTAAGATGTCCCTGCAAAAAGTCAGCGGCAATTATGCGGCCAGCCCCCAGCGATGCCCCTGGTAGGTGTGCTGAAGGGGGCGAACCGGAGCAGTTGAGCTGAAAAGGCGATAAAAAGGTGTCCTGAGAAAGTAATTTGACAGTAATTTGCTCTTTGACATGGCTTCCCGCGTCTT
>NZ_FXUJ01000040.1:0-11582 GCF_900182865.1 Desulfonatronum zhilinae
CTTCTTTTTTGGTCTCGTCGTTGTCGTAGATCACCGGGTCGATATCCACTCGAACCCATTTCTTGTCGTCTTTTTGCAAGTACTCATGAGCCATGCCGGTCTTTTTCCAGAGCTTGACCGAGCATCCCGGAAGCATGGCCTCCAGCTCAGTGTTCAGGGCGATCCGCTGAAAGGTTTGCCTGTAGGTTTCCGCCGAAGGCACCCTGCCGATGTCAACGGCGTTCATGAAGTACCGGTTGCCTGCCAGCGGTTTGACGTGATCAAAATCAGTTTTCCCTTGGACCATCAGCCCGAGCATGGTTTTCAAGATGTTTTCTGTGGATATCTGCGGCCTACCGATGGTCACCTGCTTTGCCACAGCATCAAGACCTGCCAGTTTGGCCATCTGTCCTACGAACACCAAGCCGGCTGGCCCGGCCTGGAGGTTTTCCTTGTGAACCACCTTGGATATGCCCATACTCATCGCCCCCATCACCTATTGGGTGAGTTTGTAAAGTTACTGCGTCGATGACTGAACATATCTAAATGATTGATCAAAGTCAAGAAAAAGACTGCACTGTTACTGTATTAGCATTGCAATAACTTCACGGATTCAGGTTCGAACAGAAAGGGATAGCACATGGACGATCCATTTGGCATAGAACGAGAAGCATTGATTCGGCGTTCAGAAGTTCGCGAAATTTTTACACCACACAAACCTATTCATTCGATTGATCTATTTTTTGGGCGTGCAGTTGAAGTTCGTGCACTTATAGAGCAACTAAATACTCCTGGTCAACATGCCCTTCTCTTTGGAGACAGAGGTGTAGGAAAGAGTTCTTTGGCAAATATCACTGCTGACCTGCTTTTGAAAAAGCTTGCCACAGGAAAGTTTTTCATAAAACGCTGCGACAGCACAGATAATTTTAAGACAATTTTTGCAGAGCCACTTTTTTATGTAGGTATTAATACAAACATTATAGAGTCTGAACATAGAAAAGCTGAGGGGGGAAAAGCAGACATAGGTATTCCTGGATTCGGAGGTGGTGTGCATACCACTACCGAAAACAAGTCGAAAGAGCGTGGACTGTCAGCTGAACTAGATTCACCTAGCTGGGTTGCATCGAAACTTGCCAAACTGGGAGGCCTACTGTTGATAGATGAACTTGATGCTCTGCGCAATACGACAGATCGTCACAAAATTGCGGAGCTTATCAAGCAGTTAAGTGACCAAGGCTCCCCATTCAAAATTTTGCTGGTTGGGATTGCGGAAACAGGAGCTGATCTGACCGATGGGCACCCTTCCGTTGAGCGGTGCCTTCGTGAAACCCGGCTCAACCGAATGTCTGAACCGGAATTGAAACAGATCATCGATAAAGGGGAGAAGGCCTTAGGACTGAGATTTACGCCACAAGCAAAAACGCGAATTGTAAACGTGTCGTCTGGTTATCCACATTTCACGCATTTGCTAGCTCTTAAAGCTGCGGAAGACGCCATCGCAGAGGGACGTACTGAAATCGGTGTGGCCAGTGTCGAAGCGGCAACGCGACGTGCCGTTGATGATTCCGAGGGGCGGCTAAAGAGGCAATACGATGAGGCATGCCGATCTTACGGCACCGATGAATACCACCATATTGTTTGTGCAGCTGCACTTTTGGGGTCAGAGGAATTTACGGCTGCGGAGCTTCGCGTACAGTACGGGAATCTATGGGAACGAAGAATCGACCAAAATAGCCTTAATAACTACTTCCATCGCCTAGTGTCCGATGGCGATGGAACAATCCTGAGGCGCATTGCGAAAGGTGTTTATCGGTTCAATGATCCTCGTATGCCTAGTTTTGTCCGCATTGCAAATATGGCACGCATGAATGTCGAACAATAGTTGCAACGGACGGCTATGCGCTGTTGGGGATGTAGCACGTTCGCCCCGTGCAAACGCTACTGATAACAATCGAATATAATGCCATTACCGGACTGTCCCGCGAGCCCCAACTGTGTTTCCAGCCAAGCCGCTGACCCGGCCCGCCGGGTGGAGCCTCTGCCATATCCCCCAGGCCGGGAGCATCTGGCCCTGAAGACCCTCCTCCAGGTACTCCGCGACCTGCCGCGCACCGAGATCACCGAGCAATCCCCTTCCCTGGTCAAGGCCGTGGTGCAAAGCGCCCTGTTCCGCTTCAAGGACGACCTGGAGTTTCATTTCGACCATGAGGCCTCGGTCATCCACATCCGCTCGGCCTCGCGCACCGGGTACTGGGACCTGGGCGCGAACCGTCGCCGCGTGGACCGAATCCGCGCGGACTTCACCGCGCTTCTGGCTAAGATGTCCTGACGCTCCGCCAAGCCGACGATTTTCGTGTACCGGATTGTCCATCGTCGCGAAGTTTATCGGTAAATCGAAGGAGAAAAGGCATGGTTACTTTGAATCCAAGTATTTTGGAACACGACGGCAAAAAAGCCTTCGTTGTTTTACCTTACGAGGAATTCCAAAAGGTTCGGAAGGAACTCGAGGACTACGAGGACCTCAAGGATCTTCGCGCGGCAAAAACAGAAGAAATGAACGCCCCCGTCACCCTACTCAGCTCTGTTCGGGAAGAACTGAACATCTGAGCCGCCCCGCAAATCCAGCGCTCAGTCGCAACCTCGTCGTCATCCTCAACGACCAACCCGACGCCGAAGCCAACGTGCTCGAAAAATCGTGAGAAAAAGCATGCCATCAATGCCCGCAAGACAAATACACGGCGTCCTTTTCGACAAGGACGGCACCCTGTTCGACTTTCACCGAACATGGCACTCGGTCATAACCAAGGCGGCGGCCATGGCTTCCGGGGGGAGCGAAAATCTTGCACGCGTGATGATGGAAGCGGGCGGGTACGACGCGACGACGTGTCGTTTTCAGGCCGACTCGGTCATCGCGGCGGGGCATGTCGGAGAGTTGGCCGAGTTGTGGCGCGATCTGGGCGCTGTTCTCCCTCGGAGCGACTTGCAGCGTGCACTGGATGCCATCTTTGCCGAGGAGGCCTTGGCCGGCGCCGTGCCCGTGACGGATTTAAGCATCCTATTTACGCACCTGACCCGGCTCAATCTGCGCCTGGGCATCGCCACCAACGACAGCGAAGCCTCGGCCTCGGCCACCGTGGAGCGCTACGCCCTGAAGGAATTCGTGAGCTTTGTCGCCGGATATGACAGCGGATACGGGGCCAAGCCCGGACCGGGCATGGCCCTGGCTTTCTGCGAGTCCGTGGGGCTTTCGCCCCGCCATGTGGCCGTGGTGGGCGACAGCGGGCACGACATGATCATGGGCCGCTCGGCCGAGGTGCGCCTGTGCGTCGGCGTGCTCACTGGTGCCGGAACCATGGCGTCGCTGGCTTCCCAGGCCGACATCGTCCTGCCGGACATATCCGGATTGTTAGAGCTTTTGGGTCGGCAGCCAGGCAATATCAGGTAGGGGCAGGCCTCGCGCCTGCCCATTCTCCAGCCTTCGGAAATCTGGGCGTACCCTGGATATCTGGACCGGTTCTCCAATCTTTTTTTGTGAAAAGGAAGATCTGAAATGACAACGACCATGCTGAAACATACTGACGAGACGGTTCTTTTGGAAAAGGGAACAAAAATCCTGTTTAAAGAGCTTGGATATACGGATGCTCTTAGATTTTTGTCCATTCCGCGAGATGTTCGCGAAGAAAGTGTGCGAAGACACAGGAAATGGCAAGACGGTTTGGAGAAGGATACTTTTTTTGATGAGGTGTTTGAGGAGAAAATATAGGTAGGCAGGACTTCTCCATAGCCACCGACAAACTCCCAAATGTTTTGATGACAGTTGTGTGACGGAGATAGTCGGATCGAGGAAAGCACGGGAGGGCATCCGGCCAAAAGATGAGTACACGAATACTGATAATCCGATATCGTCGTGCAGCCCAATACCCGTCCCCTTCACACCGCCATCGCGGCCAAACCTCCGCCGCTCGATCCGCTCTCCCCTTCTTTCGGCACTCCTGCCCCGCCCAGGTGAACGGCCTGATGAACGGCCAGAAAATCCCTTGCCCCTTCCTTGCCCAGATACCGCTCCAGGGTCCGGCGGTCGGTTTGGAGCAGGTCTACCAGGACCAAACCGTCCAGCACGTCGCTGAACTCCCGGTCCACGTTGAACCCGAGCATTTTTCCGCCCAGCTTCAGGTATTGGCGCAGCAGCACCGGGACCCCGGTCTTGTGCCGGTCGATGTCCGTGATGATGTCCGAGATGTCGTCGATGGTCTTGGACATCATGGTCAGCAGGGAGTCGTCCAGGCGGAACAGGCGACGTTGGCGAAAGGGGCGGCGGGGCCGGACGTGGTCGGCCAGTTCGTGCATGTGGCCGTTGGCCCGCAGAAAGCCCACCATCAGTTGCCGGGAAAAGCGGTGGTACTCGTTGTCGATGCTCACCGGGCCGAACAGGGTGCGGTATTTCGGATGGCGCAGGATGAACCGGGCGATGCCCTTCCAGAGCAGGAGCAGTGGCGCGTAATTCTTCTGGTATTCCGGGCGCACGAAGGACCGCCCCAGTTCCAGGGCCGGGACGACCTTGTCCCAGAACCCGGGCCGGAACGAGAAGAGCGTGGTAGTGTACAGTCCCTTGGCCCCGTGGTTCTTCAGGATCACGTCCGTGCGCCCCAGCCGGTAGGCCCCGGCGATCCGTTGCTCCCGCTTGTCCCAGAGAAACAAGTGCAGATAGTGGGCGTCGAAGATGTCCAGGTCCACTTCCTTGCCCGTGCCTTCCCCGGCCAGCCGGAAGGTCATTTCCCGCAACCGACCGATTTCGTGCAGCAGATGGGGAATACGGCGGGCCTCGGCCAGATGGACGCAAAAATCATCGGTTTCCAGCAGGGTCTGGTCCGCGGACAGGGCTTGCTGTTCGAGATGCAACGGGTTCCCGACGGCGCGCGGAGCCCCTGACAGTCCCTCCGGGCACTCCGGGCCTAACGGCAATGAGGGCAAGGACGGCAAGACCGACAAGGGCGGAAAAGACCGCACAGGTTTCGGTCGCGACTTGGCCCCGCATTGCAGAAGATAGGTCCGGTGGCGCAGATATCCGATCAAATCGGCGTCCGTGGGACAGTTGGCCAGGTGCTTCGGTCCCAGGGGCCGACCGATGCGCACGCGGACTTCCGAACCGGCTTTGCGCACCAGGGCATGGGGGAGCAGCACGGTCCGCAGCAGCGGATGAATCAGTCCGGCCATATGAAACAGCGGACCGTTGGTTCCCTGGAAGAACATCGGCACCGCCGAGGCCCCGGTCTTGCGGATGATCCGGGCCACGGACTCGCTCCAGGGCGGATCGGCCATGGTCCGCCGCCGAACCTGCAAGTGGGAGACCTCCCCGGCCGGGAACACCCCCAACAATCCGCCCTCCCGCAGCCAGGCCAGAATCTTCTTCAGGGCCGCCCCGTTGCCATGCACCGTATTAACCCCACCCTCAAAGGGGTCGACAAACAGGAACAAGTCCCGCAACTCCTCCACCCGTTCCAACAGATGATTGGCCATGATCTTCAGATCCGGCCGCCGTTTGCGCAGCACCGCGGCCATGACCAGCCCCTCCAACGCCCCGAAGGGGTGATTGGCCACCACGACCACCGGTCCGTCCTTTGGAATGCGCTCCAATTCAGCGTCGTCCAGGACCACGCTGATGTTCAGGGCTTTCAAGGACCGGTCCAGGAAATCAACCCGATCCCGGCCCCCCGGTGCCTGACCCAGACCGGACAGGACTTCCCCGTACTTGCGATTCAAATAGCTCAGGGCCAGCACTTTCTCCAGGGACGGCTTGGCCAGGCCGAACAATTTGCTGGGCAGCGGGCGGACAAAGGGTGAAGGCAGGTCGATCAGGCAAGGCGAAGCAGGAGCGGTGGCGCTCATCACGGACATCCTCCGGCTGAAGATTCAGGAAAGTGAACTACCGCCCGCTCACTATCCTATTCCCGCTCCGAAGCATGACCGCTGGGTGACCGAGATGTGAAGATTCGGTGACAACCCGAAATGTCACGAGATTTTTACAAGCCTGTCATCTTTGGTCACCCACTTGTCGTCATTTCGTCACCTGTTCCGGGTACCACTTCCCCAACATACCAGGGAGGTGAATATGGAACCGACGACCAAGGCAGATCTGCATGTCCACTCCAAATACTCCAAACGTCCGTCCCAATGGGTGCTGCAGAAGATCGGATGCGCGGAAAGCTACACCGAGCCGTTGCACATTTATCGCATGTTGCGGGACAAGGGCATGGACCTGATCACCATTACGGATCACAACACCATCGAGGGCAGCCTGGACATCGCCCACCTGCCGGACACTTTCGTCAGCGAGGAGATCACGGCCTATTTTCCCGAGGATCGCTGTAAGGTCCACGTGCTGGCCTACGACATCACCGAGGTCCAGCACCGGGAAATCCAGAAGTACCGCGACAACGTCTTCGAACTGGCCGCGTACCTGCAACGGACAGGGATTGTGCACGTCCTCGCCCACCCGCTGTTCTCGGTCAACGACAAGCTGACCAAGGCCCATTTCGAACAGCTCCTGCTGCTGTTCAAGTATTTCGAGATCAACGGAGCCCGGGACGAGCACCTGAACATCAACCTGAAGCGCATCCTTGGGGGCCTCTCTCCGGAGGACATCCAGCGACTGGAGAACGTCCACGACAGGGCCGCCCTGCCTCCGGAACCCTGGATCAAGCACCTCACCGGGGGCTCGGACGACCACAGTTCCCTGAACATGGCCCGGACGCACACGGTAATGTCCGGACACCGGGACCCAGTCGGCTTTCTCAATGGCGTCCGTGACGGCGAGGCCATTCCAGTGGGGGTTTCGTCCTCTCCCCAGACCCTGGCCCACAACCTCTACAGCATCGCCTACCAGTTCTACGCCCGACAATTCGAGCTGAGAAAACACGTCAACAAGGATATTCTGCTCAAGTTCATCGACCGCAACCTGTATCCGGGCCGGGAGGAGGAATCCGGGCTGCTGGGCTCCCTGCACGCTCTCTGGTCCCAGAGCATTCGCCCAAGAATCGGCCCCGGCTCCCGTCGCAATCCCCCGGAACAGCTCCAGGATCTGCTGCGCTACGAGACGGCCCGACTGATCTGGAACGACCCGGAACTGATGTCCATCGTCCGCTCCAGCGACAACGGACGCGAAGGCCAGGGCAAGGCATGGTTCTCCTTTGTGAACCGCTCCGCCAACCAGGTTCTGAAACATTCCGCGGACCACATGCTGCGCAAGATCGCCCAGGGCAGCATCTTCAACATCTTCCACTCCCTGGGCTCGGCCGGAGCCCTGTACACCCTGCTGGCCCCCTACTTCCTCTCCTACTCCATGTTTGCCCACGACCGGAAATTCAGCCGCGAAATCCGGGAATCACTCGCCGCGGACAAGGGACTTCTGGAATCCAGAAGCGCCTCGGCCCCCCGGGTGGCCCATTTCACGGACACCTTCTACGAGGTCAACGGCGTGGCCCTGACCCTTCAGCAGCAGCTTTCCCTGGCCCTGGCCACCAGCAAGGACATGACCATCATCACCTGCGCCCCGGACGAAGCGGTCCAGGCCGCGGACGGCGTGCAAAACTTCACGCCCATCGGGGTCTTCGAGCTGCCGGAATACCCCGAGTTGAAGCTGTTCTACCCGCCGCTGCTGGAAATGATGCGCTTTTGCTTTGACAAGGAAATCACCCACATCCACACCGCGACCCCGGGCCCCATCGGCCTGGCCGCCCTGGCCCTGGCCAAGATGATGCACCTGCCCATCTACGGCACCTACCACACCTCCCTGCCCCAATACACCCAGTGCCTGACCCAGGACTCCGCCATGGAGGAACTGATGTGGCGGTTTACGCTCTGGTACTACGACCAGATGGACCTGGTCTTCGCCCCGTCCCACGCCACGGCCAACGAACTGATCGCCAAGGGCCTGAGCCCGGAAAAGGTCCGGGTCTATCCACGGGGCATCGACATCGAGCGCTTCCACCCCTCCAAGCGCAACGGATTTTATGAAAAGCGCTTCCAGTTCCGAAACGAGACCAGGCTGCTTTATGTGGGCCGGGTGTCCAAGGAAAAGAACCTGCACATCCTGGAGCAGGCGTTCCGGGAGCTTGCCCGGGAAAGAAACGACGTGCGGCTGATCATCGTGGGCGACGGCCCGTATCGGGAGGAGATGGAGCGCAACCTCGGCGGTACGCCCGCGGTGTTCACCGGCTACCTGGACGGCGAAGCCCTGGCCCAGGCCTACGCCTCGGCGGATGTCTTCGTCTTTCCCAGCACCACGGACACCTTCGGCAACGTGGTCCTGGAAGCCCAGGCCTCCGGCCTGCCGGTGATCGTCTCCGCCGAAGGCGGCCCCCAGGAAAACCTGATCCCCGACCAAACCGGTTTCATCGTCCCCTCCACCACCGCCGAAGCCTATTGCCAAGCCGTGTCCACCCTGCTGGACAACCCTCTCCTGCTCCAAAAAATGGGCACCCAGGCCCGAAACTACATGGAAAACCGCTCCTTCGGCCAATCCTTCGACCAGGTCTGGGCGTATTACGGCCAGACGGGGTGATCCGCTCTCGCCTTCCAGGATGATTGACGCTTACTCGCCGAACCATCCGTTTCCCTCCACTGCCCGCGGCCCCGGAAAACTATTGGAAAACTATTGCCAGAGTTACGGAAGAGTTCGTATGTGACGTTCCGATCGGCTTGCGGCATTCAGAACATGCTCGGCCCATTTGTTCAGGCTGGTTCCGCTCCGGGCGGCGGCCTTCAATGCCGCGGCATGAACCGTGGGCGCGATGCGCAGCATCAGTCGGCCGCTGGCGGGCTTCTCCGGTGCGCTGCCAAGCTGCTCGCATGCGGCGACGTAATCATCAATGGTGGAATGAAAAATGGATTCAAATTCCCCAACGGACTCGGCGTGAAAGGTTATGATGTCCTCGATGTCGCGAACCCGGCCGACAATGATTTTGTCCTCGGGGTCAAAGTCCATGCTTGCCGTGTAGCCGCGATACGTCATAACGCTCATCATACTCCCACCTCCAAACGATCAAGATATTCCCGGACGGCCTTGACCCGATAGCGCAACGCCTCCCTGCCCGGATGGGGCCGGTGAAACGTGGCCCTGAGCCCTTCGCGTTCAAAGGTCACGGAAGAGCCCGCACCTTCAACGATCCGGCAGCCAAGCGCCACCAACAAAGACTCGATTCGTGCCCACTCGATGTTCCCGTTGACGGGGTCGGTACGAATCGCTTCAAGCGTCTTTCGGTGCTTACCTGTCATGGGTTGATGATAGCACTATAGCTAAAATTTGCAAGCAGCATGGCGGCCTGAGAATGGCAATCTGTTGCGAACAATCTATCCATACCGTAAACTTTTAAAAAAATGTATTGCGGTTTTCGCCACGGGCGTATACCATCTTTCCCAGAGGAGATGAGTATGATCACGAGGGAAAGCTACATCGAAAGGGTCAGGCCCTTTATCGATAAGGACATCGTAAAGGTCTTCACCGGAATTCGCCGTTCGGGCAAGTCGACGCTGTTGCAACTCATTCAACGGGAGCTGATCGCCAATGAGGTTTCGGAACGGCAAATCCAGACGATCAACTTTGAGAGCATGGCGTACGCCAGTCGGGACTTGACGAGTATTTACAAGGAAATAAAGGGGATTAGTGAGAGCGTCGGCGCGAGGGCATATATTTTTCTCGATGAAATCCAGGAACTGGACGGCTGGGAGAAAATGGTCAACTCCTTGAGAGTCGATCTGGACTGTGACCTCTACATTACGGGATCGAACTCCAAATTGCTGTCCGGAGAACTGGCAACCTATCTTGCCGGACGATATATTGAAATTCCAGTCTACCCCTTTTCATTCCAGGAAGTGACAAAAATAGTATCGAGAAAAGAGCAGATATCATCACCAGCGGATGTGTTCACCACGTACATCAAATATGGCGGAATGCCGTTTCTCCATGAAAACAATCTGAATGAGACGGCGGCTCGCGACTATTTGAAGGACATCTACAACTCGATATTGCTCAAGGATATTATCGCACGACATTCCATTCGTGATGTGGAGCTTTTTGAACGAGTTATTGCGTACATACTCTCGAATGTGGCGAATTCCTTTTCCGGATCAAATATTCTGAAGTACCTGAAACACGAAAAAAGAGCGATTTCCCTGGAAACTGTATACAACTACATATCCCACGCCCAGGAGGCATGTCTTCTTCACCTCGCGCCGCGTGAAGATGTGCAGGGAAAAAGACTGCTTAAGTTTCAGGAGAAAATCTTCCTGGCCGACCACGGCATCCGCGAGGCCATCCATGGACACAACCAGAGAGACATCAATCAGATTCTGGAAAATATCGTCTACATTGAGCTGTTGCGCAGAGGATACACTGCGCGGATCGGAAAATCGAACGGCAGGGAGATCGACTTCGTCGCCGAAAAAGCGTCGCAAAAAATCTATCTCCAGGTCGCGTACCTGATACCTGACCAGGCCATCGCTGAACGGGAATTCTCGTCGCTTCTGGCTGTTCAGGACAATTTTCCCAAACTGGTCCTGAGCCTTGACGGATTTGATTTGAGCCGGGAAGGCATCATCCATAAAAATCTCATCGATTTTTTGCTGGATCAGGATTGGCCGGCGTAGCTGCCTTGTCCCGAGAGTCTTCCGACACCCAGAGTCCACCAAGCTCAAAATCGGGCCATTCTGCTGTCTTGACGCATGTAACGCCACACGCATCACATTTCAGTTTGAGGGCGAAGATGCGATTGTCGTTGATTACGAAGATTATCACTAAAGCGAGGACGATGATGAGAATGCATAACCCACCCCACCCCGGCGAGGTTTTACGCGAGCTGTGCATAGAGCCGCTCGGTATATCGGTTACGGATGCCGCACACGCCCTTGGCGTGAGCCGAAAAACACTTTCCGCGATCCTGAACGGCCGTTCCGGAATCAGCCCGGAAATGGCGCTTCGTTTGGCCAAAGCCTTTGATACCACCCCGGAGAGCTGGCTGAATCAGCAGACTCAGTATGACCTGTGGGAAGTTGAGCAGCAGGCCAAGGATCTCAAGGTTCGAAGGCTGATGGCAGCATAACCGGCGGGCGCGGCGGTGTGCGGCCTGAAAAGGAAAAATCGCTTGACATGGAAGAGTTTGGAACATTCAAAGCGCGTTTTCGGGATCATACTCGGCAAAAAAGGCATCTTCCCAGCGGCAAGACAGGGAATCGCAATTTGAAAGGACCATTTACGGGGGTGAAATGGGCGCTCTGAGACAGAATAGCGGCTTGTTTTGAGCATGTCGCACGATATATCAGTATGTTGTTTTGAGCCGACTCCAAATTGACTGCTCCGGCTCCAGTTCAAACCGAAGAAGCCAAAAGTGCTTCGAGGAAGGCTGGATTATCTGAAAAAAACTTGCGAGCCATAAACAGATGTCCCTGCAAAAAGTCAGCGGCAATTATGCGGCCAGCCCCCAGCGATGCCCCTGGTAGGTGTGCTGAAGGGGGCGAACCGGAGCAGTTGAGCTGAAAAGGCGATAAAAAGGTGTCCTGAGAAAGTAATTTGACAGTAATTTGCTCTTTGACATGGCTTCCCGCGTCTT
>NZ_FXUJ01000041.1:0-10782 GCF_900182865.1 Desulfonatronum zhilinae
AATTGAAATGGCGGTCGAGTCACAGTTTCTGAACTGGGCTCACGGCAGCGAGACACTGAGAAGGTTATGCGCAATTAATTAAGTCGCTATGTATAGAAATGGTTTTACTTGGGAAGTGAGGCGTGACATCAAGGAGGGATGGGGAAGGGGGCGAAGGAGTCAGCCGAGAAGAACCAAGGCCCAGACCACCGGGACGAGGAGGAGGGAGAGCAGGACGGCTGCGGAGCCGATGTCTTTGGCCCTGCCGGACAGCTCGTTGTGCTCCATTCCTATCCGGTCCACCACGGCTTCCACGGCGGAATTCAGCAACTCGACGATCAGGACCAGGACCACGCTGCCCAGCAGCAAGGCCCGTTCCACGCCGCCTTCTCCCAGCCACAACGCGACGGGGACCAGCGCCAGAGCGGCCAGAACCTCCAGCCGAAAGGCCTCTTCGTTGCGCCACGCGCTACGCAGTCCCAGTAGGGAACAGACAAATGCCTGGATCAGCCTGGGGATGCCTCGTAAACCGCTTTTTCCCATGGTGGGGCCTCAGCACGAAACCTGCATTTCCTGGATCAGATCCCGCAGGCGGCGGATCTGGTCCACGAGACCGGCGAGTTCCTGTTCCGCCAAGGCCATGCCCTGGGCGGTCTCCGTGGAAATTCGGCTGATCTCGGAAACGGACCGGCTGACCTCCTCGCTGGCCGCGGATTGCTGGTTGCTGGCCGCGGCCATGGCCCCGACCTGGGAAGCGTTGTTTTCCACGAGGTCGGCGATCACTTGCAAGGACGCATCGGAGCGGGTGGCCAGCTCGGCGGAAGCCGTGACATAGTCCGTGGCCGATCGCACCGCGGAGATGCCGCGGTGGGTTCCGTCCTGGATTGAGGCAATGGATTCCGAGACTTCCTTGGTGGCGGCCATGGTTTTTTCGGCCAGCTTGCGCACCTCGTCGGCCACCACGGCGAACCCGCGACCCGCGTCCCCGGCCCGGGCCGCCTCGATGGCCGCGTTCAGGGCCAGAAGGTTGGTCTGGTCGGCGATATCCTCGATCACCGTGATTACCCGGCCGATGTTCTGGGCCCGTTCGCCCAGGACGTTCATGTCCGCCTGGAGGCTTTGCGTCTGCTGCTGAACCTGGGTGATGGAATCCACGACCTGGTTGACCAGCCCCCGGCCTTCCAGGGCTTGTGATTTGGCCTCATCCGAGTTTTGCGCGGCATGTCCGGCGTTGGCGGCGATTTCCTGGATCGAGGCGTTCATCTCCTCCATGGCCGTAGCTGTTTCCGCGGAGCGCTGTTCCTGCCGACGGGAACCGTCGCCCGCCTGAGTCACCTGTTTGGCGATGCGTTCCATCGCGTCGGAGACCTGCTGGGAAATTTCCTGAACCCGGGCCGCCACGCTTTCGATTTGCGTATTCTTGCCCTTGATCTCGGCTTCCTGCTCTCGGATGGTGGTCAAATCGTAGTATAGGGTCAGGACGCCGGTCAGGTTGCCGTCCCAGTCGTAAATGGGGTTGGCGTTGACGCTTAGGATTTTCTTGCGCCCCTGGACCAGTACTTCCATTTCGCCCTCCACGCGGCGTTTCTCGATGAGCGCCTGAGAGGATCTGGTCCGACGTCCGGCCTCGCCATGAAAAAACAGACCGGCATCCTGGAATTGATAGTCTTCCGGAGCGCCTTCCTTGGCTAAAATTTCCAGCAACAAGCGGTTCGTGTGGGTGATGCGGGATTCGGAGTCCAGGATGAGAAAAGGAAAGTTGGCGGAAATGCTCTTCAGGACACCCTCGGAAAAGCCCAGCTTGTTTTTCAATTCCTGGACCATGGCGGTCAGATTGCTGGCCAGTTCCGCCAGTTCGAACCGAAATCTTCCGTCCAGACGAGCGCCCAGGTCGCCGTGAGTGACCTTGCCGGCGTAGGACTCGATGGAAGTCAGGGGAGCTAGGACGTACCGCCTGAGCATGAGGATGATCAAGCCGGCCAGGAGCAAGGCCATGAACAAGCCGCTGGCGATCAGGGTGTTGCGTTGGCGGTTGGGCACGGTGTTCATCTCCGCGGCGTCAATGACGGTGCAGACCTTCCATCCGTTGAGCGGCATGGTGGTCACGGCCATGAGCATGGCCCGGCCATCGTGGCTGAAGGAGATCAGGCCCTGCTGGATGTCCATGGCCTGGCCCAGGCCGCTCTCGGCACCGGAGGTCAGAATGCGCCCCGGCTCCCGGCCATGGGCCGCCAGGCGGCCGTCATTGTCCAGAATGGCCGCGAAGCCGGTTTGACCGACGGAAATCGTATCGATGAACTGCCGGGTGAAGTTGTCCCACCGGGTGGAAACGGATACGCCGCCGGCGACCTGGCCGGTCAGGTCGCGAACCACCGCGGCGGCGCTCATGGTCGGCGCAACACCGCCCATGGCCCTGCGTACCCGGTTCTCGACGACCACCCCTTGGCCTGTGAACAATGTCCGCATGAACGGCTCGTCCTTCAGGGACATGCCGGTCAAGTCCCGGTCGTCGGCGTTGTAGCCGACGATGACGTCGCCATTTTCGTCAAACAGCGTCACGGCCCAGATATCCCCGTAGCCGCTCATGAAGTTGGTGATGATCCGGGAGGCGTCCTGGCGAAAATAGTCGGACTGCAGGGCGCTTTCAAAGGCGTTCTGCTCCGCCAGGGATGCCGTCAGGGAGACGAGGTTGTGGATGGAGTTCTCCAGGACCCGTGAGGTGGAATCGGCGACATTGTGCATGGTTCGGGTCTGCAACGTAAAGGCCATGTCGGACGTGGACTTGTTGACGTAAATGATCAACGCGCCGATGGACAGCGCCACGGAAAGGGTCACGACCAGGATCAACTGCGTGTTCAGGCTGCGAATGTTCATGCTCGGGCTCGAAGGAAAGGGTGATGGACATTACGGATTACGGTGGGTCAAAAGCAGACTCCTATATGGCTTTCATGTCGAAGTAAAACCTTACAGCCGGTTTTACGTAAATGTAACATTCGCTACTGAACAAATCGGGCACCCGGAAAGATCAGACATCCGCCGCGGCCTCCAAGTCAAAGGCCGCGGCCATCAATGCGCGCGTGTAGGGGTGTTTGGGCCGGGAGACGACGTCTTGGGCCGGGCCCTGTTCGACCACATGTCCATGGTGCATGACCAAGATATCGTGACTCATGGCCCGGACCACCCGCAGATCGTGGCTGATGAACAGGTAGGCGGTGCCGTGCTCATGTTGCAGGGTGCGCAGCAGGTCCACGATCTGGGCCTGGACGGACATGTCCAGAGCAGAGGTGGGTTCGTCCAGAACCAGTACGTCCGGCTTGAGAATCATGGCCCGGGCAATGGCGATGCGCTGGCGCTGGCCGCCGGAGAATTCGTGGGGATAGCGGTGGCGGCTTTCCGGGTCCAGGCCGACTTCCTCCAGGGCCGAGGCGATCAGGGCGTCCCGCTCCCGTCCGGCATGTCCCAGGCGGTGCACGGCCAACCCCTCGCCGATGATCTGGGTGATGGACATCCGCGGATTGAGGCTGCCGAAGGGGTCCTGGAAAACGATCTGCATGTTCCGCCTGAGCGGGCGCAGGGCGCGGGGGGGCAACTGGTGGATCTCCCGGCCCTGGAAGACGATCCGGCCCGTGGAGGCGTTCAGGCGCAGCAAGGCCAGACCCAGGGTGGTCTTGCCCGAGCCGGATTCCCCGACCACGCCCAAGGTCCGGCCGGGATACAGCCGTACGTTCACGCCGTTGACGGCCTTGATGTGCCCCTTGGTGCGCTTGAGCAGTCCTTTCCTGATCGGAAACCAGACATTGACCTCCCGCCCGGCGAGTACCGGCTCCGTGGAAGCGGGGTCGGCCACCGGGCCGTCCCGGGGCTCGGCCTTCAGGAGCCGTTGGGTGTAGGGATGCTCCGGCGTGGTGAAGACCCGCTCCATCGGACCGGACTCAACGATTTTGCCCTCCCGCATCACGCAGACGTCGTCGGCGTTTTTGCGCACGATGTTCAGATCGTGGGTGATCAGGAGCATGGCCATGCCTAGGCGTTGTTGCAAATCCTTGAGCAGGGCCAGCACCTGGGCCTGGATGGTCACGTCCAGAGCCGTGGTCGGCTCGTCGGCGATGAGCAGATCCGGGTTGTTGGCCAGGGCCATGGCGATCATCACCCGCTGACATTGTCCCCCGGAAAGCTGATGCGGCCAGGAGGACAGCTTTTGTCCGGGATCGTCCAGGCCCACCAGTTCCAGAAGCTCCAAGGCCCGCGCTCTGGCTTGGTCCGGAGCAAGCTTCTGGTGCAGGCGCAGGGTTTCCACGATCTGCTTTTCCACCGTGTGCAAGGGGTTGAGCGAGCTGTGCGGCTCCTGAAAGATCATCCCGATCCGTCCCCCGCGCACTTCGCGCAGCACCGCTTCCGAAGCCTCCACCAATTCCTGACCGTCCAGCAGAATCGACCCGCCGGGATGAAAGGCCTGGGGATAGGGCAAGAGCTGGACCAGGGACAGGGCCGTGACCGACTTCCCGGAACCGGACTCGCCCACCAGGGCCATGGTTCGCCCCTTACGCAGCGTGAATCCGACGTTTTGCACGGCGGAAACGATGGCCCCGGAGCCGTGAAAGGAGACGGACAGGTCGCTGACGTGGAGCAGGGGGGAAGTGGGCATGGGGGGAAGTCAGAGGGCTGAAGGCTGATTTATAAGTAGATGTTGGGGCAACTCTTATGGAGTTGGTATCGAAATCGAAATCGTGATCGCAATCGAGAATAACGACTCTACGCTGGGACGATACCGATTTCGATACCGATTTCGATTCCAAGCGGGTTCTGGGTATCGCATCATGTTGATCGCAAATCAGATCGAGGGGGGCCGACAATGGCTCCGCGTGCGGCTGGGAAAAGAATTGGTTTCGTCATCATACCGTCTTCTTCCTCGGATCAAAAGCGTCCCTGGCTGCCTCGCCGATGAAGATCAGCAGGCTGAGCATTACGGCCAGGACCATGAAGGCGGTGATGCCCAGCCAGGGGGCCTGGAGGTTGGCCTTGCCCTGGGCCAGGAGTTCCCCCAGGGACGGGGAGCCCGGCGGCAGGCCGAAGCCGAGGAAGTCCAGGGACGTCAGGGTGGTGATGGAGCCGTTGAGGATAAAGGGCAGGAAGGTCAGGGTGGCTACCATGGCGTTGGGCAGGATGTGCCGGAACATGATGGTCAGGTTGCCCACGCCCAGGGCCCGTGCCGCCCGGACATAGTCGAAGTTGCGGGTCCGCAGGAATTCCGCCCGGACCACGCCCACCAGGGCCATCCAGGAAAAAAGCAGCATGATCAGCAGCAGCCACCAGAAACTGGGTTCGATCAGGGCCGAGAGGATGATGATCAGGTAGAGCAGGGGCAGGCCGGACCAGATTTCCATGAAGCGCTGGAAGAGCAGATCGGTCCAGCCGCCGAAATAGCCCTGGACAGCTCCGGCGGCAATGCCGATGACCGTGCTGGACAGGGTCAGGAGCAGGCCGAACAGTACGGAAATCCGGAACCCGTAGATGACCCGGGCCAGCACGTCCCGGCCCTGATCGTCGGTGCCGAGCCAGTTTTCCCAGCTGGGCGGGGAGGGGGCCGGGACGTCCAGGTTGAAGTTCACGGTCTGGTGGCTGTAGGCGATGGGCGGCCAGAGCATCCAGCCCTTTTCCCGGATCAGGTCGGCCACGAACGGGTCGCGATAATAGGCCTCAATGGGGAAGTCCCCGCCAAAGGCGGTTTCCGGATAAATCTGGAAAATAGGGAAAAACCACTGCGCGTCGTAGCGGACCAGAAGCGGCTTTTCGTTGGCGATGAAGTCCGCTCCCAGGGTGGTCAGGAACAAGACCAGAAAGATCCACAGCGACCAATACCCGCGCCGGTTCTTCCGGAAATTGGCCCAGCGGCGTTGATTCAGGGGGCTTAGACGCATGGGTGGACCATCATACCTGGGTCAGGCGGCGTTCCAGCCAGTCCTCGAACCGGGGAGCGTCGGTTGTGAACGGCGCGAACCGGACCGACATGTCCAGGCTCCACCACTGCGGCGCCTGGATCGGCCCTCGGTTCGCCTCCTGTTCCTGGGGCAGTACGTCGCGGATTTTGACGGCGTCCTTGGCCGTGCAGACCAGGTGATCCGTGTTCGCGGTTGCGGCTTTTTGCGCCAGCCGGGCGACGTCATTGGCGGAAAAGGGATGGTGATCGGCAAAGGCGTCGAAGCGGACCGGCTTGCGGCCCAGGAAGGTTGAAGCCGTGTGCTCCACGGACAACGGGTCGGCCACGCCGCTGAACAGGAGGTAGCGTCCCTCGGCTTGGGAGGGCAGATCATCCCGGCGTTCTCCGGTGCGGAGGTTGGTTAGGAGCAGGGGCAGCGGGGTGAAAAAAAAGATCGGTTTTTTGTACGTTCCAAGCTGGTGGTCGATCCGTTCCCGTAGGCCAGCGTTCATCATCTTCAGGTCCGGCAGCTTGACCAGGAAGGCGTCCGCCCGGGATAGGGCGGACGGACCTTCGCGCCAGGGGCCGCTGGGCACGACTCTGTTCCAGTCGGTGTCCAGGTCCTGGAGGGTCAGCAGCGCCAGGTTCACGTCCCGGGCCACCGCCATGTGCTGCAATCCGTCGTCCAGCACAAACAGGTCCGGTTGCCATGCGTCCCAGGCCCATTTTCCGGCCCGGGCGCGTTTGGGGTCCACCACGATCCTGGCAGCCGGGTTGGAGCGGGCCAGCAGCAATGGCTCGTCACCGGCTTCATGCGGGGAGGCGTCCGATTCGACAAGGAAAGGAAGGCGGGGAGGATGGGCGCGGTAGCCACGGGTCAGCAGCACGCATTGCTTGTTGTTCTCCGCGGCCCAATTCAGCAACCAGGCGCAGACCGGGGTCTTGCCCGTGCCGCCCCAGCGGACGTTGCCCACGCTGATGCAGGGCTGGGGCGGCCGCCATGCGGGAAATACGCCTCGGACGTAGGCGGCGGCGCGCAGGGCCATCAATGCGCGGTACAGCGCGGCAGGTGGGGAGAGGAGACGCATGCGCAATAGCTCAGTATGGCCGGGAAAATCGTGCTCGTGTTCAGCCGGTTGCGGTGTTCGGAATCGATTTCGATTTCGATTGCGATTTCGATAAGGAACACCGCTTTATTGAGCATGAGCACGATTTGAGATCGTGGACCAGGGTCACATGCCCATGATGTTATAGCCGGCGTCCACGTAGATGGTTTCTCCGGTGATGCAGGTGGAAAAGTCCGAGGCCAGGAACAGGGCCAGACCGGCGGCGTCTTCCTGGGTCACGTTGCGCTTCAGGGGCGCGCGGTCCTCGACGTGCTTGAAGATCTGCTTCATCCCGGAGATGCCCGAGGAGGCCAGGGTTTTCAGCGGGCCGGAGCTGATGGCGTTGACCCGGACGCCCCTCGCGCCCATGTCCACGGACAGATAGCGGACGCTGGCCTCCAGGGCGGCCTTGGCCACGCCCATGACGTTGTAGTTGGGAATGACCTTTTCCGCGCCGTAGTAGCTCAGCGCCATGACTGACCCGCCCTCGGACATCTGGGGCTCGAAGGCCTTGCACAGGGTCACCAGGGAGTAGCAGGACACGTCCAAGGCCAGGGCGAAGCCGGCGCGGGAGGTGTCCACGTAGCGTCCGGCCAAGTCGTCCCGGTTGGCGAAGGCCACGGAATGGACCAGGATGTCCACGCCGCCCCATTTTTCGGCGACAATCTGGGCAGCGGAGGCGATTTCCTCGTCCTTGGTCACGTCGCAGGGAAAAATGAAGTCCCCGCCCAATTCCTCGTTGATGGGCTCAACCCGTTTGCGGATGGCGGCGTTGACGAAGTTCAGGGCGATGGACGCGCCCTGATTCTTGAAGATCTTGGCGATGGCGTAGGCGATGCTGCGATCGTTGGCCACGCCAAAGATCAGTGCCTTTTTTCCGGATACGAGCATGCGAGTCTCCTTTGATGGTGTTCGCGGGACCGAAAGAATATTCAGGGAAAGGTTATTGGGAGATGGGTCAGGGAAGTTCCAGCCGTTGGCCGGTGAGCATGGCGTAGGCGTCCAGGTAGCGGTCCCGGGTCTGCTCAACGACGTCCGGGGGCAGGTTCGGGCCGGGCGCTTTTTTGTTCCAGCCGCTTTTGGTCAGCCAGTCCCGCAGGTATTGTTTGTCGAAGCTGGGCTGGGAATGGCCCGGAGCGTAGCCCTTCTGGGGCCAGAACCGGGAGGAGTCCGGGGTCAGGACTTCGTCGATGAGCAACAGCTCGTCGCCCACGAGACCGAACTCGAACTTGGTGTCCGCGATGATCAGGCCCAGGCCTTTGGCGTATTCCCGAGCCTGGGAGTAGATGTCCAGGGAAATGCGCTCCACGGCGGCGAACCGCTCCTGCCCCAGGAGTTCCGCGGCCTTGGCCACGGAGATGTTCTCATCGTGTTCGCCCACCTCGGCCTTGGTGGAGGGGGTGAACAGCGGTGGGATCAGTTCCTGGGATTCCTGGAGCCCCGAGGGGAGTTGGTGCCCGCAGACCATGCCGGTGTCCTGGTAGTCCTTCCAGCCGGAGCCGGTGATGTAGCCGCGCACGATGCACTCCACCGGCAGCGGGGCCGCCTTGCGGACCAGCACGGACCGACCTTCCAGTTGGTCCGCATAGGGGTGCAGGGCCTTGGGAAAGTCGGCGACATCGGCGGCCAGGAGATGGTTGGGGACAACGGCGCGCATCCGATCCATCCAGAACAGGGTGATTTTGTTCAAGACCACGCCCTTGTAAGGGATCGGATCGGGCAGGACCACGTCGAAGGCGGACATCCGGTCCGTGGTTACGATGAGCAGGGTGTCCGCTGAGACTTCGTAGATGTCTCGAACCTTGCCGCGGGAGAGCAGCTTAATTTCAGGCAGGGATGTTTGACTGAGGATTTTCATGGTTTTCCGCGATCAGTGGGTTGGGGTTGATGGGCGTTCTTCTTGGTGATTCACGGGCAATACATTGTTGGCGGGAAGAAAAAAGTCAACTCTTGTCACTCCAAGCACTTGATCCGTCAGTCCGCATGCGTGACGATTTTGGAGCAGTTGCCTCCGTGATTCGGCATTTTGGATGACGGAGTGCCTGCCTAATGGCGGTTCAGCCTCTTTGTAGAACCGAGCGGGCGTGGGCGTCCAGCCCTTCCAGCGTCGCCAGTCGGGCCACGGCCGGGCCGTGCTCGGCGACATACGCGCACGACGTGGCGATTATGTTGGATTTCTTGATGAAGTTGTCCACGGAAAGGCCGGAAGTGAAGCGAGCCGTGCCCATGGTGGGCAGGACGTGATTTGGTCCGGCGAAGTAGTCGCCGATGGGTTCCGGGCAGTGATGGCCCATGAATACGGCCCCGGCGTTGCGGATCAGTCCCAGAAGCCGCCAGGGATCGTCCACGCACAGTTCCAGGTGTTCCGGGGCCAGAAGGTTGATCAACTCCGTGCCGACACGAATGTCGGGCACGAGGATCAGGGCGCCCCAGTCAGCCAGGGATTGCGCGGCGGTTTCCGAACGCGGGAGTTCCGCCAATTGCCTGGAGAGCGCAACCTTGACGTTGTCCAGGAGCGACTGGCTGTCGGAGACGAGGATGGAGGCGGCCAGGGGGTCGTGCTCAGCCTGGGAGAGCATGTCAGCGGCCACCCATTCCGGTTTGGCGGAAGCGTCGGCCAGGATGGCGATCTCGCTGGGCCCGGCGATCATGTCGATGCCCACCTGGCCCACCAGCAGGCGCTTGGCCGTGGTCACGTAGATGTTGCCCGGCCCGGCGATGACGTCCACCGCCGGTACCGTCCCGGTGCCGAAGGCCAAAGCGGCCACAGCCCAGGCGCTGCCCAGGCGGTAGACCTCGGTGATGCCCAGCAGGGCCGCGGTGGCCAGGATGTAGGCGTCCAGGGTCCCATCGGCCCGGGGCGGGGAGACCGCAGCCACGGCGTCCACCCCGGCCACCTGGGCCGGAACGGCGTTCATGATCAGGCTGGAAATCAAGGGCGTGGTCCCGCCCTGGCCCCCGGGAACATACAGCCCGACCCGCTCCACGGGCCGGACCATCTGGCCGAGGACGGTCCCGTCCGGCTTGGTCTGAAACCAGGAGCGTTGGACCTGCTGCTCATGGAAACCGCGCACATTGCCGATGGCTGCTTCCAGGATAGCGACGTCTTCCGAAGGGATGGACGCCAGGGCCGCGGACAGATCGGCCTCTGGAACGCGGATCATATACGCCTGAAAGTCGGGGCAGTCGAAGCGGCGGGTAAAGTCGACCAGGGCCTCGTCCCCTTGTTCCCGGACCTGGGTTAAAATGTCGCGAACCCGTTGTTCCATGGAGAGATCCGGACTCCAACGCCCCTTGAGCCAATCATTCAAGGCCCGCCAGTCGTCCTTCGAGGCATAGCGTAATTCACGGCACGGCAAAATGGTGCTCCTTCATGTGGTTGAAAAAAGTATGGGCAAGTATTCGCGTATGCGCATCGGACAAAAGATGGAGGCGTGAAGCAACGCGGTAAGCGGTTTGAATCGCGGTGGAGGAGGCAGTATGGTCAGTTGGTTGAAGAGGGGCAGCATGTCAGACAAGTTTTTTGAACTCGTCAACCGTCAACCCCGATATGTTTTCTTGTTCGAACAACCCGGAAGCCGCATTTTTCAAAAGCTTTAACGGATCTCCCTGCAAAAAGTCCGGGCAGGCATTCGATTTAACTAAATATTTTGCTTGCATTGTATGCTATAGTAGTGATATTAAGATTTAAAAAACGAGGTCACTGCTATGTTGCGATATAAGAATAGAAATAGGCTAAGCCTTATGGACGATACATTTTGGCTTCCAGGTAAACAGTCA
>NZ_FXUJ01000042.1:0-10715 GCF_900182865.1 Desulfonatronum zhilinae
TTTGCAGGTATTTGGCAAAAGCCTCGGAATATCTGAAAGAGGAAGACTTTGAACAAGCTCTAGCTATGATTCCTCAAGGAGGTAAGGAAATTATGGATACGCTCGCAGATCAATGGATGAGGCAGGGAAGAGATGGAGGCTTGATTGATGGGAGACAAGAAGGCAAACTTAAAGGCATCCGCTCAACTATTCTGGACCTATTGATCGCCAAGTTCGAGCATATTCCGATGGGTTTTACAAGTAAGCTCGACGCTATCGACGATATTGGCACACTCAAGGGGCTTTCCATCAGTTTGTTCAAGGCTGAGTCGTTAGAAGCCTTCTTGATACTGGTTGACAAAGCCACCGCTCCGAAACAAACCATGCAGTAACATCACACGCCCATAGGCTTCCCAAAGCCCCGGCATCAAAATGCCGTCAAAAGCCCTCTGTTCCAACCAGGAACAGGGGGTTTTTTAATTTTCAAGGCCGGTTTGGCATTTTTTAGGCACGGTCAGGCTGGTTGTTAGTAACTCGAAAGGCAGGAAGGTTGTGACTCTCGGGCAGGTCTGATCGAATTTTTGGAATGGGCTTTTTTTTACTTTTCACAATTTTAGGAGGAAGAAGATTATGGCAACAGCAGTGCAGTATCAGAACAAAGTTAACGCGTACTTTGAGGCAACTCTCGCTCGGAGCGCATCCGCAGCCGAGTTGGCTCTGTGGACGCAAAACCTGGTGAACACCAACGGCAACGTCTGGTCTGGCCTGGGCTTGCAGCAGCATGTCAGCCAGCTCGCTGGCTGGGGCAACAACATTCCGTTCACAACCGCATTGGCTACCGCACGCGTGAATGCCGTTTTGACCAACATGTTCGGCAACCATACTGGTGTCAGCCAGACGGTCAAAGACTATTACGTGAACAATATGGTTGCCGGTACCATTAAGGAACGCGGCCTTGTCAACGCCATCATCAACGACCTCGGCCTGATGCCGAAAGTTGACGGCACCTACGGCAGCCCCGCTGGTTGGGAAGCCGGTCCTGCCGGTGCGAACTCCCCCGCCCTGGTGACCGCTGCACAGCGTCTTGCTTGGGAGTCCAATGTTGAGAACCTGAGCGGTGGCGAATTTCTTATGTCCGCCAATACTGACTTCGCCGATGGCACAGGTTCCTTCAACGGCGTTCTGCCCACTCCTTTCAAGTTCACCAACGGAGACGAAGTCGTGTATGCTCCTGCGGGCACACTGCAAGCGGCTGACACCCTTCTTGATACCAACTGGGGCCAGTTGGCAGCTGCACGTGACAGCGACGTATTGTACATTGGAGCTAACCGCGCCTTCAGCCTCCCGGGTGCTGGTAACGCGCCTACTATTCGCGGTATTGAAACCATCATCATCCAGGGTGATGATGCCATACTTGGAACAATGGACTTTAGCAGGACGACATTTGCCCAGAGAATTTATGTTGAGGGCACTTTGACACAACAGCAGACACTTTTGAACCCCGGTATTACTGGAGCAACATATCTTGATTTTTCTGATGCCAGACCTTCCACCGGCAGCAATGCAGGCGTTAGCATGGCCGGAATTCTCAGCGCTGGCAACGACACAATCATCGGTAGCGCGGGTAGCGATATTCTCCGCGGTGGTGCAGGGGATGACCGCATTACCTCTGGATTGGGTAATGATGTGATTTACACAGGTACCGGATTTGACCGTGTGACTTTGAACGGTGGCACAAATACGGTTCGCATCGACGCTCATGATGGTGTTGCCGGCGATATTAACTACATCACGGCAACCTCTGGCACAAACACTGTGATCATGGAAGTTGCAAGCACAGTGACATTAGCTGGCAATGCAAACCTTAACATTGGCGCTTCTACAGTAGGAGTAAATGTTCAAGGTTCAGCTGGAAACGATGTTATCATCGGCGGTCAGGGAAGTGATGTGATTCGTGGTGGCGCTGGCGTTGATGACATGACAAGCGGTTGGCTTGCCACAACATTTCAGTTTGCAGCTGGCGATACACCTGCCCTTGGAGCCATAAACGAAGCCGATATTATACGTTCATTTGTTGCTGGAGTTGATAATATCAAGACTGGCACTGCTGGTACTGCGGCAAATTACGTCGAAGCTGATGGCACAGCAATTGCTAACTATGGTGCTCTTGTAGCTGCAGCGGATGCCGCACTAGGAGGCGCAGTAGTATACTATGTTGCTTACAACTTCAACAATACCGGTGATGCCTATCTCTTCTGGGATACTAATGGCAACGGTGCCTACAACGCTGGAGTAGACGTCATGATCCAATTAGTTGGCGCTGCAACAGCAGCTGATATTAATTGGCAAGATATCATTGCATAATAACGTTTAACAAAAAAACAGCCCTAACAATTTTAGGGCTGTTTTTTTTTAAATTGCGAAACGACGCATATTTTATATTTTACAAAGCAGGAGGCAATGATGATCATTACCGCAAGCAGCTACAACAAGAAAGTTAAGGCATACTTTGAGACTATAGGCAGGGTGCCTTCCGCTGCACAGCTTACCCAGTGGAGCCAGGCCTTGCTTGAGAACAACGGCAACGTCTGGAGAAGCGGATTGCAGGAGTTTGTGAGCAATCTTGGCGGGCTGACCGCTGAATCTCCTAACTTGGCAACAGCCCAGACACTGGTTCAGAACATGCTGACCAACATGTTCGGAACACATCTTGGCGTAAACGCCTCAATCGTCAACTACTACGTAAACAATCTTGTTGCAGGCACGATACTGCCGCGTGGCCTTGGCAACGCAATGATCAACGACCTGGGGTTAATGCCCCGTGTTGATGGTTCTTTTGGTAGCCCTAGTGGCTGGAACGCCGGCCCAGCAGGCGTTGACTCCCCTAGTCTTCTGACACCTGCCCAGGTTAATGCTTTCGTGGAGTCCGTCACCCCGACCCCGAGTCCAATACCTGTTCCCTCACCAGGCCCAGCACCAGCACCTCCGGGACCCGATCCAGCTCCGATTCCTGAGCCGCAACAAGATCCTTTCAATTTAACTGCTGGTAATGATATCGCCAAATCCACGGAAGCTTCCAGGGACGGTGTCGCTGATCCGTTTAGATTCCTGGCAGGTCCTGATCTTGTCATTGCAACCTCGGGAACATTAACCAACGGCGACGTCTTGATCGACGACTGGACTGGCGACAATGATGCTTTGCGTGTTAACTTGGATGGCGTTAACGGTCTGACCCAGGCAGGAGCCCCAACAGTTCAAAATATTGAAAACCTGATGTTCGTTGGAGACAACGCTAAGGCCGGCACTCTGGATATGGCGAACTTCTCCGGTGTTCAGACTGTAACAATGACAGGTTCTGCCGCTGCTGTTCAACAATTCGATGATTTCGACGTTACCGGTGCGAGTTATTTTGACTTCAAGGCTTTGACAGGTGCTGGCGTAAAGCTTGCTCCTTCCGGTGCAGCACACAATACAGTCTACACAATTCATGGCTCTGGAGAGAACGATGAAATCAGCCTTGCTGGCAACACAGCAAATGGAAGCCATATTTATGCCGGTACAGGGGCTGATACATTAACTGGTGGAAGCGGAAGTGACATCTTCCATATTGAAAACAACGGTGGCGACTCAAAAGTAATTACTGGAAACGGTACCAACTATGTCTATGGCGGTGCAAATATCACTCCTGCTGACACCCTGACGGGCGGAACCGGGACTGATACTCTTGATCTTCATGGAGATTACTCAGCTGGCTTACAATTTGACGGTGATTTCACAAAATTTGATATTCTGAGACTCAATGATGGTTTTAGCTATAAAATCACTACACATGACGATAACGTTGCCGCTGATGCTACATTTACAGTCAACGCATCAGCACTGACCGGCACTAAAGCTTTAACTTTTAATGGTTCTGCTGAGTTGGATGGGAAATTCTCTATCACTGGTGGCGCAGGGGATGACTCTATTCTAGGTGGCAGTAAAGCCGACACAATCATTGGCGGTGCTGGCAACGACACCATCAACGGCGGCGCTGGTGCCGACGTACTCACCGGCGGCGCTGGCGCAGACAGCTTTGTCTTCGCCAACTTCGCCACAACCGACACCATCACCAACGGTGACTTCACGACAACTTCCGACAGACTGTACCTTGATGTTGTAGGTAATACTATTGCAACAAACGGAATCGGAGCGCTGAATCTGGTAGATATGACCGGCGCTACAGTAATGATTACAGCAAACATGTTTACAGCTCCAGCAATGATTACAGCTAACAATTTCTTTGCTGGTGCCGACTTAACTGCGCTTCAAATGGCAGTAACTGGTTTGACGTACATGAACGCAGCCATGACAACAGGTGGAACAGCTGGTGCGATGGTAACAGCCATGTTGGGCGCTAAAGACTACTTTGCCATTGGATTTGATAATGCTGCTAATGTTTTATATATATTTGACCTTACTGTAGCAGCAACAACTCAAGTGATGACTGGTGCAACAGTTACAGCTATGGTTACCCAAGCCCTCGCCATCCGCAACACATTCACTATTGCCAACGTTGGCAACGCTGCTGCCTTTGGTGACATCTACTTGTTCTAAATTCTAGCCAGGGGCACTTGAAGATTTGTCTTCATGCGGGTAGTCCCTGTAAAGCCTCATTAAAACCCGCCCTTCAGCATGTGCTGGGGGGCGGGTTTTGTATTGCAACCACGTCATTTATGAATATTCTTTTTGGAATTCTCACTCACTCCATACTATAAAACGATGTCACACATTTCTCATCTCCGCTCTTATCAACGAACTGGCGAGTCTCAAAAGCTAACTGAATATCTGGCTTCCCATCCCGAGCTCGACTTTGTGGAACAGTCGCAGGAACATGCCCTTCTTGCCATGATCCGCTTTCTCCGCAATGAACAAAGCCAGGCAATGCATCATTTCCATCAGGTTGTCGAAGATGAGCTGGATGATTCTGAAAGCCTTGCCGACTTTGCCTTTTGCTACTTTGCCGTGAATCAGCCCGCCAAAGCACTGGAGCTTCTCCAACGCGCCGCCTTGATGAAGGATGCCAGCTCTGTTGTGCATCAGCGTTTGGGCGGTGTTTCGCTGGCCATGAATAAGATCGAAGAAGCCGAATCAGCGTATAAGCAGAGCCTGCTGCTGGAGCCGGAACGGCCCGAAGTGCTCAGTAACATGGGTGGCATCAAGCTGCGTCAGGGAGACCTGGAAGCTTCCCTGGACTATTATACGAGAGCCCTGCAACTCAAGCCTGACCTTGAAATCACACGCAACCAGCGCGGCCAGGTCATGATTGCTCTGCAACGAGTAGATGAACTGATCGAGGAAAAAGAAGCCCGTCTCTCTGAACATCCTGAAGAACCTACGGCTCACTTGGAACTGGCGATGGTTCTGCTTCAGGCGGAACGGTTTTCCGAAGCCTTTGCTACATTGGACGCTGCTGTGGACAAGTTCCCAGATGAATCAAAAGTGCGTATGGCCTATGTTCAGCTTTGTTTTCAGCAGAAGATGTGGTGGCAGGCCGGAGAAAAGCTTTTGGAATGGTCGAAGGACGATCCCTCGGACATGAACTTGCGGCTGCTACTCAATGAAGCGCGCCTGGAAGCCGGTTTTACCGACACCGTGCGCAAAGACCTTGAGGAGATCGCCGATGACGCTGCGGGATTGCCAAAATATATTTTACTACAGTCTAAAATTCTGGTGGACGAGGCCAAAGCTGAAGAAGCCCTCGCTCTGCTGACGGAGGCATCAGATCGTTTTCCCGGTGCCGTGGAGGTGAAATACCAGCTGTACGAGGTTCTCACCTCATTGGGCAGGCTGGACGAAGCGGAAGCTGTCGTGCAGGAGGCGGGCCTACTCAACCCCTCTGGTATCGCCCGCCGTGTTGAAAGCAAAGGGCATGACATCGACGATCTCGAACTTGAAGCCTTGCGCCGCGTGGCGGAAAACCCTGTGATGCCAGGGCCTCACCGATCCGGAGCCATGTTCACCCTGGCCAAGGTCTATGATAAACGCAAAAACTACTCAGCCTCGTTTGAAACAGTGATCCAGGCCAATGATCTGATGCGATCTAGCATACGCTACAACTGGAAAGCGCACCGCAAAGCCATACAGGATTTAATTACGACGTTTACGCCGGATTTGGTTACACGGCTGCAAGGACTCGGACATCCCAGCAAACGCCCCATATTCATTACCGGCATGCCTCGCTCCGGCACGACCCTGACCGAACAAATCCTGTGCAGCCATCCACAAGTATATGGAGCAGGTGAATTGCATTGGATGACCCGGCTGACTCGTTTGGTACCCAAAGTGCTGCCCAATCGGCATTATCCTGAAGCCATGAACGCCTTTGGCCGTGAACATCTTTATGGAGCAGCGGACTACTACCTGCAACGCATAGCCCAGCAAAACGATACCGCCGATTACGTTGTAGACAAGATGCCGCACAACTTTGACCACATCGGTTTGATCGCCCTGATTTTTCCCAATGTGCCCATCATCCACATGAAACGCGACATCCGGGACGTGGCCGTGTCCAACTACTATCAAAACTTTGCCGCCTTCCACGGCCTTATGGGCTTCGCTTACAATCTGGAGGACATCGGGCATATGCTCAACGACCATGAGCGGATCATGGCCCATTGGCACGAACTGTTCCCAGGCCGGATTTTTGAGTTGGACTACCAGGAACTTGTCCGCAACCCCGAATCGACCATCCGTTCGTTGATGGACCACTGCGGGTTGGAATGGGATAAACGTGTTCTCAAGTTTTACGAGACGAAACGCCCCGTCAGAACCGCCAGCATCCGTCAGGTACGTCAGGGTATCTACACCAGTTCCGCAGAAAAATGGCGGCGGTACGAACAGTATCTGGAACCACTGGAACGAGTCTTGGCCGACGGCTTCAAGACACTGGAAGAGAGCGTGGATACCAGTACGGCGTTTATTGCTGGGCCGACGTTGTGATTTTCCAAAAAATATATTCCCTCAAATCAAACATCAGTGAGTGACGATGACGACAGAAACCACCCTTCCCAACGATGACGGATTCTATGTCCACGACGTGGACTTTCGGTCGGGCGTAGTACCCAACCAAACCCCGCTTGTAATAGCCGTGGCTGCGGCCCTTGGCGGATATGCCCCACCGGACGTGAACGAATCTTTCACATACTGCGACCTCGGCTGCGGCGACGGAACTACGGTTTGCGCTCTGGCAGCCGTAAACCCCCAGGCAACTTTCTACGGTGTGGACTTCAACGCCGGACATATTGAAAAAGGCCGAAAAATTGCTCAAGACCTGAATTTGCAGAATGTAGCCTTTATCCACTCCGGTTTTGAAGACCTTCAAAAGCATGATCTGCCTGTATTTGATCTGGTGGGAATGAACGGCATCTACGCCTGGCTGGAGCAAAAACCATTGCTCGGCGTGCATGAATTCCTGAAAACACATCTGCGTGACGGAGGGCTATTCTACGTTGAATACACGACGTTGCCAGGAATGGCCGCCGTACCGCCGCTTTGGAAATTGATCCAGACCCTGGTACCTGCCAAAGGACTATCCTCCCGTGAACGAGCCGAAAAAGGTCTAGCCATGCTGCAAACCCTGGCCAAACGAGGCATGGGCTATCTGGCCGCCAATCAGCGTGCGGCCCAGGCAGCGCGGTACTACATCACCGGAGCCAAGACTGATCCTGGTCTGGTGGACCATTTTATTCACAACGCCATGGCCAGCGGCTTCAAGCCTCGCTATTTTCTGGAGATGGCCGAGGAGTTGCGGCCCATCGGCCTGTCCTTTGCCGGCCGTACCGAATTGGCATTGAACGACGTGGAACTGGCCGTACCCCCAGGTCAGGTTCCGACCTTTCGAGATATCCATGACCCGGTCATGCGCCAGGTGCTCACGGACTATATCCGCAACGAGCAAAACCGCAGGGACGTGTTCATCAAAAACAGTGACCCAATGCCCGAAGATGCACGGCATTTTTTACTGAATACTCTTAAATTTCTGGGTCGTAGCGAACCGGAAAAACTCCCTCGCACCATCCAGGTTATTGGCAACCACCAGGTGGGTATGCGTGGCCCTCTTTTCGACGCCCTGATACCGGCGTTTGAAAGCCAGCCCACATCCGTGGATGCCGTTGCCGTACCAGAAACACCGACGGAGCGTTTGCACAAAACAACTATGAGGCTTATCGGCAGCCAGCAGTTTTTTCTCTGTCTTGATCGACCAGTTGCCTCACCCCCCACCATCCGGATTGTGAAACCCGTGATTCAACACCGAATAAATCAATGGTTGCTTTCCCAGGCCGCCGAAGGGCTTTACGGAGTGACTTTGGTCTCTTTCGTGACTGGTGGAGCGACCATGCAATTTTCTCCTGTTGAGGTCTGCCTTTTGAATGAAGCAGCTCTGGGCGGCTTCGATAACTGCCTGGATATGACAATGAAGCGATTCGCAAGCGAAAAACGCACGTTGCCGACGGGACATGGCAGGATCGCCGCATCAAAGATTAAACGCGAAGACCTGGAAAAAGTCCTAGCTGGCCTGCAAGACAGGAAGCTGCACAACATGCTGCGTCTCGGTATTGTCTCGAAAGGGTGACGCACGGGCTTGTTCAAGCTCTCTCATTAACCAATCAATCAGGAGTATCATGTCGTTTACACCCCTTTCCAGCACCGAGCATACTGATCTTAGAATGACCCAAGGCACCTTGTTTTACATCCAGCACAAGCCAGTCGTGCCAGTTTCCATTCCGGAGGCCCCACAGGCTGCCCTGGACCTCCCGCTGGCCTTTGCCAGAACGGAGACGGGCCTTGCCCTGGTCGCGATTCTCTCCTTGATTTCGGACAACAACTCCCAGATCGGCCCCAAAGGTTACTGGATGGGCGGCTATATGCCCGTGGTTGTACGATGCCACCCTTTCGCTCTTCACTATAGTCAAGACCAAGCCCAGATGCTTGTAGACCTGGAAAGCGACTGGCTGTCACGCGAGCAAGGTAAGCCACTTTTTACAGACCAAGGTAAGCCATCAAAAATCCTTGAGCAATTCATGGAAACCCTCAAGAATTTTGCCCCAAATCCACAGCGGGATGGTCCTGTCTTACAGGCGCTGGACAAAAACGGGTTGCTGGAAAGCTGGACTGAAGTTTCCGCCAATCTCCTGCGCATCAATTCCCAAAAACTCGGCATGCTCGACGATCAAGCCCACCTCGAACTGCGACGACAAGGTGCGCTGCCGATTATCTATGCTCATCTGTTCTCCATGGCTCGTATCAAAAGAATCAAACAACTTGCCGATCAGAAAGCGGAAATTACCCGTCAATTGCAGCAGGCCGGAGCAGGTAGTAACATGCCCAATGCACAAATCGACGTAGATAACGACATTATCCGTTTCGATTAGAAAGCATACCGTGCTGTATGCAGACACCGAACAAACACCGCAAGCCAATCCGTGCACACCCCAAACACCGTCTGCCCCAAGTGCCTGGTTTCCCGCGAGGACCGCGAACGGTTGCACGGCCATAAAAGCTGTCTTGTCTGGTTTACCGGTCTGTCCGGCTCTGGCAAGTCCACCATCGCCCATCTGGTGGAAAAACGCCTGCACGACCAAGGCCGGAGCACGTATGTATTCGACGGAGACAATGTGCGCCACGGTCTTTGCGGAGACTTGAGCTTTTCCCCTGAAGGTCGGGCCGAAAACATCCGGCGTATCGGCGAAATGGTGAAATTGTTCCTGGACGCCGGGATACTCTGCCTGGCCGCGTTCATTTCTCCCATGCGGGCAGATAGGGAACGAGTAAGACAAATTGTCGGACCGGAGAACTTCATTGAAATCTACGTCAGATGCCCCTTGGAGGTATGCGAAGGCCGCGACGTCAAGGGCCTATACAAGCTGGCCAGACAAGGCAAAATCAAGAACTACACCGGCGTATCCGCGCCTTACGAGGCACCGGATAAACCTGACTTGGTTTTGAAAACATATCAGTGTTCCATTGAGGAATGCGTTGACCAAGTTCTGTCCATCCTCTTAACCCGCAACTGCAATTCCCACCAACCTTCAACGGCGTAACCATTCATCTTTCAACCAGCAACATAGGAGGACCCCGTGCCCGTGATCACTATCGACGGAAAAGAGTATGATTCAGAAACGCTTTCCGAAGAAGCCAAACAGCAACTGGCCGCGATCCAATACATCGACCGCAAGCTTGCAGAACTAAACTCTGAAGCCGCTATTCTGCAAACCGCTCGGATTTCCTACTCCAATGAATTGAAGAAAACCTTGCCCAAGGAAGAGACCTCCGTGCAGTAAGCTGTAACGATGAAGCACGAAATACCTACCCGCCAATCGATGTATTCTGACTACAGGCATGCGGGCAGCCTTTTCATTTTTTCAGCCTGGGAGAGATGATGACCTCCAGTTCAGATTCAGGTTCAGGAAGCATGACGGACCACGTGCCGCAAACGACGGGCTTTGCTCAAAGCAACCCCAAGCATAAAGCAAAAACAGTAAAAGCAACAACACACCAGACTGTGATAAAGCCTTCATGATCTCCCTGCAAAAAGTCCGGCAGGCATTCGATTTAACTAAATATTTTGCTTGCATTGTATGCTATAGTAGTGATATTAAGATTTAAAAAACGAGGTCACTGCTATGTTGCGATATAAGAATAGAAATAGGCTAAGCCTTATGGACGATACATTTTGGCTTCCAGGTAAACAGTCA
>NZ_FXUJ01000043.1:0-10457 GCF_900182865.1 Desulfonatronum zhilinae
ATCTCCTGGAAAACAGGGATCGAAAACCACTCACTCCGAATACAGATAGTACCACAGGGGAGAATTGCCAATTCCACGTCCAACGTCGAAGAGCCCCTTTTCTGAAGCCCCAAGGGGGCGGCATATGTTAGCCCAAGGCAACGCCCTGGGGTGATGATGGTAAAACAAAAATAGCCCTGTAAGGGCGGCCCCAATGGCATCATAAGAAAAATTTCATCGTTTCAGCCTAAGCCAGTATAAAATAGGATCGTTGTTGGTTCGGTTTTTTCGCATCCGTCTATATCGACAAACCAAAGTCAGCAAAAAACTGTTCATTTTGTGCTTCGCTGTCATAAAATGAGTGAACGCCGATTTCGTTTTGACCAGTTTCTATGCCAATTGAGTCAAAGGTATCGTCAATAATCGCGTTCTCTCCATTTTTGTTCCAGTCTGCACGAAAATAATCTGAATAGTTCCAGTTTCTTGATCCTTTTGGGGTGATGCTTTTGTCTTGAATGTAAGCGACGATGTGATTTTCGGTCCCCATGCTAAGTTGCTTAAACTTTTCATCAACTCTGACAACCATCGTAGCCCAGTCATTAAGTTCAGTGTTCCCTTTATCCATATGTAACATATCGCTTGGTAAGTTTGCATAATCTATCAGCGTAATATTGCCTCCACTATGCTTTTTCCATAGAATTAAGCGAGGTATTCCGTCTTTGATAATGTCAAAATTTATTAGATTATTAGTCCATGTTGGAATGTCTTGCTGTTTTTGTTCTGGTGTGTATTTAAAAAAAGATACTCCATATCCACTATCAATTCCATCATTACTAGCTATAAGCCTAAAGTTTAAACCCATCATGTAAAATTTTCCTTTTTGTCCAGCAGTTCTGACCTTGACTTTTACTTGAATATCATAGCTCAGCAATCCATTGGAATCGGCTCTGATCCGCTTCAAATCTAAGTTTATTGTATCATTTTCATGCCAGTCCAGTCCGAGCAATCCAGATTCCCCTTTAAAACGAACTGCTCCGTCATCTGTTGGCCCAGCGTTGCTGTATTCAGCATCTGTATCTCCAATGGATTTCCAGTAGTCATCAAGGTTCCCATCACCGGTTTCGTCAAATCCAATTTCTGGTATTGGGTGTGTGCAGTAGTCATAAAAAGAATTAAAGAATTGCGCGTAAAGTTTGATGTCGCCTTCTCCCAAAAAAGACTTAGATTCAACGTAGCCACGTAATTCAGAACTTCCTTTTAGACTAACATGTGAGTTAATTGCATACATCGCTCCAGTATATTTTGTATTCCAAGCCATTTGAATATTTTCATCTCCAGAATAAAATAAAATAAAATTTTCAGGAGTCCCGTTATTATTCAATGTACTATCGCCACTCATGCTGAAACTATCTTCAATATAAACTATTAGCCTTCCAGTGCCGTTTATATTAATATGTCCTTGGTTTATGTTAAATTTTCTAACAGTGACTACCTTGTCGGCGTTTCCGACGTTAAATATGACATTCGCATTTGATTGAATTGTAATATCTTTATAGCAATTATTGTCGTTTAAATAGATTGTTTGATCAGAAGAGATTTGCAAGTCATTGCAATTTGTTGGAGAGACTGGCTGCGAATAAACACAAAAAGTACGTTCTTGGATATTTTTAATTATTTCTCCTTTTAATGATTCAGGATTCTGGTAATTTATTGATGCCGATGGTCCTAAATGGACATCTCCATCGATTACTGTTGACCAACCGAGGCTAACAGTTCCAGCGTTAGTTCCTGCGTGACCAAATATTTTAGAGGAACCTGTTAGAGTAATATCTTCTTGAGTGTAAATTGAAAAATTGTTTAGCTTTTTTAATCCAAGAACTTTGTAGCTTGCTTCAAGCATGCTGTTTGGATTAACTGTTCCGATTACTGAGTATTTACCATTGTTTTCATCCGTAACTACGAAATAACTATTGTCTGAAAGTAGAAATTTTCCATCCGTTGCATCTTCTTTTAGTGCATAATTCAACCCAGACTCCGCCAGATAACGTGCCTGCTGATACGGATCCTGCGTCAGTTCGGTGAAAGTGGATGTGGTTGTCAGGCGGACGATGCCGACGCCCAGGGCGGACATGATGAGTATGGCCGCGATAATGAAGATGAGGGATGCGCCTTGTTGCTGGGAAGGGGGGCGATGTAGGAGAGTGGCGGCAAGTTGTTTGACGCGAAGGGAAATGGGGCGCATGGATCAGCTCCGGGAAGGCGGTGATTCAGGAACAGGATTCCGGGGTAATGGAAGTCTTGAAGGGTAAATTGGCTCCGTTTTCACCTGTAAGTACGAGTTCGATGGTATAAGGCGGTTCGTTGCCGTTGGAGGTCACGTTAAAGCTTGTGACACTGTCCGTCAGGGCTACCCCGTTGAGTTGCAGTTCATTGCCGTTTCTCTCGAAATTCATGGTCATGGCCGGGTCGTCGCATGTCGTGACCTCTATGCTGTTAGGCGATGTGGATGTGGCTTTACCGTCTTGGATACGGGACAATTCCCGCATTATTCTGGTCATGGTCACTTGGGCTTTTTGAGAGAGATGCGCGTTGTCCTGGGCAAATGTGTAGCTGCGCACGGCATTGACCAGGAGGAAGCCGCCAAAGGTGGCGACGATGCCGAGAAGGAGAATCGTGACGATGATTTCGATGAGTGTGAAGCCGGATGGTTGAGAGGATGTTTTGCAGCGTCGCTTCAAAACGCCAAGTTTTTTGAGGGGCTTCCCTCGCGATTTGGATTTAGGAGTCAGCAGGGGCATACGGTTAGTCCGCCGGGGTAAAAAGATACGTTACTTTTTCAATTGAACCGGACGTCTTCCTCATTTCCACCTTGAGAATTTGCAAAGCCGGGTCCGTGCAGTCTCCGTTGTCGTCATCGCCCTTGTTTTCCTCGTACACGTCATTGATCAGAACGAATCTCAAGCAGTAGTGTTCCAATTCAAGTCCGTGATCGTCAAGGCAAGCGTTGGAAAAGTTTTTCACGCATTCTTCTACAGCTTCCAAATCTTCCAGCGCCGCCTCGACACCGCATTCGGCAACCAACTCAGCCATACAGGCGTTGACCTTCAGACTCTGGTCCAGACGAAAAATCGGGTCCGAACTTCTGGTCAACGCCGACCCGATGAACGGGGCGAGCATGGCGGCCAGAAAGCCGAACATGACGATGGTGACGATCAGCTCAAGCAGAGTGAAGCCGGAAGAATGACGGTGGAGAGAGCGGGTCATGGGATGAATCCGGTTTCCTGGGTGATGGTGATGGCTTGGGTGCCGACGGATATGGTTTGATCATTCCCAATTACATTACCACCGGCATCAATCGGCTGGCCGCGGCCCGGGCTGAACCTGAAGGTCGCCAGGGGGCTAATATTTGCCGGAATATTCTCCAAATAAGGTTCGCTCTCTCCTGGTAAGTTCGGAACGTCACCGGCCTCCCTGATCAGGACATACTTGTTGCTTGTCTCAATCTCTATCCCCCAATAGACGACATCCGCCATGGCTCGAATCTGCGCATACCGTAGATGCGTCTTGAGCGTATTGGCCGCGGCAACATCCTCGGCGTCCGTGCCGGAAAACCGAACAACCGCCACCACGGCCAGAATGCCCAGAAGAATGATCACGACGATCACTTCCATCAGGGTGAAGCCGGAGGATACGGGCGTCGGCCTGGTATGAGGGGGGGAGGGAGGTGGTTTCATGATTATTGGGGGGAGGCGAGTCTTTTAAATCGTCAATTCTCACTCCCGCACGGGTTGCGGCTGGGTTTCGGGGCGTTCCCGTTCAAAATTTTCCCACGAGTTGAACGTGACGGGAAACGTGCGCAATTCGAAGGTTTCGTCCCAGTTGAAGCGCTCCGGCATTTGGTAGCGCCCTTTGTCCAGGACGTAGCGCTCCGCCAAGTCCAGGTCCGGAAAGAACAGGAGGTATTCGGATACCCCGAATTCCTCGTAGAGCTGTTATTTGATCGCCGTGTCCTTGAAGGCTGAAGATTTGGCCCCGATCATTGATGATCGGGGCCGGCGGGCCTTGGATGCTTTGAGGCGTGAGATATTCCCCGCGTCGGCTCAGAATACGTTGAACAGCCTTCCAAGCATGCCGACCATGGAAATGGCTGAGAAGGTCATGGCAAAGGTGAACAGCCGGAATGACTGGGCGCGATTCTCACGCAGTCCCTCGTCGATTCGCTTGTCGATGCGCTCGATGATTTTATCCAGCTTGGCATCCACCTGCTCGAAGCGCTTATCCACCTGCTCAAAACGCTTGTTCATCTCGGCTTTCAAAGCTTGCTGCGAGTTATCCACCTGCTCAAAACGCTTGTCCACCTGTTCGAAGCGCCTGTTCATCTCGGCTTTCAATGCTTGCTGCGAGCTTTCCACCTGCTCGAAGCGCCTGTCCATATCGACCTTCAGCGCTTGTTGCGATGTTTCAAGCTGCTTGAACTTGTCGTTCAATATATCGAATTTGTAATCAAACTTGTCTTCGAGGTGGTCGAAGCGTTTTTCAAAATATTGCGATGTGGGGATGAACCGGACGATGAGGGCTTCGATGGTCTTTTCGTTAATGACCATGTCGCCGGATTTTTCCGAGGAGTTGTGGACTTCGCTCATATTGGCAGTCTCTTTTGGTGACTTGATGAGGGCCAAACGTATGTCAAAAGGGTTGAGACTTCAAGAGTCGTTGTGAAGACTTCCGTCAAGGATTTCTTGAACATGCCGTCAAAATCGTTCCCACGCTCCGCGTGGGAACGCGGTCCCGGACGCTCCGCGTCCACTGTGGCCGCTGGAGCGGCCGCCGGAATGCTTCCACGCAGAGCGTGGGAGCAGGGGATGGATACTGGCTGGAGTAAAGTGGGAGTTTGCGATTGATGCTTTGCGAGGTTTTAGCGCATCCTCAGAACACATTGAACAGCCTTCCAAGCATGCCGACCATGGAAATGGCTGAGAAGGTCATGGCAAAGGTGAACAGCCGGAATGACTGGGCGCGATTCTCACGCAGTCCCTCGTCGATTCGCTTGTCGATGCGCTCGATGATTTTATCCAGCTTGGCATCCACCTGCTGGAAGCGCTGATCCACCTGTTCGAAGCGCTTGTTCATCTCGGCTTTCAAAGCTTGCTGCGAGTTTTCCATCTGCTCGAAGCGCTTATCCACCTGCTCGAAGCGCCTGTTCATCTCGGCTTTCAATGCTTGCTGCGAGCTTTCCACCTGCTCGAAGCGCCTGTCCATATCGACCTTCAGCGCTTGTTGCGATGTTTCAAGCTGCTTGAACTTGTCGTTCAATATATCGAATTTGTAATCAAACTTGTCTTCGAGATGGTCGAAGCGTTTCTCAAAATATTGCGATGTGGGGATGAACCGGACGATGAGGGCTTCGATGGTCTTTTCGTTAATGACCATGTCGCCGGATTTTTCCGAGGAGTTGTGGACTTCGCTCATATTGGCAGTCTCTTTTGGTGACTTGATGAGGGCCAAACGTATGTCAAAAGGGTTGAGACTTCAAGAGTCGTTGCGAAGCAAAAAATTGGACACGGGGGGGCACGGGGAAGGCATGGGGGGGGCAGTCTTGAATCTTTTCCCAGTGCTCCCCGTGTGCCCCGTTGTTATATATTCTCTATTCTTTCAGCATGTTATCCATGGATAAAACTCTCAAGCCTGGTTGACTGAAAAACCGGTTGCGGCGTTGGAGAGTTTCTGGGCGACCAGGGAATTGAGCGAGACACCTGCTTTTGCGGCTTCAACAGCCAAAGATTGATGGATGCGACGGTCAATGCGGACATTAAAGCGGCCCGAATACTCCTTGCGGGCTGGTGCGATCGGGATCGGATCACCGTGCTTCAGGCAACTTTCCTTGACGCCTTCCCAGGCTGTTTTCAGTTCCCGCAGTGCCTTTTCCGGCGTCTCCCCAAAAGCGGATATGCTCGGCAGCTCGACAAAATGCGCGAGGTAGTCGCCATCGTCATCCAGGAATACGTTGACAGTATATCCTTCAAATTGATCAGTTTTCACTTTCCGTGTCCTCCTGGAATGTATTGAGAAACTGCTTTACCTGGTACCCTTTCGCCTTTCCGCTTCTTCCTTCCTGAATCGGCAAACGTTTGCCGCCCGGGAGTACCATATTTGATGGCTGCCTTTCTGGTGGTCAAGCACCCACCCAGACTGCCGCAAAAGAGTTTGGAACTCCGAAAAGGTTACTCCCTGTGGATTGTTTATGGCATGCGCCAGCAGCTTTTTTTGTTTGGCCATCTACTTGTCACTATATCCAGTTACAGCCAGCAGTCAAGGCGCACCCTTGCTTACTGTCAAAGAGAAATGGTGTCGTTGCGAAGCCTTGCGTCAGGGATTTCTTGAACTCTTGAACATGCCGTCAAAATCGTTCCCAAAATCGTTCCCACGCTCCGCGTGGGAACGCAGCCCCGGACGCTCCGCGTCCACTGTGGCCGCGGGAGCGGCCGTCGGAATGCTCCCACGCGGAGCGTGGGAGCAAGAGGAAAAAGTCGGATTCCGTTCTCCCCTGTCAATTGCTTAACCTTCCACTCCAGATCGTGGGAGTCACCTCATGCCATTCCAGGCCGGGGATGGTTGGTTTTGATGTGCGGATCAGCACCATGCGGTCCTTGTCGCTCATTTTGTCCACCCAGGGGACGTAGCTGTTATCCTTGCCGCGTGTGAGCTGGATATGGCGGTATGTCTCCAAATTGTCTGCAGGCATCCAGATGGGCTCGAAGCCTAAGGTGTAGCGCCAGGGGCCGTGGGGATTCTGATAAAATACCTCGTAGAACAGTCGCATATTGTCGTTGTAGAGGATGCCGCCTTCATCGGGCAGCCATGGGCGATGATCCTCGTTCGTCATGCTCGGCCATTCACTGACGGAACCGGACCAACGGCTGCCTCGATCATTGGTCACGGCCAGGAAAAGAACGAGACAGAATGCTCCGGCGATGAGAAGGCGCTTCAAGCTGAACTCTTCAATATAGTACTCAAGAGCGGCTTGTATTTCCCGTGCCGTCCAAAAAGCAAGAGCCGGCCAAGCCCAGTCGGACCAGAAGCGGGAAGCGATGAACCCCATGGTCCATCCGATGGCAATCAAGTAAAATATTGGGTTGTCGACGGTACGTGTTTCCCATTCGCCCCTGGCCCAGCGCCAGAGGAGCAGGCCTCCGACGAGTATGAAAACAGAAGCCTCACCGCCGAACGGCTGAAATTCGGTAACCAGTTGACGCTGAAAATGATGTTTTCCGAATGCCTCAACCGCGTGAAACAACATTTGATGCAGGAATGCCAAGGGTGCGCCAGTGAATGTTGCGCCCAGGATCACGCCCGCGCCGACCGCACCGGAAGCCAGAATAAAAACCCGCCACTGCCTGGCCAGGATCAAGGCGAACAGGGGCAGGGCGAACAGGTACCATGTCCCATGAATCCAGGTGGCAAGGGCCGTGCCCAGGGCCAAGACGCCCAGTTCCAGCCACGGCTTGTCGTTGTCTCTGATTCGTTCCCACAAAAAGCAGAAGAGCAGGATGAGAATCATGCTGGCGATGTAGGGTCTTCCGTAGAACAAGCGGTGAATCGGACTGAAAAAGAAAATGGAGGACAGAGCCAGGGCGGCGATCCAGGCCTCGTTGCGTCGGAAGTAAAATACAGCGGGAAGGGTGAACGTCAGGAACAAGAAGATAACGCTGAAGTTGAGCAGGGCCAGCTGGTTCGCGCCGGTGATCGCGTGAAAACTCTCAAGGATGACATGCCAGCCGGGATGGCTGTCCATGGTGATTTCTGGGCGGGTGACCAGAATATGTGCCCAGTCTTTGCCTGAAATGACTTTAGCGACGTGACGGAGGGCGTCGTCCGAAGGGAAATAGCCTGTTCCCATTATTTGCAAGAATATAATAATGAAGTTTGCTAAACAAATTGTCAATATTGTGCTGCGAAATATTTTCTGTGAAGAATAAGGACGTAATATTTTCATAAAGATTGATTTATATATTAATATTTTTGAATTGTTTATTCGAAACAGGATACGGATAAAACTTCAGGCGTTACCCCAGTAGTTTTCAGTTGGCAGTTTGGTTCGCTTGTATTTTATTGCGGCAAGATTGGTCGATAGAGGTGAAATTGTCGTTGACAATCGATTGGAGTCTATCAAGTTCAATTTTTCGCTTTAAAATCCTGGTTTCCGTAAACGAGCAATCTATATGGCTATTCAAAAAACGTACAAATCGGCTGCAAAATCTGCTGATTTAAGCTAGTCTTTCAGTATGCTGAGAAATACCAAACAGCTTACAGCTTGTTGTTTAGTCTTTAAAAGATGATTGTTTATACTGAATAAAAAAATAAGCCATTGCATATAAAAGCAATGGCTTATAATTTTTAAAATCAAAATAAATAAAAATTATGGAATTGGCGAATAAATATTACAAGGAAGTGAAGAATCCCATTCTCCATCCCTTGTTATTGTAGCACTTCCTACTTTTACTGAATTTGTGCATGGTGTAGTCACATCAATATTCCAGCCTCCAGAGATGGATTTTGCTTGTCCACAAGCTGTATCAGCAGCAGCTGAAGATGATATTCCTTGTACAATTTGTTCTGCAAAATTCAAAGATATTGTTGAATTCATCGCAGCACATGCTCCACCTGCTGCTGCTTCCCTTGCTTGCACTTGAAGATCAACATACCTCGGCACCGCCACCGCCGCCAAAATCCCCAAAATAACAATCACCGCGATCAGTTCGATCAACGTAAAACCGCCCTGGCCGGCGTTGTTCATATTTTTCCTTTCCATGAGTTCCTCCGCAAAGTTTATCTGTTCCAACGCGACGACTCCCGCGTTTCCGCTTTTCGAGTTTTTATGCGATTCGTGTGCCAATTGTTGGGTTGGAAGGGGTTTGTCCGGTGTTTGTTGAGAATTGGCGTTGGGATTGGGCGGGGGTGGCAGTGCGTTTGTGAGATATTGATGACTCACTCTGTAGGTCGTGACTGGAGGTGTGTCAAGGTTTTGGCGATTTTTTTTTGAGGGTTGTCTGGGGGGAATGCTGGGATTGGGGAATGCTGGGATGCTGGAATGCTGGGATACGCTTCGTTCCCACGCGGAGCGTGGGAACGATGATGAAACCTTCGATTTTATCGCACCATCTTCGTCAAATCCCACATCGGCATGAAGATGGCCAGCGCGAAGAAGCCGACCACGGCGGCCAGGAGCAGGGTCAGGATGGGGGTGATCATTTCGGACATTCGGCCTACGGCGTAGTCCACTTCGTAGTCGTAGTGGGCGGAGACCACGGTCAGCATTTCGTCCAGGTTCCCGCTTTCCTCGCCCACGGCGATCATGCTGACGATCATGGGCGTGAACTTGTCGGACGTGCGCAGGGGGCCGGAGATGCCGCGGCCTTCGCGGAGTTTATCCTGGAGGTTGTCGAACTCCCTGGCAATGGCCGCGTTGCCGATGACCTCGCTGAGAATGCCCATGGATTCCAGGACCGTGACGCCACTGCTTTGGAGCAGGGCGAAGATGCTGGCGAAGCGGGACATGGCCGCCTTTTGCAGGACCGGGCCGATGAGGGGGATTTTCAGGAACAGGGCGTGCCAGAAGAGTTTGCCGCGTGTCGTGCGGTAGGAGAGAATCACGCCGACGATCAGGCCGATCAGGCCGCCCAGAAGGACGTGCCAATAATTTGTCAGGCCGTCGTACATGGCGATGCAGATTCTGGTGGGCAGGGGCAGCTCGATGTTCGCGGACTGGAAAATGCCCACGAACTGCGGGATGACGAAGGTCAGCAGGAACAGGAAGGCCCCGAACAGGGTGACCAGGACGATGACCGGATAGGTCAGGGCGGCCTTGATCTTCTTGCGGACCTTGTGTTCGTGGTCGATGAGAAAGATCAGTCGCTCCAGGACCTGGGACAGGGTGCCGCTGATCTCTCCGGCCCGGATCATGGAGCAGTAAAGTTTGGAGAAGATTTTCGGGTGGCGGCTCATGGCCGCGAAAATGGACGCGCCCTGGCGCAGGTCTTCACGGATCGCCACGAGGGCGCGCTTCAGCGATGGGTTCTCCACCTGGGCCTGGAGGATTTCCAGCAGGTTGATCACCGAGATCCCGGCGTCCAGCATGGTGCGCATCTGCTTGGTGAACAGGATCATATCCTCGGGCTTGACCTTGGCCGCGAACAGACTCCTGGTCCTGCTCTCGCCTCCGGGCCCGGCCGAGGAATCCTGGCGTACGGACGTCGGGAAGTTGCCCTGGGCCGCGATACGGGTCTTGGCCTGATCCTCGGAGTCGGCCTCAATGGTCCCGGTGATCCGGGCGCCGGTTTCCGTCAGGGCTTCGTAGCGATAGTGGGGCATGGTGAAAAAAAATGAGGTTCTTCGACGTTTAATGTGGAATTGACTGACCACAATCTGTTTAGGTAGCCCTCTCCGCAGGAGGGCTTGCCATGTTTGCTGAAGAAATTTTT
>NZ_FXUJ01000044.1:0-10224 GCF_900182865.1 Desulfonatronum zhilinae
CTCCGGCTATAGCAATCCAGTCCTTTGGATTGCCGCCATTGGAATGGCGCAGGTGTACGATGTTCATGGGCGCATCCATGCTGTGTGCCTCCTTTGCTGGGCGTAGCTGTGCCGTGCTCTGAGGGGTTGGGTCAGAGTCAGGGCGGTGTTTGTGATGAGTACGGGAAGAGAGGGGGCTGAGCTTCGTGATTCTTACGGGATGAGCCCGTGATGCTCAGTAGTAGGGAGAGGGGAAGTGGTTAGGCGGCCTTGATCTCTAAAACGGGGTATTTCCCGGTTGTCTGATACTCGGAAATATCTTGACCGAGTTCGCCGAGTAGGGCTTCCACCTTTCTAAGGTTGGTAGTAGTACGAGAGCGTTCGGAAAGGCGTATTCGCAGATTACGTACCTTGTATGTACCGGGGCGTAAAAGCCTCAGGATGTTGTCTCGGGTGGTTTCCTTCTGGGCCTTGATGTGTTTTTCCTGGTCTGTGAGGGTCTGGTATGATTCCAGAAGAGGTTGAAGCTGTTCCGGAAGCTCTGGGCCTTGGTAAGCTGGGCAGGTTCCGAGGAAAGAGCAGTAGCCGCAAAGAGGGCTGGGCTCACATTGAAGGCCAAGCTGCTCCGGGTTCTCTGATCGGGAAGCATCTTTCAAGCCTTCCCAGATTTGGATGGCCCTATTGAGTAATGGGTAGGCGTTTTCCGGACTGTGCGTGTAATGGTTCTGCATGATCATGGAGCCTTTGCCCAGATCCAGAACCACGATTGCCCCGTCTATGCCGTTTCTGTTCGTGGATCGGCTGAGTAGGAACATCTGCATGGCCAGCTGCCGTTCCCAGGCAGTAGGGATTTCAGTAAGGGCAGAGGTCTTGATCTCAAGGATACGCTGGCCTGGCAGAAGAATATCCAGGTGCGCCTTCAGGGGCAGAACATCCAAGGGCTCGGAGCAGCGGGGGCAGGTTTGTTTGGTGGTTGGCTCGAAGGGGTCGAACCATAGACAGGTTGGGCAATACTCAACGTACAGGGACAGCTCCGCCTGATGAGTTGGGTCAAAGTCCGCCAGAGCTTCAAGAACGATCTGCTCAGCCAGGTGGCCGCGCTTCATCAGAAGCAGGGAACGAAGATTTGTCTTCTTTGGGATGATCTTGCCGAGTACGGCCTTTCTGGGGCAGTTGCCGATGTCTGATGCACCGATGTAGGATGCGCGGTTTCCGAGGGTGGTCTCTGTCTGGATGATCTGGGATTGGTTCAGGCCGGTTTCAATGTGTTCGGGGGTCATAAGCATGGTTTGGGCTCCTTTTGGTGAGATTGTTGGACCTATTCGGGTCATTGTCTCCTTCTTATACCAAAAAACCATGCCTATTTTCGAATTTTCATAGGGAAAGCCCTTCAAAACGCAGAAAGCACCACCGGTTTGGCAGTGCTTCCTACTTTCACGGGCAATTTTACTGAATTCTGCCGTGCTTATTTGGCCTCGGCCCAGGATTTTCCTATCTTGGCCTCTACAAGGTCTCTGGTCGACGCTTCCGGAAAGATTTCAAGGAAACCTTCGGTCATGGCGCGTTCCAAGGCGGCTTGGGCGGCGGGGGCGTCTTTTTCAGAAGCTTCCAGAACCATTTCGTCGTGAACTACGTTCACAAGCCCTGCGTCTAAGCCTCCAAGATACTTTGGTAAACGAGCCAGTGACGCATAGAAAATTTCCGCAGCAGCACCTTGGATAGGTGTATTCATTGATTCACAATAGTAGCTGTCTTCTGGTAGGTAACGACAACGCCCGCTTACAGTCTCCACGAAACAACATCTTTCTACCGACCCCGCAATCTGTATCTGCCATTGACGAAAAACAGGGTACTTCCTGAAGAATTTTTTTCGAATATCAGCCGCCGCCTCTTTGGATAAATTTACTCTGTAAGTGTTCCGGGCGTAGGTTTGTAATCCAGTCGCTCCTTGACCAAAAAGTAAACCGAAGTTAGCCGCCTTAGCAGCGTTACGTTCCTCCTTGGAAACCTGATCCGCCTGTTTTCCAGTGATAACCATAGCCGTGAGTATATGAAGATCATCACCCCGATCATAACATCCAAGCATTTCCTGGTCCCCAGAAATAAGAGCCGCGATCCGGGTTTCCATCTGAGAATAATCCGCACAGATAAGATTCTTCCCAGGCTCAGCAATAAACATCTCACGCAGCGTACCCCTGGGAATGTTCTGTACGCTCGGTTTGGAACAAGACATTCTACCCGTACTGGCACCGGCGATCTTGAAATTCGGATGTAACCGACCAGTTGCCGGTATTACGTGCGTTTGCATCTGCTTAAGAAACCCCGATTTGATGCTTACCAGCTTTTTATATTCCAACAAAGCAGCTATTCCAGGGTGAGATCGTAACCTTTCAAGATCATCCTTGCCAGTGGATAAACGACCTGCGGTTTTTGTTTTCGGCCACGCCTTGATCTTGCTCGGAGGCAGATTTTTTTCCAACCAGGCAGCGATTTGATCAGAGCTTGTCAACTTATCCACACCCTTCAATCGTTGCAAAACTAGGTCACCAACCTCCAGCATCCGCTTGTCAACCTGTTCAGAAACAGCCTTACAGGCCGCAATATCTATACCAAGCCCCCTATGTATCATCTGGGCCACGGGCAATTGCGCTCCTTGCAGCAAGGCATATAGACGCTCCCGGCCATCGTCCTTGATTTTGGCCTGAAGGATTTCATGAAGCTTGAACGGCAGAACTGCGTCCAGGGCGGCGTATTCGATCTGGGCCGTGGTTAGGTCTGGAGAGGACCAGTCCGATTTTTGTTCCTCCTTCGGTACAATCAGGTTATCCAGGTAATGCTTTGTGGTGTCTGCAAGGGAGGGACGGTCATTGGTCAGGGCGTTTGCCATTAGCATCGTGCAGTGAATTCCAGGAAGGGAAAGCCCTCCGTGCAGCATGTGCTGTAGTTCGAACACTGCATTGTGGGCCACAAGACCGATCCTGGGCAGATGTTCGAGGCAAGCGGTTCCGGCTTTGAACAGGTCGATCACGTAAACGTTTCCTGTCCCCGAATACAGCTGAACTAACCTGGGTTTAGACAGGTGCGGGTCCAAACCAGCCTGCTCGTGATCCCTAAATACCGGGTGTTTACCCGTCTCGATATCAAAACCACAGAGTTTGCCTTGAAGTGATACGAGAACCTCGGCGGCCTGTGCCGGTTCGGTGATGTACTCAAAACCTGTACCGAAAACAGTAAGAGACGCTCGCAGATCAGGGGAAGATCGAACAAAGCATATACCACTACCAGCTGTATCCTGTTCAGGAGTCCCCATCCAAGGGATTATCGGAACGCAAGGGGCGGTAACGCCCCTTGCTATTTGTGGTCTGGAGTCTGAATTTCCATATGCGCCAAGCGCAATTTTTGCCTTTAATTGCTCAAACATAGATAAACCTTTGGTTAAACGATTTCGATCATACGGTGGTAAGCTTTCTGGTAAACAATCGGAAGCTGAAAGCCCTTGTTTCCAGACCTGTTTTTACCAAGCTCAATACGAGCATATGCATTAGCAGCGTCACCACCAGGTGGGTATGTTTTGCGAGCTTTTTCAAGCTTTTCAAGTACGGGGTCCTGTAAATTACGATGTTTTACACCTTCGGAGTACAATTCCCATGGATCAGAGTCAGCCTTTCCGCTTCCAGCCTGTGCCTGCTCCGAGTACAAGAAGAGAACAGTATCGCAATTATGCGACAACCTACTTGACCCACGCAAAGAGTTAAGGGACATCCCCTTGTCAGACGTGGATTTGGAAAGTTCATCCTTGGTTATGTCCGATATCGACAACAGAGCAACATTGTTTTCACGGGCAAGGTCAGCATCCATTCCGGCAAGCTTAGTAACCTTTGCAGTATCTTGACCACCAAAGTCCAGATTGTCATTTCCAGTTGAAAGCATTTGAAGATAGTCAATTACAACCATGAATGGTGAATCTTCAGGAAGATCTAGTTTTTTCCTAATTTGAGATACATAAGACGCAATATCGTATGTAGTCGCTGTTCCGGAAACTTCAACATAGAAGAGATGCTTGCCAACAGTTTGAAAGTATTTTTCACATGCATCAGCAAATGAAGACATCAAATCTTCATCTTGTGCAGATTTTAGCTTGTGAATTTTCAAACTGTTTATTCCTCCAAACCGAGAAACACCACGAATTACAGCGTCGTAATATCTCATTTCCGTCATTACATACAAAACAGGAATGCCCATAGAAGCAACGAATTCAGCACACATTGTAGCAAGATCACTCTTTCCAGCACTTGGAGGCGCGATAAGTCTTGTTACCGTGCCAATAAGCAAACCATTTCCTGGAAGTACTGCATTCAAACCATGGAACGGTGTTGGTATAGCGAGACCGCCATGCTCAATATAATTGAGAAAATCTTCAGCCATATTGCCAACAGCCTGCAAGGATTTTGATCCAGAACTGAGTATTTTTTGGCTTTTCTCCTTCATATCTGAAAGAACAGCCAGAGGGGAAGCCAGGGATTCCAGTTGCTTCAGGGCTTGCGAGGCCACGGTATGCGCACGGTGCCGCTGAGAGTATTCACGCGCCGCCTCAAGCAGCTTTTGGCCCTCTTCCTCGGAAATTTCCGGATAGTTCACCAATTCAGCCAGCCTTGTGTCCAACTTTTCTCGATAACTCACGGGTTCCTCCTATGAGCTAAAATACAGGTTGCGGTCCTTTTCGGGCTGTGAGTCCCAGAACCGAAATATGTCCGCGACATCCCTACATCCATTTAGAAATGCGTGAACAACAGCCTTATCCGTTGGGTCCATGAAAACATCGTCCGCAATGTCCGATACATTGGCACCAGATTGGAGCAGATACGCCAAAAGCCGCCGAGACATGTTCAACGGCAGTTTCAACTTCGGGTTGAACGGCTCTTCGGAGGTCTTGTGCTTGGAAGAACGATGCTTGATCCCTTCAGGGGCCACACGACAGGCGGCGCAGTCGAACCGTAGTTCCTTCTTCGCCCGTAGCAGAAAGGCGCAAGAGAACGGCTCTTGAGCGGCGGGGGTGTCCCTGGTCGATTCCCAATGCCGCAGCTTGGCCGTGGTATCCTTGGTGGTGTCAATGTCCGGGTTCGTATTATCAGCCAACCAACCGGCCAATTCGTCGGCCTTCGAGTCAGGTATACCGGCGCTATTACAGTACGTACGCAGAGTCAGATTGTTGCCGTCGTACCGACCAATGGCCACGGCTCCACCCATTTCCCGAAACTTGAGCATACAGGGCGGCAGTTCTCCCCCAAGCTTTTTCAAGTCCGGGATCAGCTTCGTGCTGTCCGTTTTCGCATCTTCAGACTTGAAATAGTCGGCCAAAGCCATGATATGCGCTGCCAGGTTCGGGCGAATCCCCTCCATAATCGCAAGCTGGTCCGGCAGAATGTCGTGCAGCTCCTGGCGAGAGGGCATGATTTTTAGAGGCTCGTTGGCGGTCAGTAGGTAGGAAACCTGCCGGGCTTCTTGGTGAAAACACGGGGCCACTTTGACTCTGTTTACGCCTTTGGCCGGAATGAGGTCGCCCTTGAAGGGTACGGCACGCTGGATGTTTTCCAGAACCAGATGCATGTATTCAATACGTATCGGCTCTGACGGCAAATACACGTGAAAACCTTTGCTGCCGGAAAATGCCACATATACCTTCAGGCCCAGGCGGGATGAGGCGTAGTCTTGGATCTGCCGGACCTTGGGAAGTGATTCCAGGCCTTCGTCAATGTCCAAAACACCAAGCCTGGTCATCTTGACGCCCGCCAACTCGAAAGGAAGGTCGAAGGCGTATGTGTGTGTTCCATTGAAATGGTCGGACAGGTTGTAACTTTCCACTGTCGGATACTGGTTGCCCACATTTTTCTGAATTCCGGCTGTCGGCATGGTGTTCGGAGGAAAAAACAAACGCTGGAATTCACGTTCGAGGCCAGTTATTACATCAGAATCACTATTTCTTTTTGACATTTTTGTTACTCCGCTTTGTGTAGGTTTTGGTTTGAAGGGACGTATGAAGTTGGAGCGAAAGGTTGGAGTTCAACCAAGATTTCGCCCAATACCTGTTCGAATTTGTTTGCCTGACCTCGCTGTAATCGATGTGGGAGAGAACGTTCATATCCACCAGACGGAGCAATCCTCTCTCCATCCGGTCTCTGGTTCTGGATGCCCACTTGTTGTCTCTATGTTCAGGCAAAGGTAGTTCTCCGATCGCACAAAGCAGGTTGGAGACGTTCCGTTTGAATGGCCCTTTGGCGGTTGTTGTTCCACCGGAGAATCCGACCAAGCTGTAGGCCAGCTTTTTTCCGAAGTACTCTGCGGGGCGCTGGGGCCGCCAATCCAACTCGAAAACAACCCTGGGGAATTTGGTTACCCAATCGAATTCTTCTGGATTAAGGTAGTAGTAGGCCCACTGACCCGGAGTGATGTTCCAGAAGGCATGGGTATGATTATCTGTCTGGAAATCCATACGAACCAGGTTGAATAGACGGTCACCCCGGAAGGATACGACCCCCTTGCCTTGCTGTTGCTTCTTCCCTTTGCCCTTTTTGAGTTGAACCCGACCGATCAGCTTGGAATATTCAAGGTCAAATAGGCTCAACTGTTTCAACTCGTTGGAAATCAATTCAGCCTTGTTGCTACGATCCAGACCATATTTCGAGAAACCAACCGCGTTGAGAATCTCGTTATTGCTGATAACCACCGGTCTACCGTTGCGTCTTGACCAACTCAGAGCAGCCAAGCAGAGGGCGTAAGAATCCGGGAGAGTGTTTGGAGATTCCAGAAAATGACGATTTTTGTCAGTATTGGGTAACGATATACGAACGGACCCGTTCACTCTGAACGGTGAGAAAACAAGCTGGTCTCCGTCAATAGACCAGCCACCTGTCATCGTACCGATAGGGCTGCCAGTATGCATTACAGCCTGACAAAAGGTTTCCGTAATTGGGTTATTAGCGACGAATGGTCTATCGTATCGGAGTGCCATATCGACACTACTGGTCTGTGGGACGAATACTGACTCTTCTGGGTCAGTAGGTATCTCTTCAATTTCTGTATCGGCAGGCTCAACTGACCCTGGTTGACACCAACTGAAGACAGATTCTGTGTTGTTTTGCATTGTTGTTTCCGTATTGAGTGGTTAAAATGTGTTGTGAGCAGCCGAAATCGACCTTACCAACCTGGGCCTCGCACCTTACTTACTTGGGCCTCGCACCTTACCAACATGGGCCTCGCACCTTACTTACCTGGGCCTCGATCTCTCTTAAGTCTCATATATTGTTCAACTATTCCGCCTTAGATAATATGATAATATAGATACGCTTCTCCTTCGCTACAGCTCAGGGAAGCGATAAGGGATGGGAAGCCATAAACTACCTGCCGCCACCTGCTGTACTGTTGTTTTGGGAAACGGAAATTTCTCATATTAAAGAATGGGTCAATTGAAGGCATTTTTGAAGTGAATTTCGAAAAAAAACTTTTTCTGATTTCGCTTTCGAATTCGAAGCTAGTAAATAATGTCGTGAAAACCGAAAAAGTGAAGCGACTGGTACAAAGAAAACTAAAATTCGTTCTCTCAGTCTTAAACAGCAGGTATTACCCAAGGATTAACAGCTATCGGCTTTTACTTCCTTATTACTTCCGCTCTGGATTCGTCTTAATTCGCCCATCACCCTAGTACTCCACTCAGCCTACCCACTACTTCTCCCCCAAGTACCGTCCCTCTTACTGATTCCCCCCAACAAGCCATCACCAAGCCCCCACAAATCACCATCCCCCTCCCCAAAAATAAAAAAACCGCAGCCCCCAACTATCAGCTGGAAACTGCGGTTTAATATCCATCTATCATTTCTTTAGCTGTATGCTACCTCAAGGGCTTCCCAAACTACTGACGGACAATCAGAAATCAGCCCTCAAGCAGCACACCAAAAGAAATTTGAATTTCTTTTCAAAAATCACTTCACTTTTGAATACAAATACCACATTATTTACTATAGGATTTTTACGAACAGCTTCTCAAAACTAAACCAACCACAAAGGACAAAACTTATGGAGCATATCAACAACACATCGCCGCCTACAGAACAAGAGAAGGTAAAGACTGTCCCAATGGTCCCCACTATTTTTGGAACAAGCAAGCAGCTGGCACACCTACTGATCACTCCGGCTTTTAAGGCATCATTGCCCAAGGGATGCAGGGATGAGGAAAATCTTGAAAAATTCCTGGATTTTTACAGAGGATGCAAGATTGATTCTCCACTGGAAGGGCTTCTCCATTTGCAGCTATTTGCCCTGCACATGCAAAGCATTGACCTCCTTGCAGAGGCTCAGTCATCAGTTATTTTGGAAACAAAGGAGAAGTACTTGGGACTGGCCAACAGGCTTACCAGAACTTTTACAATGGCCTTGGATGCTCTTGGAAAGTACAAGCGGCAAGGAACACAGATAATCAAAGTAGAGAAGATTCAGATATCGGAAGGGTCAAAGGCATTGATTGGTAATTTTAACACTGAAACACAGGGGTCAAATAAATGACGCAAAACGACACACTATTCACAAAGGCAGGGGTGCCAGCAAAACATCCAACAAAGCTCGGCAACATGAACGCTCTAAAACACGGCCTGCACACCAGAGAAGCACAAAAGCGCTGGAAGGACATGGAGCAGGCTATCAGAGAGGTTCGCTCAACCCTTCGAAAGCTGGCGGTAGTAAATCCAGAGCTGAGAATAACTTTTAATGAAGAAGGAGATGCGGACTTACCTACAATCAGAGATACTCAATAAATACTTATTGAACAGGATTAAAGCCGTTTTAAGCCTTCAAAGTATATTCTGGACACTTACTATGCAAATTGAACAAAAGGCTCGTTAAAAGGCAAATGCGGCCCTTACAGGCACATGTCAGATGCACAGTATATCAGTTAACAATTCAGCCTAACCACTAACCACTACATATAGGAACAATAATTATGTTTAGAGTAATTGAAGGAAAGCGTTTTGTACTAATAGGATTTGACAGCAAGAATCAGTCAGACCTTTACTGGAACTCTCTCAAACTTTGCAGAGACCCGAAGTGTCGGCAATACAGTTGCTACGGTGACGAGGAAGATATCAAACAGGAAATGGAGTACACTCTTAACGACCTGGATGATTTTATTCTAGGAATGAATTGCCTGTCCTTTCTCAAAATACCAAGAGGGCAGTATGACAGGATAAAGCCTTTACTTGAGAAAAGCTGGTAATACATACATTCTTTTTATCAACACATAACATAATTAGGACAACACATTATGGAAATTAACAAATTCGTTAAAGCATCAGCAGCTGACAAAGAAGAGCATATTTCTGACGCACTCAATTCCCTGGAAGAACTTTGGATGGATGATCAGCTGGAAGAAGCAGAGGCCCTTGCAAACACGTTACTGAGGTTACTCAACCCGGCCTCCAAGAATTACTATGAGTATCAACTTTCTATTTACGAAACCCTTGGTGATATTTACCTCAATACTGATATGTACGCCCTGGCAGAGCAGACCTTTCAAAAGCTTCTGACCACTAAAGAGCTCAGAAACAGGCTTCTACCGTACCAATATGCAGACACACACAAAAGCCTTGGAGAAGCACTATACAAGAAGGGAAAATATTTGAATGCTTTATTTACATTGGATAAGGCGAAGGCTTTGTTCGAGATGCTTGACAGAAAATATAACCGCCAGTTAGACGAATTAGAAATCACAAGGTCTTACCTACTGGCAGAGCTAGGCTACACCGACCAAGCTTGGGAAACGTTTCTGATAGCCATTTCTTCCTTCTCAGTCACGCCAATAGACAATATGGAGAAATTTCTAGAAGGCTACATTCAATTCGCCGAGCATAGCAACAACGCAGGAAATAATGACAGAGCCAAGCGCTTCGCAAGCGCTGCAATAAAATGCGCTCTGGACTATCACAAACGTATTTCAGAGCATCTTGTAACGGCTTTCCGTAATCTAGCTACTTACCACGGCCCAGCTGATCCCAAAAAGGCCCAGCACCTGATGCAAACATCTTGTGATCTGGTGAAGCATCTCGCAATTGTTCAGGGCTTCGCTCTGACCGATTCAGACACCGCTGCATAGCATCAACCCACATTCTAAAAAAGAAGAGGCCGGAAGGAACATTCAGTTCTTTCCGGCTTCTCTGTTTGTAAGCTCCAGCCCTTCACCCCACCGAGCAACAAACCCAT
>NZ_FXUJ01000045.1:0-10115 GCF_900182865.1 Desulfonatronum zhilinae
TGACTGTTTACCTGGAAGCCAAAATGTATCGTCCATAAGGCTTAGCCTATTTCTATTCTTATATCGCAACATAGCAGTGACCTCGTTTTTTAAATCTTAATATCACTACTATAGCATACAATGCAAGCAAAATATTTAGTTAAATCGAATGCCTGCCCGGACTTTTTGCAGGGAGATCAGGTCAAGGCCCACCGAAAGAAAACCTGATCGGCGAGAGCGACGAACCCCACAAGGGACGTTCCAGAAATGGAGCGTCCCTTTTTTTTGTTCCATTGGTTATCAATCTTCGGTGAAATAAAAAAGATTGATAATCGCTAAACTTCTTCCGTCTTCTTACCTTTGCCCACGTTGACCACATGAACCTTTAGCAGTGAGGTAATGAACTATGGAACGGAAGAACGAAACGGCGATGTTTGGCTACTTGAGCGGCGTAACGGATCAGCTTTGCAAGATCGGAAAGGGCGTGAAAATGTGATCAGGCATATTGAGACGTTGGAGCGTTTTAATGGGGTTGTTCACGATGCGGCGGCCCTGGATGGTGGAGAAAGCGGTTGTGAAGATGCTTTTGAATGGTTGGTTAATCGCATTCAGGAAAGGACAGAGGAAATGTCAGAAAAGCTTGAGCTTTATGACGGACCTTCTATTGAGGAAAGGCAAGAGCTTGATGCCTTGAGCAGGCTTTCCCCTGAAATGCTTGGGTTGTCCGGTGAACTGGCAAACATGCAGGCAACAATTATCAAGGCCAAGAAGCAGATCATTGACGACATGCCCGAGGGAATGCCTATGTCCCAGGCAGTTGTAAAGCATGACATGCAAGCCCTGTATTCAGTGATCCAGACTGCCGGGCTTATGGCAGACGGAATTATTACCCGGATCAGGCAATTCAAGAGCGGACGTTTCACGGAATAGCAGACCAACTCAACAGGGGCGGGGTTGCATATGTGGCCCCGTCCAATTCAAAAGGGAGAGAATACCATGTCAAGATTTGTGAATGAAGATCGTTTGATGCAATTTGCGGAAATGATCACATACGGGCGAGATGCTTTCTTGATGGAAGAGGAACCAAAGCGCGTGATGCAGGCTTGCAAGAACCTTGGGCTTGGACCTGATTCATTTGAACCGGCCCTGGAAAGAGCGTTGAATGAGGTAATGCACAAGGCCCAGATCGTAAAGACCTTATTCGTGTTTTCCGAGGACATGAAAACCACGTTTGAGCAAATGAAATACCTTTACGAAAAGGAACAGACAACCGTTGATGAAGACGTTGCCCGGCTTTTGTGCTCCATGGAAGCGGCCCAGGCAGCTATCAATGATTTACAGACTGACCTTCAGGTTGCGCTTATGGATTGGGTTTCTGATGCTTCCAAAGAGATCACAAACGAGATCCAGGAAGGGCTGGCGTAACAGAGCAACAACAGGCAGGGTTGCAATTGTGGCCCTGCCCTACTCCAAAAGCGAGGAAACAATGCAGAAGGATCAAGAGAACAGACAGGCGGGACTTGCTACCCTGAAAGAGAAGGAAGCGGCGGCCCTGCTTGGTCTATCGGTGAAGACGCTTCGGCAATGGCGTTGGAAGGGAACCGGCCCGGATTATCTCAAGCTGGGAAACGGGCGCGGCGCGGCGATCAGGTACGAGCCGGAAGCCCTGGAGCAATTCAAGGCCCAGAGCCGTATCCGGGCGTAAGCCCATGAACGGAAAAAGCCCGCGACGGCGGTTGTCACAGGCTTTTCAACGTGAGGTGAAGATGATGAACAGGCAAAAAAACATTCATCCTTTCACGCGGCTTTGTCAAGAACTACGGACAATTGCCCTTGTCGGGATTGTGGCCCTGGTAGGCTGGCCCGCGTGGTTGGCCCGGATGGTTGATCGAAAGGAGGGCGGACAATGAGCGCGACCCTCCCAAGACCAGAACTGATACGGAACGCGGCGGTTCAGTATGTCCAAGCGGGCCTTTCTGTGATCCAGACAGACCTCAAGTCGAAACAACCAGTTGGAACCTGGAAACGGTATCAATCGGAGCGGATGAACCCTCGGCACATCATGCAGCAGGCACATACCTGGAAAGCGATTGGGCTTGTATGCGGTCAGGTGTCCGGCAATCTGGAATGCCTTGACTTTGACCACAAGGCGGCATGGTTTCCGACTTGGCGTGACCTTGTTGAAGCTGAACAGCCCGGACTCGTTGACCGATTGACACAGCAAAAGACCCAGAATGACGGGCTTCATGCGCCCTATCGTTGTCCCGAGGTGACAATCCCCGGCAGCATGAAGCTTGCCTATGATCGGATACCCGTGGACGGCCCCGGAGACCATTAGCACGAGGGCAAGCCATACAAGGCCCAGGAAGAGGGCGGGCAATGGTTCATCTTCCCGACCATGATCGAGACCAGAGGCGAGGGCGGCATGTTCCTGGCGGCCCCTTCCCCAGGCTACGAACTCATCCACGGTGACTTTGCACACGTTCCCACGATTAGCCCCGAGGAACGGGCAATCCTGATCAAGGCGGCCCGTGCCCTGGACCGTGGACCCTCGAAGACGAAACAGGCCCCCCGGCAAGCTGATGATCAGGGAGACCGGCCCGGTGACTGGTTCAATGAGCATGGCGACCCCCGGCCTATCCTGGAGAAGCATGGTTGGGAGGATACCGGCATTTCCAAGGGTGACTTCGGGCATTGGCGACGGCCCGGCAAGAGTAGGGGTTGGAGTGCATCCCTGATCAATGGGCAGTGGTTGCGCGTGTTCTCTTCCAATGCGGCCCCGTTCGAGGACGGGCAAACCTACGGACCATTCCAGATTGTGGCCCTACTGGACCACGGCGGCGACTTCGCAGCGGCGGCGAGTGCGGTAAGGCGGATGATGCCCAAGGATGCCGGGAATGCCACCAATGCCACCAATGCCGGGCAGTTTGGCAGTGATCAGGCTGGCCACAATGCCGGGTATGCCGGGAATGCCGGGTATGCCGGGTATGCCGGGTATGCCGGGTATGCCGGGCAGTCAGGGAGTGAATGCAATAGCGATCCTGCCGGGAATGCCACCAATGCCGGGCAGTCTGAAGGTGTTCAAGAGAAATGTTCCCCCCTGCCCCCTCCCCCGCTTCATGTGTTCCATCCTGATATTGCCCACCTGATCGAAGAGGTATCCCAAGCCAAGAGTGCCCCGATTGAGGCAGCAATTGCACCCTTGCTTGCAGTTGTATCGGCCATGATCGGGCGGGCAATGGGGTTGAGGATCAAGAGGGGTTGGATTGAGCATGCAAACCTGTACATTGCACTGGTTGCACTTTCAGGAAGTGGCAAAAGCCCTGTAACGAGCTTTTTCTTCCGTCTAATAAGGAAGCTTGAACGTGAATTCCAGAGGCAATTTCAGGAAGCATTGGAGCGTTACGACATTGAGCTTGGTGAATGGATCAAGAACAAGAATCGCAAAGATGCGAAACCTGGACCTAAACCAGCCAAGCCAAAACGTGAGGATTTACTTGTCGATGATTGGACCATTGAAAGCCTGACCGATACGCTTGACGCGAACCCTCTTGGCATTCTTGCGTTTCGTGATGAGCTTGCAGGGTTGTTGTTAGAGCTTGATAATTACAGCAACGGTGCGGGCGGTGGAACGAAAAACCGTCTAATGAGTGCATACGATAGCGGACCATGGAAGACATCTCGTATCAATCAAAACCGTGTTTCGTATGTACCTAATGCTTGCATAAGTCTTTATGGAACGATCCAGCCAACACAAGCAAAAGATATTTTCACTGGATCAGATAAGGCAACAGGGTTTCTTCCTAGATTCTTGATGATCAATGCAGCAATCAAGGCTCCATCATATTTCAATGAGAAGTCAGAGAGCCTTGAGGCAATCAACACGATTGAGAAGCTTATCAGTGGCCTTTACAAGATCAGAAAGGCTGGGAGGGTTTAATCATGGAAAACACAAGCTGGAACTTCAATGATGTTAAGGAGAAATTCCCTGTAATCATTGATTGTGACCATGAAGCCAAGGCTTACTATATCAAGTGGCATGATCAGCTTGCACTTGAGGCTTGGCTTGGAACTGAAGAAGATGAGGACAGCATGCTTGCCAAGTTGCGCGGGCAATGCTTGAGGATTGCGTTACAATTGCATGCCATGGATGCCGTCCTTGACGGTAAACAGATTGATGACCCGGTTTCCCTGGACGTGATGCAGAGGGCTTGTGAGTTTTCGGATTGGTTGAAGGCCCACCAGCGGGCGGCGTGGCGTATGCTCAAAGGCGCGGCGTCTATGCCAACAGGGAGAGAGCTTAGGGTTTGCGAGGCAATTGTGACCTTAGAAAGCGAGATCGTGAACGGCTTCCTTCCCACGGCCCGGATAGTGGAGACGGTGAACGGTTCGATAGAGGAACGCTACCGCATGATCTCGGACAGCGTAGGCAAGACGTGTTCCAAGCTTGGCCTTGAGAACTCCCGAACCGAAAAACAGAAAGGTTGGGTTGTTGCCCCTGAAGACATTGCCCGCTTCCGCGAACTCCTTGAACAGCCCGGCATAGGTGGCAGACGTGGCAGGAGTGAGGACCATCCAGCCCCCTACATATGCCAGAACAGCCCGGCATACCCGGCAGACGTGGCAGGCCCGGCAGGTGAACCAACACAGACAGACCCGAACAGCCCGGCAGAGGCGGCATTGGTGGCAGACGTGGAGGTGTTTTGACCATGAAGCGGATCAGAACACTGACCGGCGCGGGGTTGGTTGTCCGGTTGGACGGACAGGGCGGCCTTGAGGTTGAGGGCTTGAAAGCGGTTGACCCCAGGGGCGCGGATGAGTTGCGGAGGTATATCAGGGAGAACAAGGCCCAGATCATCCTTGAATTGTTGCTTTCCGAGGTTGGAGCGAAGATCGAGGGCGGCAAGCTTTTGTTTGTTCCCCACCTTGAAGGCCCCGAGGTTGACCCCGTGCGTTGGGCGAAGGGTTGGCAGGCATGGCGGATCATGCAGGAGCAGGCGGCCCCGGTTATCCTTGAGCAGCTTTGCAGCATCGAGAACGGCGAACCATGCCCAGAAAGCGCGGCCCGTGATCTGATCGAGTTGGACCAGCGCGGGTTTATCCGGCTGGACCTGACCAGTGATCCCCCGACGTTCACCCTGGCGGACGGGCACGGATACGGTGAAGGGGATCGGCAATACGTTCAAGCCCTGATCGACGAGGCAGGCGCGGCCCTGGATTCCGTCAGGCTGTAAAAAAAGAACCCCGAGCGGCGGCAACCGTTCGGGGCTGGAAGGAGATGAAACATGCAGATGGTGAAGATTGAAATATCGGATCATGCGCGGCTGGTCAATTGCCCGGTACATGTCCGGGAACAGTTCGAGCAGGCCCTGACCCTGGCCAATCCAAAGTTTGAAGCGGATCACCGGCGTTGCGGCTGGAGCAGGGAACCGGCCCACCTGACTTTCTACTGGTGGGACCAGGACAGCGGTTTCTGTTTCCCGCGAGGATACGCCAGACAGGCCCTGGAGAAGTTACGCAAGGCTGGGGTCCAACCAGAGATCGTTGACAGGACACTTTCCCTTGAGGCCCTGCACATGGAGTTCAGGGGCCAGTTGCGGCCCTACCAGCGGCGGGCGGTGGAGGCGATCTTGGCGCGGCGTTATGGTTCTGCCTGCCTGCCCACAGGTTCCGGGAAAACCGTCTTGGCCCTGGATGTAATCGCCAAGCGGAAACAACCGGCCCTGATTCTCGTTCACAGCCTGGAACTGCTCAACCAGTGGGCGGACAGGATCAAGCAGTTTCTCGGGATCGAAGCCGGAAGGATCGGTGCCGGACAGTTCGACATCACGTCCGTTACCGTGGGCGTGATCAATTCCGTACGTGGTCGGCTGGACGAGCTACAGGGAAAGTTTGGTCATGTGGTCGTGGATGAATGCCATCGCTGTCCATCGGCAATGTTCTCAGAAGTGGTTTCCTCCCTGGATGCAATGTATCTTTTGGGGCTCAGCGCTACACCGTACAGGGCCGACCGGCTAACAAGGCTAATCTTCCTGTACCTGGGGGATCAGGTCATCAAGATTACCAAGGAAGAACTGGAGCGAAGCGGTGCGATCTGCAAGCCGGAAATCATCATGCGGCCAACATCTTTCTGGTTTCACAGACCCGACAAGTATGCACAGATGATCAGTGCAATGGTCCTGAACCAGGAGCGCAATGATCTGATCGTTTCAGACATCGCGGCCAATACCAACGGATCAGGGACGGCTCTTGTCGTATCTTCACGGGTGAATCACTGCGAGACGATTGCAAAGATGCTTGAAGACAAGGGTCTGAAAGTGGCCCTGCTGATCGGCGGCATGTCCGTGAAGAAGCGCGAGCAGGTTGTTGCGGATGTTCAGGCAGAGAAAGTACAGGTTCTGGTCTCTACCTCACAGCTGGTTGCAGAAGGTTTTGACTGTTCCGGGCTTGTCGATCTCTATCTTGCAACACCTGTCAAATTCAACGGAAGAATGACCCAAATCATTGGGCGGGTACTTCGACCTGCCGAGGGCAAAACAGCGCGTGTTTTTGACTACGTTGACGAGGAAATTGACTTGCTCAAGTACCACGCAAAGCAGAGATGGAGGGCGTAACATGAAAGCATGGATTGGAATTGACCCTGGAGCTACAGGGGCGGCGGCCTTGATCACAGCTGAAGGTGAGGCAGAGACCTTTGACTACCCCGGCGATCTTTCCCTTGTCGCGGATCAGCTGCGATCCTGGCGGATGAAATACAAGATTGAGCTTGCAACACTGGAGCACGTTCACGCCATGCCGAAACAAGGCATCTGTTCCATGTTCTCACTCGGGATGAATGCCGGGGGCTGGCAGGGTGTTCTTGCAGGCTTGGCCATTCCATTTTTACTTGTGAAGCCCAGGCAGTGGCAGAATGGCATTCTACTCAAGCAGGATGGCCCAGATACCAAATCCCAAAGCCTAGCGGCTGCAAGGCGGTTGTGGCCAGACATGGACCTCGGGTTGAAGCGCCACCACGGGCGGGCGGATGCCCTCCACCTTGCGGACTATGCCCGGCGACGGGCGGGCAATCAATAGGTTTGACCTATACCAAGGATTGACAAAGCCAATGAATCAATTGACCATGGGTGCAAAACGTCGAAATTGCGCGGGTTTTGTACCCATGGCGACAACAAGGGGGGGGAACGATATGCCAGCGGTGAAAGGTTCTGATTCAAAGCGTGATGTTACGGTTTCATTATCGGCGACAATCATCGAACGGTTGGACGCGGATCGTGGCGAGGGTGAGAGCAGGAGCGCACAGGTTGAGCGGCTGTTAGACTTGTCCCTAGAAGCTTACGCAAACGTCAGGAACGAAGAGGCCCGGCCATGACACAGACGCTTGAATTAGAGGATCATATCAAAAGCTTGAGGCGATTGCGTGATATGGCCGTGGTTTCGAGGAAGATCGGCCCTGCAATCACAGCGGAAGTTGCTATCGGTAGGGCTTTGCTCGGGATGCGGGTTGTTGAGGACGGACAGCCCCGGAGCGTTTACCAGTTGAGCGATCAGGAGTTGCTTGAAATTGCAAGCGGCGGAAGGGAGGAAAGAGCATGACACAAAGACCTGACAATTCAGGAAAAAAGCAGGGCGGAAATACGAAATTCAAGCCCGGACAAAGCGGCAATCCCCAGGGGCGAAAGATCGGATCACGAAACCGCGTTTCCGTGATGGTGGATCAGCTACTTGATGGGCATGCCCAGGAGATTGCCGAAACAGCAATCCAGAAGGCCAAGGAAGGCGATTCGACAATGCTCAAGGCTTTGCTTGATAGGGTATGCCCGCCAAGGAAGGAGCGAACCATTACCCTTGACCTCCCCTCCCTGGCGGACGCAACGACGATACCAAACGCGACCAGGGCGATCATCGAGGCAGCGGCAAAGGGTGAGCTTGAACCAGGGCAGGCGGCGACGATGATCCAGGCCGTGACCGGACATTTGAAGGCCTTGGAGATGGGCGCGTTGGAGGCCCGGCTTGCACGACTTGAAGAGCAGGCGGAAGGTTGAAGCCATGAGCGGCAATCTCCATGGGCGAATTCGACGGCTGGAGCGCGGTTGGGGCAAGGGCGATTGTTACCCTTTGGTGATTGCCCAGGGTGAGGGCGAGACGGTTGATCAGGCCGTTGACCGTCACGTTGAACGGTTCCCAGGCTTGGGCGCGTGGTTGGCGAAGCATCCCGGCAAACCCTTGATCGTTTTGGACGGTGAACATGGCGACAATTGATTTCCGGATCAAGCGGCTTGAGCAGCGACAGACTGCCCAGGGACCGGGCGGCCTTGTGCGGTTCTCCATCAATGGTGCTGATCCAGGCCCAGGAACCGGGCGCGTGATCATGGTCAAGAGCGACGTGCCCTTGCCTGAACCCCTGCCGGATCATCTTCAACGGGAGGACCGACCGTGACCAGTTTGCAACAACAGGTTTTGAATGAGCGGATTTTCATAACCCCGTTTGAGGCGAGCAAGATGCTCCGGGTTTCAATCAGCTATGTTTACAGGCTGGTGCAGGACCGCAGGCTTCAAGGCACGAGGGAGTTGCCGATACGGATCACAACTGCCAGTTTCAAAGCATTCCTGGAAGAGCGGAACGGAGAAAAGCCAGCATCCTTTTAGGATTGCTTGCTCTTCCTGCTTCAAGGGTTTATTTTTGTTCTGGATGGGGAATCGAAGCGGTAGAACGCATGCCGGAACACTTACTGCGGCAACCAGATTGACTACTAAGGAGGATGAACGTGACTAAGACAATAAGCGATACTGGATGGAAGCGTGATCGTTGGGATACAAAACAGGTCGGCGGCGCAGTCAGGAACATTACAACAACTGCCGGAAATGTTCAGGCGTTGCGCGGTTACAGTGATGTTCCTGATCGACAGCAAAGACCTGTTGCACAAGCTGTAAGTCCCGAAACGAGAAGCACGGGTGGCAGCAACCAGAATACAGAACGCAAAGACAAGGCCAACCGGTTATTCCTGGACCTTGTGTCCGATGTTGAACGCGAGAGTGGTCCCATCGACGACGCCAGGAAGTCAAAGGCACAAGCGCAGTTCTTCGGCCAAAACTTCCCTGATCTGGTTGAGCAGGACAGTACGTACACTCCCCCCGGCCAAACGACGAGACCCGAGACAAACGGACACGGCGAATGGCGGCAGGGCAGTGAACCGAAGAAATCTTTTGTCGAAGCCCCTGTGTCTGCCCTTCCTTCCGGCGTGGGGTTCGTTGCCAAAGCGGCTCGAAGCATTCGGGACGCAAAGCCTGTGCAGGTTGCACGGGATATGTTGAATCGCCTTCGACCTGAGCAGCGTCCTTGGTACAATCCGACCCCAGCAGAGATTGCGGCAAGGCATCAAAGGGAAGCCCGGCAAGCGAGACCTGTTGAAGGCATGAGTCCGCTACGGATGACCAACGATGTACAGTTACGACCGGCAGGGCAGGCGGTATCATCGCTTGCGCGAAACATGCTCCATCGAGGCCAAAGTTTTATTGACGGGTTCGGTGAATTCTTTGCCCAGGCCCAAGATCAGGCTCCGGTGAGAGTGCAGCATGCGCTGAGGGTAGTCGAAGAACTGCGGGGCAAACTGGAAGCCGGTCAGGAGCTTACCCCGAAGGAGGCGGCTCTGTATGAACGTGAGATCGCGATTCTGAAGCGGCACGGTGATCGTTGACAGCCTGGAAGGGCTTGTGGCAATCAATCCACAGGTGCTCGTAACACCTTCCTATGACGGCCCCAAGTCCGACAATCTTGGCTTTTTTGCGTCCATTGAGGGACAACGGCCATTTCAGGCCAGGTGAGAGGGAATGTCCAAGACTTCGGTCTAAACACCTCTGCTGCTCATAGGCAGTTACGAACACCTGGCCTTTTTGCGTTTTGCGGAAGGCCAACAACTACCTCAAGGGGGTATCGGCATGAACAAGGCAGTCATGGCAAGAACAGGATATTGCGGACATTCACGACAAGCTCGTCGTTTACACGGAAGGGCTTGAGAGGCTCATGGAATTTTTCTTCGCGGGTCAGTAGTGTCCGGAACACAGTCTGCAGGAATCATGTAACATGTTGTTTTCAAAATTGATTTTGCGATTTTTCCGAGTTATCGACTTCAAGTCCA
>NZ_FXUJ01000046.1:0-9701 GCF_900182865.1 Desulfonatronum zhilinae
TGACTGTTTACCTGGAAGCCAAAATGTATCGTCCATAAGGCTTAGCCTATTTCTATTCTTATATCGCAACATAGCAGTGACCTCGTTTTTTAAATCTTAATATCACTACTATAGCATACAATGCAAGCAAAATATTTAGTTAAATCGAATGCCTGCCCGGACTTTTTGCAGGGAGATCAGGCTTGCCCAACCCCTCGTCCTCATGGCCATGGATAATGGATTGCGTGGAGATATTTCCCCATACGCTGTTGTCCAAATGCAACAATATGGCCTTGAACACCATGTCATACGGATTATCCGCCGTAAAACAGGATTCTCCGTCAATTAAGCCGTATCGTGCCGCAAGATCCGGCTGCAAGACCACGGGGATGCCCGCACGGTTCATGCGCGGTATGTCTACCTGAGCATCTTCGTCCAAAACAATGAAAATTTTTGTTTGTTCAAGCAGAGTAAAGGGGTCCGGCTCGTAATGCATGTTGGGCAGGGTGATCATTTCAGCAATCCTGGCCTGCTCCCTGTGAAGGATATTAAAAAAGGTGAAAGGAAAGCGATGCAATACTTCCTGGAGGCAGGATTGCAAAAATGAGAGGTATTCCTGGGTTAGCTTGTTTTTCTCTAAAACTATGGTGATTATATATCTTCGATCAAAACTAAAAGGAGTCGCAAAAATATCTTTGGTGATACTCTTGTTCAGCAAAAAGGCATTCATTCTTTTACGCAAGGAGCGCGGCATGGCATAGGGTTGAATCATGCAGCGCGACCTAGCCAGGGCGACCTTCGCCCCCTCGGCATATCCATAACGCGCAAACATCGCGCTCATCTCAATAAAAATTTCACTCAAGGCGCGAACAGACTTAGCCCGCTGGTGCTCAACAGCAGCACTCCAAATGCCTTTTCCAGGCTGAAATGCCCCTTTCTCGAACAATCTGAAGTAGATGTCCGTATCCATGCAATAGTCAAGATTCTCATCCACTCCTTTGAGTTCCTTGACGAATTTCATGTTCAGAAAAGTAGAAGGTTGATACAAACAACGTGCTGGCGTGGAAAGACAAAGGTGTTCAGGCCACAACCCGTTCGGGTAGCTGATGTAACCGACCCGACCCTCACTGTGCTCTCTTTTTGTCGCCCCCACCCAAGCAGCAGCGTCAGGTTTTTCATTCCAGGCCTCCGCAACATGAAACAGAGCGCCAGGTTCCAGGTAGTCATCTGAATTCAAAAAATTGAAAACATCCCCCGTGCAATGAGCCAACCCTTTGTTTATGGCATGAGACTGCCCTCTATCCGGTTCGCTGACCCAGTAGGTCAAATGCTTTTCGTATTTTTTGATAATCTCGACGGTCTCATCCGTGCTTCCGCCGTCAATGACGACATATTCCAGGTTTGGATAGTTCTGGTCCAAGACGGAGCAAATCGTCTTTTCAATGAATTGACCTTGATTGAACGAAGGCGTGACGATGGAAATTCTCGGCAACATTAGTGAATCCTCAAAAATACTTTCAAGATAACAGGCCTCCTCAATCCATGAAAGCCTCATTTTTTTAGCCACAGACGGAAAAGGCAGACGGTAAAGGCAGACAAAAAAAGTTTTCTTCCGGCAACTTGCCGGAAGAAACGTGTTGCATCACCTACGACCAACAGGGACATATCAAGCAGGCCCCCTTCCCAGGGGCACCGTCGCCCACTTGAAAAATTCCTACGTCTGCCTTCCCCGTCTGCCTTTCCCGTCCGTGGCCAACAAACTCTTCCTCTTCCTCGCCAAAAACCCGTCTGCCTTTACCGTCTGTCTTTCCCGTCCGTGGCCAACCCTCTTCCGTCACAGCATATAGCGCTTGATCACAGCCTTGGGATATTCAAAGTTCACCAGCAGCCCAACCTTAAACCCGGTCGCCTTCAGATAATTCAACATCTGCGCCTCATGCTCTCCCCGCAGCCTGCTCACTGCCTTCAATTCCACAATGACTTTGTCCTCCACGACAATATCCGCAAAATACTCTCCGACAACGCAACCCTTGTACCGCACCGTAATGGGAACCTGGCTTTCAGCTTTGAGCCCTTGCTTTTCAAATTCCACCAAAAGTGCCTGTTCGTACACCTTCTCCAGAAACCCGGGCCCAAGCACCTTGTTTACTTCATAAACAGCACCATTGATGGCATACGTCAGCTCATCAATATCCATGAAAGCCTCATTTTTTTAGCCACAGACGGAAAAGGCAGACGTTAAAGGTGACAAAAAAAGTTTTCTTCCGGCAACTTGCCGGAAAAAATGTGTTACATCACCTACGACCAACAGGGATGTATCAAGCAGGCCCCCTTCCCAGGGGCACCGTCGTCACTAGAAAAATTCCTACGTCTGCCTTCCCCGTCTGCCTTTCCCGTCCGTGGCCAACAAACTCTTCCTCTTCCTCGCCAAAAACCCGTCTGCCTTTACCGTCTGTCTTTCCCGTCCGTGGCCATTAACTCTTCATAAAACTCCCGCTGCCCTGCCCTATGACAACCGCCGCAGCCAGAATTCAAACAGGGGATCCTGGAAATAATATTTGCTCGCTCTGTGGTCGATGACATCCTTGGCAAGCAGGCCTTCGACCGCTTTTTTGAGTGCGGAACTCGTGAAACTGAAGTGCGTCATGGTCTCTTTGGCGTAGATATTGACGCCGCCAGCATGGATCAGCAGCTTCAGGGCTTTCTTCTGGAGCTGGCTGAGGCGCTCCCACTCGCTGAGAAAGAGATCCTCTTCCTTGCCCAAAATGCTGGTAATGGCTGCCTGGACCATCCCCGACTCAACATACTTTTCGGTCATGCCAAAAATCTCGTTGGCGATTTGCTGGGTGTAGTAGGGGAACCCTTTGGAGATACTCAAGATTGTGTCGATGGCTTGGTCGTCGATCTGCTTCTGGTGGGAGTGAAACCCTTGCCTGATAAATTGCCGCCAGTCTTGATCGGAAATTTTGTCAATGGGGAGGTGTTTCACCGACTTGTAAAAGGGCTTGTTTTTATCAAAAAACAGGTTTTTCATGATGGATTTTTTACTGCCCAGAAAAATATACGAAACACTGTCGCCATGGTGCTGCAACACGGATCGTAACTTCTCCGCAATGCCCAAATTGACCACTTCCTGGAACTCGTCAAACACGACCACAACCTTTTGGTTCCGGTATTGGGCATATTTATAGGGGAGGTCCAGCACCTCTTTCAGCACGTTTTTTGATTCGCCGGGGAGCAGGCCAAGCCGAAAGCTAGGGTTTCCGCTTGCGTCAAAATCCACGGAGATGTTCGGCTTGAGGCCCAGGATTTTTTTGAAAAGATTGACGGCCTTGTCCGCGGTGCTGGTCAGGCTTTTGGAAACGGCGTTGAAATATTCATTGATAAACTCTTGCTCATCCACGATGCCCATTAGGTCCAGAAAAACATATGCGTGTTGCGTCCGGCCAAGGGCGTTCAGCACCAAAGAGGTTTTCCCAAATCTTCGCGGGGCGTACAGCAAGACATTCAGCCCGGTATCAATGTCCGCGATCAGTTCATTGATCTTGCCAAGCCGGTTGCAAAAATGTGCATCCGCGACAACGCCGCCGTAATAGAAGGGTTTTCGTATTGTCATCACCAACCGCCTTTGGATCGATTGACCCTATACTCATCGGCATAATACCCGCAAGTATAATTTCTCAAGCCCAGCACATTTTTTTAGCCACAGACGGGAAAAGCAGACTTGAAAGGCAGACTAAAAGAAGGTTTTCTTCCGGCAAGTTGCCGGAAGAAATGTGTTGCATCACCTGCGACCAACAGAAACGTATCAAGTGGGCACCGTCGCCCACTTGAAAATTTCATACGTCTGCCTTCCCCGTCTGCCTTTCCCGTCCGTGGCCAATAATTCTTTTCTTCTTCCAACCACCCGCCCCGCCCTTGGCGAGGCAACCTTTTCGGTCTGACTTACCGTCTGCCTTTCCGTCTGTGGCCAAGAAACTTTTTGAACCAGTGCCTATTCCGATGCGCGCTTGACAATTTCCGGGATGGCAGCTTCCAGGGGTACGAAGCGCACGGGTCGATCCTGAACGGTGATTGTCGTATCCAAAGCTTGGTTAACCACAAAAAGCATGAGAGGGGCATAGGCTTCCAAAAAGCTTCTGGCGGAACGAGAGACGGAAGGGCGGGCCATGCGGCCCGCTTTGACTTCCACGGCAATGATGCGTTGACCGTCACTGAGGACAAAATCCATTTCAGCTTTGGACGTCGATCGCCAGTAGTGCACGGACCATCTGTTCGGCAGATTTTTAAGCAGTTCGGAAAGCACCCAGTTTTCCACGAGAGCCCCTGTATCCGGTCGCTCCAGGATATCCATTTCAGAAGTCAGGCCAAGCAGAACATTGCGGATGCCATTATCCACGAAGTAGCATTTGGGGGCACGTGTCACTTCTGAACGCTTTCCCGCCTGGAATGGCAAAATGCGCCGAATGATATGCGTTTCCTCAAGGATGTCCAGGTAGTTTTGTACGGTTTTCCTGTTCACCCCACATTCCTGGGCCAGGTTGGACATGTTCAGGAGATTGCCGGTGTCAAAGGCCAGCAGTTTCAAAAGACGACGAAAGGCGTCTGGATACCGAACATGGAACATGTCTGATGCGTCGCGTAAAATAAAAGCCTGAATCAGATCCCACAACACTTTTTCCGGTGTGGCCGAGAACCAGACTTCGGGATACCCGCCATACGTCAGGTGCCGGGCAAGCTGTGCCCGGCGTTTGTCCATGGCCAACAACGGCGGCAGGGATACTGCTGAAGCGGCAGTCTCTTCCAGGGAAAAAGGCAGAAGAGTGTGTCTGAGGGCCCGCCCGGCCAGGGACTCTCTGGTTTTGGCCTGGAGATGAAAGCTTGATGAACCTGTCACCCATATTTCTTGTGCTGTCCCCAAGTCCACCAGTCCTTTGAGAAACAATCCAGCTTCCGTCAGATGTTGAGCCTCTTCCAGAAAGAGGGGGACTGGTTCTGGGAGCAGCTCCTTGAGGTCGTGCAAAAACGGGACGACCTCTCTGCACCAGGAACGGATGAGCAGGTCCTCGCAAAACAGAAAAAGCGGAAATCGTCCGGAATTTTGAAATATTTTCCAAGCCAGGGTTGACTTCCCAGCCTGTCGCGGACCAATGATCATCCGCACCTTTGGCTTGCCTGGAAGAGATGCTTCAAGCTTTTCCCTCTCAATGGATCGCTGCACATATTTTTCCGGAATATTTGATGAAACAAAATCCCGAGATAAAACCTCGCCTTTCAGCCAGGGATTCAAATAAAGGATACGCTGAAGCAAATCGCTGTCCATGACCACCTATTAACCCTGACAAAAGGAACCGTCAATACCCTTTGACGGGGTTATAAGAGAATTTCGTTATTTTCCCAGCAACTCAGTATTTCAGCAACTCAGTATTTCAGCATCCCAGCATTCCAGCATCCCAGTATTCCAGCATTCCAGCATTCCAGCTGTTTATCCCAGCATCATGCTTATTTCCCAGCATGAAGTGTGTTGTAAAATTTTCGGTTTCTCTGGGATGGTTCAATCTCTTCCCCATCATAAAAAATACCGGAAATCCGAGACATCCAACGCCAGCGCCAATTTGCGCGCCCGCTCCTTGCCGATGGTCCGTTTCCCGGTTTCCATTTCACTGATCTGATGTTGTGGGATTCCGGTCATTCGGGCCAGTTCGGCCTGGGTCAAATTTTCTCTGTTCCGATAAGCGCGCAGTGCTGTCCGGCCATCCTTGCCATGATACTCGGGGAAGACTTCGGCCAATGTATAGGTCCGCTCATCACCTGACTCGATAATCCTGGCATACTCTCGAATTTTTTCCACATTGTCCCGATGCACACGCAACCGTAGCGTCATCATGTCCGATTCAGTACGGGGCTTTTTCGTGGCTGCCTGCATAAATAACCTCCACAAGTCCTATCTTGTCCGCGAATTCTCTCCAGACAGCGACATAGGTGGGCCTGCCTTTTCGCAAATGGCAGTGGTGCCGATAGCCGGGCAATTTGGAGTAGTTGGGCCAATCTCCACGCACCGGGCCGGAACTTTCAATCTCACAAGCCAATTGGAACAAAAGCCCACGGACACGTTGCGGGAGATTATCCGCCTGTTTTTTGGCCCTGCCTGAAAACACCACTGTCCATGACATAAATCAAAATATCCCCTTCATGGGTATATCGTCAATCCTTACAGTTCTGCCCCGCCACCCCCGTGCCTCACAACCGCCCCGCTTGTCGGGTTAATCCAGTTGCACGGCACGTCAGTGACGCGGAGATTCCATGAAGAAAACAGTGTGTTGGCATTGATCGCACACCAGTGCGGTTAACTGAGTGTTGAAAAAGTCCTTATCCGGCAGTCCGTTCAAAAACCCCAAGTGCAAGGAGCAAAAAAAGTTCAAGGTCGAAGCGTATTTATTCATACGTGAGAGTTTGAACTTTTTGCAGCGACGCAGCAATTGGGAGTTTTTCAACGGACTGTTAACTTGGTGAAACCGGGTAAGCTTCCAGGGTGTTTCACCGGAGTGGTTCACTGACTTCACCCTTCCCACTTTCCTACCGTTCCACCTTTCCACCCCGGTTGAACACCCTACAGGGGCCCCCGGTTCAACAGGGTAAACCTTCCCACTTTCCTGCCTTCCCACCGTCTTTCTCATCCCAGCATTATCTTTCATTCCAGCATCATGTTTTATCCCAGCATTATCATTGCAATCCCAGCATCATGTTTCATCCCAGCATCCCAGCATTTTTAATTTTTCTTCCGCAAATACCCCCGAAAACCCTTGACCTGCGCCCTGCAATCCCCCGCAAGAGCATACGTTTCATCAAATTCATCCTGGCTGATGTATCCGCAGTCCAATGCCCGGTACAATTGCGACTGCACCTCACTGCACGACCGCAATGCATACCCCAAAAATTTGACAAACTCCTTGACCGAAGAATCATCAAAACCTTCCGCAATATTATCCATGGCCGATCCGGCCGCCCTCCATATCTGATCTTTCAAACCGTAATCCCTGGAAAACTGCTGCTTGTTGATAAGCCGATTAACCGCCCGGCACAGATCCCTGGCCTTCTGCCAACACGGCAAATCCTCAAACCTCGTATACTTCATCCCCCCTCCCTTCGGCACTTATCTTTGAAATCCCAGCATTCCAGCATCCCAGCATTCCAGCATTATCATTTATCCCAGCATCCCAGCATTCTGCCCCCCCTTTGCCCTCTCAAAAAATTTCCCGTAAACTCTGCCTCAAGCCAAACCGGACACGGACAAAGGACAAGCCCCAAATACTTCCACCCCATGCATCAAACCGGAGCACCCCATGCAAACAATTGAGCTGCGGACACGCATCAGCAACAATGGCCATATTCAGTTGCCCAAGGACTACGGGTTTGCTTACGGCAGGGAAGCGAAGTTGGTGGTTATCCTGCCGGAAACGGAAACCAAAAAACGACCAATACGTCACCCCGGCAGCGCAAAAGGCGTTTTCAGAATTCTTGTCGAAGATGCTGAACACCTGGATGATTTCAAAGAGTACATGCCATGACTGAGTGTCGAAAAAGTCCTTTTCCACAGTCCGTTCAAAAAACCCAAGTACAAGGAGCAAAAAAAAGTTCAAGGTCGAAGCGTATTTATTCATACGTGAGAGTTTGAACATTTTTGCAACGACGCAATAATTGGGAGTTTTTCAACGGACTGATGAGCATGCTCCTGGGCACCCAGGCTTTGCTTTGGTTCCTGCTGGATGATTCCAGGCTGAGCAGAAAGGCCCGCGAGGTCATTATTCATGCTGAAGGGTCAATTTTTGTCAGTCCCGCCAGTTTCTGGGAAATCGCCATCAAGATCAGCCTCGGAAAATACGCTTTGCCCGAGCCGTATCTCAACTTCTGGAACAGGCAGATGCAAGAAAACGCATTGATCATGCTCCCCATTACCCTGGACCAGACAGCACGAATCGCCGACATGCCATTTCACCATAGGGATCCCTTTGACCGGTTGCTCATAGCCCAGTCATTGGAGGAACAAGTCCCCATCGTGAGCAGCGATTCCATCTTTGATGCGTATGGGGTGAATCGCCTGTGATAATGTAACAACAGCCACAGAGGTTTTTCCCCGTGCTGCAAAAGGATTTAACCACCTGATCGCTCCGCTTTCTTGGGGACACCGGGCAAACAGGAAAATATTCTCTCACCCTACACACCCCAGCATTATCATTGCAATCCCAGCATCATGTTTCATCCCAGCATTCCAGCATCCCAGCATCCCAGCATTTCTTATATTTATCCCCCGTCTGCCTTTCCCGTCCGTGGCCATTAATCCCGTCTGCCTTTCCCGTCCGTGGCCAAAATCGCTTTGACGATATCTCTATTCATAAATAGCTGATGATTTCATCCACAAGATCGGCAATATCAGGCGGAGATATTTCTATAATTCGACTCTTCGTGTGCTTATGCTCTTTCCTATTCAACGAAGGCTTGTGTGCGGCATTATCATACCGGAAAATAACATCACCACGCACATCCTGATATTGATATCCATAACTGACTTTTTCAATGCCGTACATTGCATCGACATATTCCTTGATATGCAGGGAGCTTCCATCGACTAAAACCACGGTGACTTGCAAGAACGCCTGCTTTCCCGCCCTGAGTTCCTGATGCAGATCTACAGATTCCGCATATCCGTAACGATCAATCTTATCAATAGCTTCACGGAATACATGCAAATATTCATGAAGGGTCATGCCTGATTCCAGTAATGACATCAATTCTGTTCATGAGCGAGGTGGCAAATTTATATTCGCCTGCCCATTCCACGTACTCCATGTCCCGCCCTTCAAGATCCTCAGCCGTCCATCCTCCCATAAATCGCTCGCTATCCACACCATACTTTCCTTCAAAAAACCTCAAGCGTTTCTTTGCGAGCGCAAGACTGTACTGCAATCTTGCTTCCTCAAAGGCCAATGCTTCAACCACGATTTCCACTGCCTTATCAGGGTTGTCTGCCTTCAACCGGATCTCCGTCATAAATCATCCCCCTCAGAATATAGTTCCGTCTGTTTTCCCGTCTGCCTTTCCCGTCCGTGGCCAATAATTCTTTTCTTATTTCAGCCACAGACGATAAGACAGACGTTAAATACAGACTAAAACATTTTTCACCCGGCGACTTGCCGGTAGAAAAAACTGTCATCGCCTTTGGCGAGGCAAGTTTTCCTGTGAAGAAGTCCTTCACAGAAAAAGTTCTCCCGTCTGCCTTTATCGTCTGCCTTTCCCGTCTGTGGCCATTAATCTTACCTGCCGTTACCGTCCGTGGCCATTAACTCTTTTCTTATTTCAGCCACAGATGATAAGACAGACGTTAAATACAGACTAAAACATTTTTCACCCGGCGACTTGCCGGTAGAAAAAACTGTCATCGCCTTTGGCGAGGCAAGTTTTCCTGTGAAGAAGTCCTTCACAGAAAAAGTTCTCCCGTCTGCCTTTATCGTCTGCCTTTCCCGTCTGTGGCCATTAATCTTACCTGCCGTTACCGTCCGTGGCCATTAACTCTTTTCTTATTTCAGCCACAGATGATAAGACAGACGTTAAATACAGACTAAAACATTTGGCTCGTCAGCAAAATTTGTGGGTGAACACTGGTTCGGGCAGATCTCCAAGTGTATGATATAAGGCAATTTTTTGCACTTCGATGCTCCGAAAAC
>NZ_FXUJ01000047.1:0-7660 GCF_900182865.1 Desulfonatronum zhilinae
CAAGAGATCAAAGCCGAAACCTCAAAATTGGCCCGGGAGTTCCTGAAAACTTTTCTGCCCCAATACAAAAATCTCGGTGTCTGGGAGTAGGTCCGGATCAGGGGCTTAGTCCTACGCTCAACGGCTCATCATGTACTGCGCCTGCATACAGACAAGACCGGATTCGCCGGTTGGACCATGAAAGATCCTGTGATCACAATCTGCATCCGCACGTACAACAGGGCGCATTTTCTGGAAAAGTCCATTTCCAGCGCACTGGCGCAACACGGCCTCGGAACGGAAGTGCTTGTCGTCGACGACGGGTCCACGGACCATACGCAAAAGCTCATGCGGCGGTTCATCAAGCAGGGCGTTCGCTATCTTTTCAAAAACCACACCAACGCATCGGACACGGCGAACCGGGCCATCAAGGAAGCCAAGGGCAAATTCATCCTCTGGCTGGACAGCGACGATGAGCTTCTTCCCGGGGTTGTCCATCGCTTCAATCAGGTCTTGAAAGAGTATCCGGATGTGGACATCTGCTACGGAGACAAAAAAATTATTGGCGACGCGGGCGACTTCACGGGCAACATCGTTTCCACCAATGACTACTTCCGCAAGAACGACGATCTGCTGGCCAGAATGGTCTATTCCAACCGGATTCCCATGACCGGCACGTTCATCCGCAAGAATCTCTACCAGCGCATCGGCGGATATGACGTCTCGTTCCAGCGCAGCCATGACTACGAATTCTACGCCCGCGCCGTAACCACGGCGGTGTTCAAGCACATCGGGATGGTCACGGCCTTGTGGCGCTGGCACGGCGGAAACATGTCTCCATGTAACAGGTCCGTTGATCGGTCGAATGACGCTCTGGTTCTCAGTCAACTGGTCTCCAATCACTCTTTGGAACGCCTATTTTCACACCTGCCGTGGAACAGGCGGCGGGAATCCTTGCTGTGGTCCCATACGGAGCTGGCCCGACTTTTCCATATGTATCAAGACGTTCAGTCCGCAGTGCACCACTTCGAGCAGGGATATGCCCTGCTTTACCCAGACCAACCGCTGCCAGACCATCCTCCGGCCAGGCTGGAGGAACTGCGCAAGGCTCACGACAGGCTGCACATGACCACGGGCCAGGAATATTTCAAACGTACCGAGCAGTTGTTGAGCCTACTCGCGAAACCGGACCTGGAGCAAACCGGAAAATTCGACGAACATGTCGGCAACAGCTCTTCCCCTGAACAAGGTGCGGTCAAATTCAGCCTAGACCAGTACTCGAAATCCATCATCCTGGACACGTCCTTCCATTCCTTCCCAGGCTGCGCGTACGGGTTGAGGCAGACAACCCTGACCGGGCGGATACGGCTTTGCCAAAACGAAATCACGGACCATCCGGAACTGGATCAGGTGCTGCGCGAAGCCACCATCAAGGCTCTGGACAGGCCCTGTACCGCGTGCTTCCAACCCCAATCATCCGACCCAGAACAGGCGCTGACGGCTCGCATCCTTTTCTGGGCCACGGCCTTGCAACGACATGCGGGCCTTCCGGTACATGAGTCCGGCAGAATTGCAGCCATAAACCAGCTACCCGGAGGCTGGGTCGAGTACGAGGCAGCCCTGCCGTATTACCTGCGCAAGGAAGCCGCCCAGAGCCTTATGCTTGTTGTGGAAACGCTCAACGACCTGGCTTTTGGCGGGAAGCTCCGCCCCGAGACAGAGACGATGCTGAGCCAAGGCCTACAGGCCATGGCCAAGGCTGAGCCACTGGGCAGCATGATGCCGTATTTTCTGGATACCGCCCACCAGTTGGGCATTGCATGGCGTAAACTGACCGGCAATATTTTTGAGTTCGGGTACGGCGCACGGTCCAGATGGCTTGTGAGTACGATCACGGACGAAACATCATGGGTCGGCACCGCCATGGCCCGGAACAAGAGAACTACCGCCCAGACCCTGCATCGTTACGGACTGCCCGTTCCTCGTCATGCCCAGGCGGACTCACCGGATCATGCCGTCCAGATCGCACGGGAGTTGGGCTTTCCGGTGGTGGTCAAGCCCATGGACCTGGATGCCGGAATTGCGGTCGCAGCCGGACTTGTCAGTGAAGAGGCCGTGCGCAAGGCTTTCGACAAAGCCCGAGAAAAGTCTCCCAATGTGTTGGTGGAAAAGCATCATCCCGGCAACGATTACCGACTGGCCGTGCTTCACGGCGAGGTGTTTCTTGTAGGCCAGCGGATACCCGGAGGTGTTGTCGGTGATGGTCAGCGAACCGTGGCCAAATTGCTCGATGCGCTGAACGCCGACCCCCGCAGAGGCAATTACAAGGATTCCATACTCAAAACACTGAAGTACGACGATGAGGCCCGAACCCTGCTGGAGGAAGCCGGGCTGACTTCTGATTCGGTGCCTGAAAATGGCCGCTTCATTCGTCTGCGCCGGGCCGCGAACATCTCTTCCGGGGGAACACCCGTAGACGTTACGGGGAAAGCCCACCCGGACAACATCCGTCTTGCAATACAGGCAGCTTCGGCCTTGCGCCTGGACCTTGCCGGGGTGGACCTTTTGATGCCCGACATTGAGCAATCCTGGCTGGAGACCGAAGCGGTCATCTGCGAGGTGAATGCGCACCCCCAACTTCTACTCGCTCTCGACGCCCAACAATTTACAGTTGTGCTCAAAAAGCTGCTGCACGGCGACGGGCGCATTCCCATTTTCCTGGTGATCGGCTCCAAACTTGCCCTGGACGTCGGCATTGTACTCCAGCAACATCTTCAACTTCGGCATCGCTGCGTCGGCAGGGCTTCCAAGACCGGGGCATGGCTGGGCATGAAGCGCGTTTCCAAGAGTCCCGGCTTTCTGAGTATCCTGGTAAACAAGGAAGTGGAGGCCGCGGTGCTCATTGCCGATCCCCAGGAGTTGCTGACTACCGGCCTGCCTTTTGACTCCTGCGACATTGTAATCCTGGTCGAAGGCCCGGAAAAACAGGCAACTGATGCGGACACCAATCACGCCCGGTTCGAACAGATGTGCCGCATGGTCCTGCCCCACGCCAGAACGGGAATTATCGCCAACGATAACGACCCGTCATGCCGGGACTGCGCCGCGCTGAAACAAACCAACCCACTCTGGACATCATCCGATCCGGTGCTCATGGCTGAAACGGCCTTGCGACTTTCAACATGATCCACAAGTGGGAGCCCCATGCCCGCGAAGTCCATGCCAAAGCCGACTTTCAAATTATGGCCGTGAAAGGCGGGGGAGTCCAGGCGGAAATCTCTTTTGATGATGATATGATCAGGTTTTCGTGAACGCCTCCGCTACCATGAAAACCTTCCTGCACATCGGCTGCGGCCCCAAACATAAAGACCGGACCACCAAGGGCTTCAACACGCCTGAATGGCATGAGGTTCGGCTGGACATCGACGCCGGCGTATCCCCGGACATTATCGGCACCATGACCGACATGTCAGGCGTTGCCGACGCCTCCATGGACGCCGTCTTCTCCAGCCACAACATCGAGCACCTCTATCCCCACGAAGTTCCCAAGGCCCTGGCCGAGTTCATCCGGGTACTCAAGCCCGAAGGCTTCCTGGTGGTCACCTGCCCGGACCTGCAATCCGTCTGCGCCCTGATCGCCCAGGACAAGCTCACCGAACCCGCCTACACCTCACCTGCCGGACCAATCACCCCCCTGGACATCCTCTACGGCCACAGAGCATCCATGGTCCAAGGCAACCTGTTCATGGCCCACCGCTGCGGCTTCACCCAGAAGGTACTCACCGGCACCCTGCACGCCCACGGCTTCGCCAACGCCGGGTCAAAACGCAGAGGACACCCGTATTACGATTTATGGGCCGTAGCCACGAAAAGCCCTGCTGATGAGGCAAGGCTGAGGGAACTGGCTGGGGGGCATTTTCCTTGAAAAGGATTTATCACCGCAGAGGACACAGAGAAGCACAGAGAGGGGAAAAATTCTCATTCTTTCCTCTGTGAACCTCTGTGCTCTCTGTTGTAAAATACCCCATGCGCATCCTCTTCATTCACCAGAACTTCCCCGGCCAGTTCCCGCATCTGGCCCCGGCCCTGGCTGCCAAGGGCCATGACGTCCGCGCCCTGCACATGCGCCGCGACCTGCCCGAGACGTGGCAGGGGGTGCGGCTTGTTTCCTACTCGGCAAGCCGGGGGACTGCCCCGAACATTCACCCCTGGGCCGCTGAGACCGAAACCAAGATCATTCGCGGGGAAGCCTGTTTCCGGGCCTGCTTGCAACTCAACCAGCAAGGCTTTACCCCGGACGTGATCATTGCCCATCATGGCTGGGGTGAAAGCCTGTTCGTCAAGGACGTTTGGCCCCAGGCAAAACTGGGCGTCTACTGCGAGTTCTACTACTGCCTTGAAGGCGCTGACACCGGCTTTGACCCCGAATTCCCGATCCAGGACGAAGGCGAGTCATGCCGCCTGCGGATGAAGAACGTGAACAACCTGATGCACTTCGAGATCGCGGACGCTGGTATCTCTCCAACGCGGTGGCAAGCTTCGACGTTTCCGGAGCGGTTCAGAAACAAAATCACGGTGGTCCACGACGGCATCGACACGACGAGGCTTGCGCCCAACCCCAACGTCAGCCTGACCCTGAACAACAACATTGTTCTGACCCGCAAAGACCCGGTGATCACCTTCATCAACCGCAACCTGGAACCCTACCGGGGCTACCATGTTTTCATGCGCGCCCTGCCGGACCTTCTAAAGCGCAACCCCAAGGCCAGGGTGCTGATCATCGGCGGCAACGAGGTCAGTTATGGGGCAGCGGCCCCCCAGGGAACCACCTGGAAAGACATTTTTCTCAATGAAGTCAAGGACCGGCTTGACCTGGGCCGGGTGCACTTTCTGGGCCGGATTTCCTATGATCTGTACATGGCCGTGATGCAACTGTCCTCGGTCCACGTGTACCTGACCTATCCGTTCGTACTCTCCTGGAGCCTGCTGGAAGCCATGAGCATGGAGTGCTGTATTGTTGCCGGCAACACCAAGCCGCTGCACGAGGCGATAGATCACGACAAAACCGGCAGACTGGTTGACTTCTTCGACGTTCAAGGCTTTGCCGACAACGTAACGGAACTGCTTAACAACCCGAAGGAACGCTGCAGGCTGGGCCGCAAAGCCCGTGAATTCGCCGTTGCCAACTACGACCTGAAAACCGTATGCCTGCCCCGACAGATCGAGTGGGTGGAGGGGTTGGCGGTTTAGTGAACCTCACCTATCCCAGATCCGACCAGCTATCAGTGGGCTACGACCTGAAAGAAGACCGCCTGTTCCTGATCTTCCACCTTCATGGCGGCGGCTTTCGCAAGGCTTTGATCTCCAGACGGATACTTGTAGGATTGCTGGGCCACATGAGCGAACAACTGACCTCCAGTCACCCCATGGCCGGATACACGGCCCATCGAGACGAAGTGCTGCAAATGGAGCACGTAGCCGCAGTTTCCGTTCAAAACCCCGGCCCAACCCAACAAACCTCACAAACTCAACAAACCCAACAAACCCAACCCCCGCCCACCGAGTTCCCAGGCAGTTTCTACGTCACCGACGCCCACGTAGAGTTGCAACAAGACATGCTGGTTGTCGGCTTCTCCGGAGAATGGCTCAATGATCCAAAAGCCTTGCCGGTTCCCATAGCCGCGTTAGGGCTTGGACGTTCAGAGGCTCATCAGGTGCTACGGTTGCTGAGGGACAAGGCTGAGTTCGCCGGGTGGAACCTGGAATGGCCTGCTCAGTGGTTGAAGCCGTTGGAGTATGGGAAAGCGTTGGGGGTGCAGTGAGGGTTGAATGGGAACCCTTGCCTTGCGCCAGCCCCTGCCCTACGATCCGCATCCATGAGCGAGATCAACAAGAAACACGATACCTTCTTCCGGGAAACCATGAGCCACAAGGAGGTCGCCGCCGACTTCCTGGCCAACTACCTTCCGGCCAAGGTACTCAGTCATATCCGGCTGGATACGCTGACCATCACCAAAGACTCATTCGTGAGCGAGAAACTGGCTGAATACTACTCGGACCTGCTCTACCACGTTAAATTCACCGGCAACCGGCTTGGCCTGATCTACTTTCTGTTCGAGCACAAAAGCTACCCGGACAAATTCACGGACCTGCAACTGCTGGGCTACCTCTCGGAAAACTGGCAGCTTATCCGCAAGCAGTTCCCCAAGGCCAAGAAACTGCCCCTGATCATCCCGATCATCGTCTACCATGGCAAACCCAAGGGCAAGGCCATCCGCCTGGTTGACCTCATCGACCTGCCTCACCCCGACTTGGCCTGCTACGTTCCAACCTTCGACACCGCTTTCTATGACTTCTCCCCCGCAGCCGACGAAGCCATCAAGGGCGACATTCTCCTGCAACTGGTTCTGCTCTGCCTCAGAGCCAAGAACATCCCCGAATCCCGAGAAATATTCATCCAGATTCTGCTTCTCCTGGCGCTCATGCCCGATGACGCCACCGCCATGCACTGGACTCAATTCATCTTCCGCTACCTCTCCCAGGTTATGGACATCGAGCGTGGCGTAGTGCATGATCTTATCCAAGAACACGTTCCCCAAGACAAGGAGGGAAAGATTATGACGATAGCTGAACAATGGAAAAATGATGGACGTATTGAAGGCCGTGTTGAAGGCCGTATAGAAGGCCGCCAAGCCATCGTCCAACGCCTCGTCAACAAACGCTTTGGCCAGAACATCCTGGATTTTCACCTCCAGGAGCAACTCCGCAAAGCCACTCCCGAACAACTCGACCTCTGGGCCGAACGAATCCTGGACGCCAAGAGCGTTGACGAGGTGTTCAAGGACAACTGACCAAACCAAGTCAAAAAATATCGAACTCAGTCAAAGGGAAGCCACCAGAGCTTCCCTTTCTTTTTGCCCTCAACCTGAGAAAGCCAATCACCATCACCTTCCGCCAAGCCCTGCCCTTCTGCCGAACCGGCACCGACCCATCCTGTTATGCTTCCCCTCTGGAAACGACCCCCACATTTGCCTTGTACGGGCTTTTTATGGCCTTTCTGGACCGTATCATGTCAAATCGCAAAGAAGGCCGTAGAATCGATCCTGGAGCCTTCCAGGGCTACACACCTTCCCAATCCTGCTTTCCAGCCCTTCTAAATCCGTATTTTTCGAAAAACACCTCACGGAATTGTTATAAGCCTTAAAGGAGCCCTGTAGCTCCCCAAGTCTTATCCAGGCCGCCTTTGGAATTTGTTCCAGGGCGACTTTAACTTTTTCAAGAGAGGTGTTTTATGCCCAAGGTACACTTACGTCCGGCGTTTGTGGCGAGTCCGCCGTTGCCGAAAGATAAGCCCAAAGTTGATTACTTTGATACCCAGCTGGCTGGTTTTCTGTTAGAGGTCCGTGCTACCGGTACGTCAACATACTATCTCAGGTACAGAGACAAAGCCGGGAAGATCAAACAATTCAGAATCGGCAATCCGGATTCAATAACCCTTGAAGAAGCCAGAAGCAAGGCTAAAAGCATGAAGAAGCAAACGGTTATTGGCTTCGACCCCAGAGACGTACAGAAGCGCATGAAAGCTATACCGACGTTCAGGGACTTTGTGAACAATCAATACCTGCCCCATGTAAAAACCTACAAACGATCCTGGAAACTCGACAAGGCGGGCATCGAGAAC
>NZ_FXUJ01000048.1:0-7484 GCF_900182865.1 Desulfonatronum zhilinae
CACCGCGGCCACGTAGATCAGGATCTGCATCAGGGCCATGAACGGAGCGGCCATCAGCAGGTAGCAGCCCGCCACCCCGAACAGCGTCAGCACCAGGCCGACGAGAGCCCGGACCAGGTTGCGGCTGAACACCGCCAGCAAGCCGCCGAACAAAATGATCAGCACGTAAACGCCGAAAGCTGCATATGCCAGTGTTTGCATCAGGATGTCCTTCCATCATGCGATCTGAAGGTGAAGCGACGAACGGGGTCAGGAATTTTTAGCCTGGCCGCGAAGTCGGGTCAGCAGGTCGTATTCGAATTCCTGTTTCGTGAAACCGGCCAGATAGACGTCCTGGGAAAAACGCAGGGAGTCCACGGGGCAATTCTGGACACACAGGCCGCACAGGCTGCAATAGTTGTAGTCCAGGTGAAAGGTCGCCGGAGTGCGTTTGGACGGAGCACCGACATCTTCCGGAGGCGGAACCTTGAACGGGGTCAGCCGAAAAGCAGGATCCTGGCCCAAGGGATCCGGAACAGCCTGGGCCTTGGTCTTGGCCGAGGGCTGATCCTCTGGACAGGAGAGGGAGATGCAGTTCGACGGACAGCCTACCGCGCACTTGTAGCAGGAGATGCACTTGGGGGTTCCCGGGGCGTCCTCCCGACCTACCAGCTCGATATGTCCTCGATAGGTGGCCAGGTTCTGAACGGTCTTGCGGGGATAATGCACCGTGGATTGTTTTTGGAAAAAGGCATGTCCGGTGATTTTCAAACCGACCAACAGGCTCCAGAGCCCTTGGATCGCCTTGCGGATTTCTTGGAACATGGTCATCAGGTCACCATCAAAGTTTTACAAGAACGAGGGTCACGAGCAGGTTGACCAGAGCCAGGGGCAGGAGCCACTTCCAGCTTAGGTTCAGGAGCTGGTCGAAACGCACCCGGGGGTAGGTCCAGCGGAACCACATCATCACCAACAGCAGCAGGTAGACCTTGGCCAGGAACCACCAGACGCCCGAGGCCACGGGCCCGTGCCAGCCGCCCAGGAACAAGGCCGTGGCCACGGAGCAGACCACGATCATGTTCGCGTATTCGGCCAGGAAGAAGATGCCGAAGCCCATGCCCGAATATTCGGTATGAAAGCCTGCGGTCAGCTCGCTCTCCGCTTCGGGCAGGTCGAAGGGGGCCCGGTTGGTCTCGGCCAGGGCGCAGACAAAGTAGATGAAAAAGGCCATCGGCTGGACCATGATGTTCCACTGCCAGGGCCAGGCGCCCTGCCCGGAGACAATGGTCGACAGATTCAACGAGCCGTACTGGAAGGCGATGGCCAGCACGGCCAGCAGCAGCGGAATCTCATAGGCCACGGACTGGGCCACGGCCCGGGCCGCGCCCAGGAGGGACCACTTGTTCTCCGAACTCCATCCGGCCAGGCACAGGGCCAGGACGTTGATCCCGGCGAAGGCCAGAATCAGCAGCAGCCCCAGGTCCAGCTCCATGGCCGTGAGGATCGGGCTGAAGGGAATGGGCAGGAACAGAACGAAGACCGGGGCGAAGGAGATGATCGGCGCGGTCCAGAACAGCCATTTGTCCGCGCCCCGTGGGGTGATCAGCTGTTTGCCCACCAGCTTCAGGGCGTCGGCCAGGGGCTGGAGCAGGCCGTGGGGACCGACCTCGAAGGGCCCGGGCCGACGCTGGATATGCCCGGCGACTTTCCGTTCCAGATAGACCAGGACCAGGCCGTTGAGGCCCACGAACCCGGCCAGCAGGGCCAGGGCCAGAAAAATAGCAAACAGTTCAACGGGAATGCCAAAGGGAGGAGTCATGGGAATCACCTGTCGATTTCCGGGATGACCAGGTCAAGGCTGCCCAGAATGGACACGGCGTCCGACAGGAGCACACCCTTGGAGACCTCGGCGAAAAGGTGCAGGTTGGAAAAACTGGGGGCTCGCAACTTGACCCGGTACGGCTTGGGGCCGCCGTCGCTGACCACGTAGACTCCGACCTTGCCCCGGGCGCTTTCCACGGCGAAATAGGCCTCGCCGGGCGGCGGGGCCAGTTGCAGCGGGGCCTTGGGGTTCATCACCGGACCATCCGGGAGCTGCTCCAGGGCCTGTTCGATGATCCGGACGCTCTGCTCCATCTCGTGCATCCGAACCATGTAGCGGGCAAAGGCGTCGGTCTCGGAAAAAACCGGGATCTCGAAATCAAACCGGTCATAAACCGAATACGGCTCGACCCGGCGGACGTCGTACGGTTCGCCCGAGCCGCGGATGACCGGGCCGGTGGCCCCGTACCGCTGGATCACGTCCAGGGACATGTGCCCGATGTCCTCGGTCCGGTAGCGCAGGATCATGTTGTCCGTGACGAGATCCCGGAACAGGGGCAGGCGGGTCTTGAAGTGCGTACAGAATCGTTGGAGCTGGTCGATGAATTCCGGCGTGATGTCGTTGCTCACGCCGCCGATGCGGTAGTAGCAGTAGGTCAGGCGGGAGCCGGTGACGATCTGGAGCATGTCCATGATCTCTTCCCGGTCCGCGAAGGCGTACATGATCGGGGTGAATGCGCCCAGATCCAGCAGGTACGCGCCCCACCAGAGCAGGTGGGAGTTGATCCGGTTCAGCTCGCAGGTGATCACCCGGATGAACTCGGCCCGCTCCGGAACCTCCAGGCCGATCAATCGCTCCACGGCCCCCACGTAGCCCCAGTTCCAGGCCAGGGCGTGGAGGTAATCCACCCGGCCCATGTTGGGCAGGTACTGCTGCCAGGTCTTCACCTCGCCCATCTTCTCCTGCATCCGATGGATGTAGCCCAGGACGGGTTCGGCTCGGCGGACGTATTCGCCTTCCAGTTCAACGATGATCCGCAGCACGCCGTGAGTGGAGGGGTGCTGCGGGCCCATGTTCAGGATCAGATTGCCTTCCCTGGCCTCGGTCTGGAAAGACCGGGTGTAGAAGTCACCGTCCTGCTGATGGAGCTGGGTGTCAAAAAGCATGCGTACCTCGTTTCGATCCGTTGAGAACGATGTCAGGCGGTTTCCGTCCGGGTTGCGCTGAGGAAACGATCTTGAACCCCGGCGGAGGCGGGAACGACCTGCTCCAAGGGCATGATCGCGGTCAGAGGCTTGCGCTGGGCCGACTTCTTGAGCAGCGGACGCAATTCCATTTCCGGGGGGAGGAGCAACGGGTCCAGGTTGGGATGGTCGGTGAATAAGACGCCGAAAAAATCGCGACATTCCCGTTCGTGCCAGTCCGCGCCGGAATGAATCCCAGCCAGGGAGGGGACCCGTGAGTCATCGTGGGAAATCCGGACGCGCAGAACGATCCGGAGAGGGGTTTTCCAGGAGCAGAACAGATAACTCAGAAAAAAACCTTCCTGAACATCCAGGGCGGTCAGGAAGTCGAGAAAGAGGCCGCTGTCTTTCAGGACTTGGGCAGCCTTGAGCAACGAATCCGGCAAGATGAGCACGGATACGGTTTTTCCCACGCCCCAGGCCGAGGTTTCGGCGATGGCCAACGGATCGCAATGCTTCAGCCAGTCCAGGTTCATGTCGTGGCCTCCTGAGGCAGGGGCCACCAGCGGCGACCGGTGACCTTTTCCTGGAGTTTGAAAATTCCTTCCAACAGGCCTTCGGGACGGGGCGGACAGCCGGGAACGAAAACGTCCACGGGAACGAGTTTGTCCACACCCTCGACGATGGCGTACTGATCCTCATAGGCGAAAGGGCCGCCGGAAATTGCGCAGTTGCCCATGGCGATGACCCATTTGGGCGAGGGCATCTGCTCGTAGAGTCGAACCAGGGCCGGAGCCATTTTCAGGGACACGGTCCCGGCCACGATCATCAGGTCGGACTGACGCGGCGAAGGACGAAAGACCTCCGCACCATAACGGGCAACGTCGAAGCGGGCCATGCCCACGGCCATCATTTCAATGGCGCAGCAGGCCAGGCCGAAGGTCATGGGCCAGAAGGACATGGAGCGGCACAGATCCACGACCTTGTTCGGCAATGCGAAGTTCAGCAGCGGTGGATCCTGGTCCAGCGCCGCCGGTCTTAAAGAGAAACCCGTCTCGGCCATGTAAAGACTCCTTTCCGCCAGAAGTAGAACACGGAGATGCCCAGGATGAAGAGGAAGATAAACAACTTGACCAGAGGCAACCAGCCGTCGCTGTGCGGGTAGAAGGTTGCAACGGGGAACAGGTACAGGATGTCCACTTCGAACGCTAAAAAGATCAGGGCATAGAAATAGTAGTTGACCCCGAACCTGGTCCATGCGGAACCGTGGGGCGGCAAACCGCATTCGTAGGGCATGTGCAAATCGCCGCCTTTATATCGGGGTGCAATGAGGCGGGATACAAGCAAGGGAACAGCTGCGAACAGTATTCCGGCAACAAGAAAGAGCAACAAAGCAAAATGAAACCAGTTAAAAACCATGATGAGCCTTTTTAATAAATAATTAAGGTGGTTTTTAAGAAAATAAATTTAAAATTTTATAGTCCAGATATATTCAGCGTCAAGATATTATGCAGTTAAAAAAGAGCGTCATATTTTATAATGTGGAAGTTTTCATTTTTTGTTTATGAAACAAAAAAATAAAAGAACATAATAAATTTAATAAATGTGTAGATATGATATAAATATGTAGACAAATGCAAACAATGTTAAAGCATTGATAATTTGAAAAGTTTGTTGTTTTTGAAGTAAGCAGTGTTAAGCATATTTTGGAAATCGGTGTCAAGGGGGTATTCGTTTTGTGAAAAAAATACTTTAGTTTGTTTTGAAAAACCATATTGCGTTGGCAAGTCAACTTGTGATATTATTAATTTGTACTTAAATAGTACGAAATATTTTTTGATTTATTGTCCATTGTTACGTCTGTTACGTCGCACCGTTCCGGGTGCAAGGGCTCATGGGATTATAAAAATAGTCAGGGAGGAACGAATGGCCAAGGAAAAAGTTTTCAGTGTTTGCGGGATGTGCACGGTGCGCTGTCCCATCCAGGTGGACGTGGAGGACGGCGAGTGTACGTACATCCAGGGAAATCCCCACGCGCCGGGCTTGCAGGGAGCGTTGTGCGCCCGGGGCGGAGCGGGGCTGGCCTTGCTCAACGACTCCGAGCGACCGCAGTTTCCCATGATCCGGCAAGGCGAGCGTGGCGAGGGCAAGTGGAAACGGGTGACGTGGGACGAGGCCCTGGATTACGTCGCCGAAAAGATCAAGGCGGTGACGGACGCTCACGGCGGGAAGGGCGTGCTCTGGAGCGACCGGGGCGGACCGTTCATCGATCTGCACCAAGCCTTCATGCGCGGCCTGGGCTCCCCCAACTACTGCAACCACGATTCAGCCTGCGCCCGCAACGTGCAGCACGCGGCCCAATCCGTGTTCGGCTTCGGTCGCAAGGCCGTGGTCTACGATTACAAGAACGCTAAGCATATCGTGCTCCAGACCCGGAATTTGTTCGAGGCCATCAATGTCAAGGAAGTCAACGACACCATGGACGCCTTGGATAACGGCTGCAAACTCACGGTCATCGACATCCGTGGGACTGTTTCCGCAAGCAAAGCCACCCGGTTTTTCATGGTTCGGCCCGGCACGGACTATGCGTTCAACCTGTCGGTTATTCACGAAATTTTGAACAAACAGCTCTTCGATGCGGAGTACGCCTCCCGATTCATCCAAGATCTGGACGCGCTTCGGGCGTTCACCGCCCAGTACACTCCGGAATGGGCCGAGACCGAAACCGGGGTGTCGGCCAAGGAACTGCGCGTCTTTGTCCGGGAACTGGCCGCGGCCGGCTCGTCCGTGATCTGGCATCCCGGCTGGATGAACGCCCGCTATTCGGATTCCTTCTACATGTCTCGCACGGCCTACATCATCAACGCCCTGTTGGGCTCCATCGGAGCCAAGGGTGGGCTGCCCATCGCCGCCACGCCCAAGGATGTCGATCGCAAAGGCTTGAAAAAGCTGGTCGACCTCTATCCAAAACCCGAAGAAAAGCGCGCGGACGGAGTGGGCTGGAAATACCCGCATTTCGACGCCGGTCCCGGACTGCTGCATCTGGCCTTCAAGGCCATCGAGTCCGAGGAGCCCTACCCGGTCAAGGCCTACATCGCCTATCGCCACGACCCGCTGATGGCCTACCCCGACCCCGAGGCCTTGAAAAAGGTCTTTGACAAGCTGGATCTGATGGTTTCCGTGACCTTTAGCTGGTCGGACACGGCTTGGTATTCGGACGTGGTTCTGCCGCTGTCCACCTACCTGGAGCGGGAAAGCATCCTGGCCGGAAAGGGTGGTCTGAAGCCGTCCATGTTCGTCCGGCATCGCGCTGTTGCGCCACGTTTCGAAACCAAGGCGGACTGGGAAATCCTGTGCGGACTGGCCAGGCGTTTGGGCATGGACAAGCTGGCCTTCGACTCCATCGAAGACATCTGGGCCTATCAACTGGACGGAACCGGAGTGAAGATCGAGGACTTCCAGGCCAAGGGCTCGGTCTCCTTGGCCGACAAGCCCAAGTACTTCACCCCGGACGAGTACGCCTTCAAGACGCCGTCCAGAAAAATCGAGATGATCAACCAGAAATGGGAAAAACAGGGCCTGCCCTCGCTCAAGCCCTACGTCAGCCCGGAAAAGCCGGGTGACGGCCAGTTCCGGATCACCTTTGGCCGCTGCGGGGTGCATACCCAGGGCCATACCGTGAACAACGCGATCCTGGCCGGCCAGATGTCGGAGAACGTGCTCTGGATGAACGACGAGACGGCCAAGGCCATGGGCATCGCCGACGGCCAGACCGTGGAAGTTGCGGCCAACGGCTATTCCGGAAAGATCAAGACCTTTTTGACCGAGTTCATTCACCCCGAAGCCGTGTTCATGGTCCACGGGTTCGGGCATACCCTCCCGGTGGAAAGCCGGGCCAAAGGCAAGGGCGTGGCGGACCACATGCTGATGCCCGGCGGCATTGAAAAATGGGATCCGGCCGGCGGGGCCATCGCCATGCAGGAACATTTCGTCACGGTGCGCAAGGTTTGAGCAGCTGATCAGCGTCTAAGCGCGGAGATGAATGAAAAACAAAACGGCGGCCTACATCCAGTAGGCCGCCGTTTTGTTTTTCATATTGTCCTGAAAAGAGCGTCGGCGGAGTCGCCCGATAAATCATCGACGCACGCGCTGTCACGGGGCGGGTGTTGCTTTTCCTTGCCACGGCTGAAATGATCTCGCTTGTCCTGAACGACAAAGATTGTTTTTTCTACTCAGCATATTTCGCGCTTGGCAGTACCCAGGCGCTGGATTCCAGCCTTCGTGGGAATGACGTGTTTTTCAATGCCGTCTCTAAATCAGTCATACCCGCGAAGGCGGGTATCCAGTGCCGGAATGAGGCTTTGCCCAGGATGTGCTGAATAGTTTCCATAAATGGCTCTTCCGCAGAATTTATGGGTTTGGCTTTGCGATGATTTTTCTATTTGAGCACATAGTCGAGGGCTGGCGTGGCGCTTGCGAGCGAGACCCCAAAAGTCTCG
>NZ_FXUJ01000049.1:0-7223 GCF_900182865.1 Desulfonatronum zhilinae
ATGGGTTTGTTGCTCGGTGGGGTGAAGGGCTGGAGCTTACAAACAGAGAAGCCGGAAAGAACTGAATGTTCCTTCCGGCCTCTTCTTTTTTAGAACATGATCTGACGCTATACAGCGTTGTCTGGATTGGTCAGAGCGAAGCCTTGAACTATTGCTAGATGCTTCACTAAGTCACATGACGTTTGCATTAGGTGCTGGGCCTTGTTGGGATCAGTCGGTTGGTAGTAGGTAGCCAGATTACGGAAAGCCTTTGCAAGATGCTCTGAAATTCGCTTGTGATAGTCTAGTGCGTATTGAATAGCAACGCTTGCGAAGTGCTTTGCTCTGTCATTATTTCCTGCGTTGTTGCTATGCTCGGCGATTTGAATGTAGCCTTCTAGATATTTCTCAATATGCTCTATTGGTGTAACCGAGAAGGAAGAAATTGCTATCAGAAACGTTTCCCAAGCTTGGTCGGTGTAGCCCAGCTCTGCCAGTAGGTAAGACCTAGTGATATCAATGTCGTCTAACTGACGTTTGTGTGTACGCTCAAGCATTTCGAATAAAGCCTTTGCCTTATCCAATGTCAATAAAGCATTTAGGTATTTTCCTTGCTTGTATAGTGCTTCTCCAAGGCTTTTGTGAGTGTCTGCGTATTGGTACGGCACCATTCTGTTCCTGATCTCTTTGGTGCTCAGCAGCTTTTGAAAAGTCTGTTCTGCCAGATCGCATCTATCGGTAACAAGATAGATGTCGCCAAGGGTTTCGTAAATAGAAAGCTGATACTCATAGTAATTCTTGGATGCTGGGTCGAGTAACTTCAGTAAAGTGTTGGCAAGAGCTTCTGCATCTTCAAGCATGTCGTCCACCCAAAGCTCTTCCAGGGAATTGAGTGCGTCAGAAATATGCTCTTCTTTGTCAGCTGCTAATGCTTTAACGAATTTGTTAATGTCCATGATGTGTGGTCCTACTTATTTTATGGGTTGATAAAAAGAATGTATGTATTACCAGCTTTTCTCAAGTAAAGGCTTTATCCTGTCATACTGCCCTCTTGGTATTTTCAGAAAAGACAAACAATTCATTCCTAGAATGAAATCATCCAGGTCGTTAAGAGAGTACTCCATTTCCTGTTTAATATCTTCCTCGTCACCGTAGCAACTGTATTGCCGACACTTCGGGTCTCTGCAAAGTTTGAGAGAGTTCCAGTAAAGGTCTGACTGATTCCTGTTGTCAAAGCCTATTAGTACAAAGCGCTTTCCTTCAATTACTCTAAACATTATTTTTGTTCCTATATGTAGTGGTTAGTGGTTAGGCTGAATTGTTAACTGATATACTGTGCATCTGACATGTGCCTGTAAGGGCCGCATTTGCCTTTTAACGAGCCTTTTGTTCAATTTGCATAGTAAGTGCCCAGAATATGCTTTGAAGGCTTAAAACGGCTTTAATCCTGTTCAATAAGTATTTATTGAGCATCTTTGCTTGTAGGTAGCTCAGTATCTCCTTCTTCGTTAAAAGTGATTTTCAGCTCTGGATTTACCACAGCCAGTTTCCGTAGTGTTGACCGAACCTCTCTGATCGCGTTCTCCATATCTCTCCACCGCTTTTGCGCTTCTCTGGTGTTTAGGCCATGCTTCAAAGCATTCATGTTGCCGAGCTTTGTTGGGTGCTTTGCGGGTGTTCCTGCCTTTGTGAATAGTGTGTCGTTTTGTGTCATTTGTTTTGCCCCTGTGTTTCAGTGTTAAAATTTCCAATTACTGCCTTCGATCCTTCCGATATCTGAATCTTCTCCACCTTTATGATCTGTGTTCCTTGCCGTTTGTACTTTCCAAGAGCATCCAGAGCCATTGTAAAAGTTCGGGTAAGCCTGTTCGCCAGACCCAAGTATTTCTCCTTCGTTTCCAAAATAACTGATGATTGAGCCTCTGCAAGAAGGTCAATGCTTTGCATGTGCAGGGCAAATAGCTGCAAATGTAGAAGCCCTTCCAGTGGAGAATCAATCTTGCATCCTCTGTAAAAATCCAGGAATTTTTCAAGATTTTCTTCATCCCTGCATCCCTTGGGTAATGATGCCTTGAATGCTGGCGTTATCAGCAGATGTGCAAGCTGTTTGCTTGTTCCGAAGATCGTAGGAACCATTGGGGTAGGCTTTACCTTCTCTTGCTCTGTCGGCTGCGATGTGTTTTTGGTTTGCTCCATAAGTGTTGTCCTTTGTGGTTAGTTGAACTGTGACTCGTTGGTTTTAAAAAGCGTATATTAAATAATGTGGTATTTGTATTCAAAAGTGAAGTGATTTTTGAAAAGAAATTCAAATTTCTTTTGGTGTGATGCGCGATGGCGTATTTCTGACGGGCTGTCAGTATTTGTGGAAGCCCATTAGGCAGCATACAGATAAAGAAATGATAGATGGATATTATACCGCAGTTTCCAGCTGATAGTTGGGGGCTGCGGTTTTTTATTTTTGGGGAGGGGGATGGTGATTTGTCGGGGCTTGGTGATGGCTCAGTGAGGGGGGGCTGTAAGAGGGATGATACTTTGAACTGAAGTAGTGAATGGTCCGAGTGGAGTACTAGAGAGATGGACGAATTTAAGACGAATCCAGAGCGGAAGTAATAAGGAAGGTGATGCCGGGTGCTGTTAGTCCTTGGCTAGTACCTGCTGTTTTAGACTGAGAGAACGAATTTTAATTTTCTTTGTACCAGTCGCTTCACTTTTTCGGTTTTCACGACATTATTTACTAGCTTCGAATTCGAAAGCGAAATCAGAAAAAGTTTTTTTCGAAATTCACTTCAAAAATGCCTTCAATTGTCCCATTATTTACAGTGGGGAATTTTCTTTTGGAAAACAACACGAACCAGCAGGACGAATCAATGGACATAAACCTGACTGATTCTGGAATGCTTCAAGGGGATCAAAAAAATTTAGCCAAGCTTTGTATTGGAGTGCGAAAAGGTAGGGGGCCGCCCTTCGGATGGTTCCATGATCTTAACCAAGGCACAGGAACATTGGATTTAACCATTAGCAACAAAGGATACGCGAAATGACAACCAACATTACCACTGAGACGACTTGTACGGAAACTAATGATCGATCTGATCAGAACCAAACATCTAACAGCGAGGAAGGTATGGAAATTAGACAGAAAGCATTAGCTGCTAAAGTGTCTGTTTTTGAGTCTGCTATGAACCCTGTACCGGTTGAAGAATTGAAGACAAGTGTGGCATTGACAAAAATATTCAATAATGAAGGCATGAAAAAGCGAATTGAACATGCTCGAAAATTGTTGAAGGAACATGGTTCTGATGCTTATTCTGCGTACAAGAAAAATTTGCCTGCTGTAACATTCTCAGGCGTATTCTCTAAGCGAAACAACGCATCAATAACTGAACCAAGTGGCCTGATAGTTCTGGACTTTGACCATACAGACGAACAGACTGAAAGCTTAATGGAGGCTATGAAATCTGATGAGTACGTAGTTGCTGCTTTCAGAAGTCCTAGCGGTTATGGAGTAAAGGTTTTACTTTACGCTGAAGCGATTAGAAGCGATGCTGATCACAAAGTATTTTTCAGCGCAGCAGAGAACTATATTCATCAAAAGTATGGCCTTAATATAGACAAAGCCTGCAAGGATATAGCTCGGCTGACTTTTCTATCTTACGATCCAGATATTTATGTTTCAAAAAAACCCAAAGAATTTGAAATTCTGAAATGGTTGCCAAGGGATGAACCAAGTAAGGAATCAAATGATTCTGAACCAGCAAAAAAGGCACCGAGCAAGCCTACAACTCAACATGAATACTCAGGGAAGGCTCTTTATGCCTGGAAAATTGTTGAGTCTGCGTGCGAACGTATTCGGAAAAGTCATCCAGGCAATCAGCATAATCCCCGTCTGAAGGAGGCCAGGTTGGTAGGTGGGTATCTTCATTACGGTCTTGATGAGGAGCATGTTTATGAAGCTCTCCAACGTGCTGTTGAAGATAGTGGCGCAAAGGATATCAAAAGTGCTCTTAAAACTATTCGTGATGGAATCAAATACGGAATCGACCATCCAGCAGAGATTCCTGACCTTGAAAGAATGACGGTTATGACGGTTGATGACGGTTCCCAAAACCCAACCGTCATCCGTAAACCCAGCAATACCAACGGTCCTGACGGTTATGACGGTTATGACGGTTATTTTGAAAGTAAAACTGTAAAAGCAATTCCACCTGCCCCTCTCGGTGTATTTCATCCAGCCCTCAGGCTATGCATGCAAGAAATTGCGACTGCAAAGCAAGTACCGATTGAAATCTGTATTGCTGCAATGTTAGCATTTCTGGCTACGTTGGTAGGAAGATCATGTGGTCTGAAGATCAAAGACAACTGGATTGAACATGGGAATCTCTATATTGCCATAGTAGCAAGATCAGGTGTGGGGAAGACACCAGCTACAAACTATACATTCAAGGCAATCACGGATCTTGAGAGAATGTATTACTATCAGTATGAGGATGATATCAAGATGTATCAAACTCAGTATGATATATGGGAAGAAACAAAGAAAGACAAAAAACTTCAAAATGAGAATTCTATTTGTAAGCCTGACCATCCTATCAGGAAAGAAATAATTGCTGACGATTTTACTATTGAGGCACTAACAAACTCACTGATTTACAATCCGAAGGGAATTGCGATCATCAAAGATGAAATCAGTGGTTTGTTCTACAATCTAGACAAATATTCACAGAAACAAGGGGGTACTATAACCAGACTAATTGAGGCATATGATAGTAGAGACTGGAAAACAAACAGAGTAAACAACAATAGGAATTCATATGTTCCTGATGCAACATTGTCTATTTTTGGAACTATACAACCTGGTATTTTGAAAAATATCTTTAAACAAACAGAAATTGAAAGTGGATTCACATCTAGATTTGCATTTATTAATGCATATCCCAACGGACCTTCACTGTGGAGTGACAAGTGTGAATCGAAAGACGTTGGTGATATACTTGAACATATAGCATTTAAGATGTCTTTATTACAGCCTGATCCCATTCCTACTGAGATTCAGTGTGCTGAGGAGGCTAAAAATTCTTTTATTGAGTTCAACAATGAGATTTCTACTCAATCTTGGATGGGCTCTGCTGATAATGAAGACTCAGTTCTTCAAAAGATGAAAGCTCGGTGTTTAAGGATCTGTTTATTAATGCACATTTCAACTCAAATACTAGAAAACAAAGATATAACTACCAATGTATCTCTGGAAACTATGAATAATGCTATTACATTAACACACTGGCTTATTCAGCATACTAAAATTACTTGGAGCATGCTGAAAGACAATTCTACTCTAGCTACAGGTAAAGAATTAATGGTTGCCCAGGCTATCATTAATCTTGAATCTTCAGTAAGAAACAATTTCCTATCTACACAGGCTATTACTGAGGAGGTTAACCGAGATCAAAAACCTGAACATCACCTCTCTCCATTAACTGTAGGCAAAATTCGTAAAAGTCTCAATATTAACGAGGGACGGAATCCTAGTCAGCGAGGTTGGGAAATCACCCCTGCTGTAATAGCACATTGTCGTTCACTAGTCGAAAAAACCGTCATAACCGACATAACCGTCACAACCCAGGAAAATCAAGGGAATACATATGACGGTTGGGATATTTCAACCGTCATCAACCGTCATAACCGTCATTCCTTGCCTTACCAAGATCCATTTGAATCATAAAAAAGCACAGACTCAGGAAATCATAAAGGGCTGTGAGCCAATAACCGAGGTCTCTTCACGCTGTTTACATTCAACCAGAGTATCAGCGCCCAATATTGCTGGCAAAGCTGGCAATCATATTTAATCTCGACCTCAAACATTGGCATAAAAAAGAGGCACAGCCCTGATTTTCAAAAACAGATACCAAAATTTGTTATAAGACATTGCTTCCAAGGAGCAAGCTATCCAAATACCAACTACTAACCAAAAGGAGCTTATCATGTTAATGGACATCAACACGTTCGAATCGGCCCTGGAGCATCAGCAATCAGTTCACACTCAGACAACCCTCGGAAACCGTGCATCCTACATCGGCGCATCAGATGTAGGCCAATGTCCCAGAAAGGCCGTACTCGGCAAGATCATCCCCAAGAAGCCTGACCTCCGTTCCCTACTTCTGATGAAGCGGGGCCACCTGGCAGAACAAATTGTTTTGGAAGCCCTGGCAGACTTCGACCCAACTCATCAGGCAGAGCTGGCCCTGTACGTTGAGTATTGTCCAACCTGTTTATGGTTTGATCCCTTCGAGCCAACCACCAAACAAATCTGCCCTCGTTGTTCCGAGCCTCTGGACATTCTGCCCCTGAAAGCGCACCTCGACATTCTGCTGCCAGGTCAGCGAATTCTGGAGATCAAAACCTCTGCCCTTACCGAAATCCCTACTGCCTGGGAACGGCAGCTTGCCATGCAGATGTTTCTGCTCAGTCGTACAACAAACCGGCAAGGTATAGACGGTGCCATCGTCGTCCTGGACCTCGGCAAAGGCACAATGCTGATGCAGAATCATTACCGGCACGATCCCGAAGCAGCCTGCCCACTACTCAACAGGGCCATCCAAATCTGGGAAGGCTTAAAAACGGCCTCCCAATCAGAAACACCCGAAGCCCTCCCTCTTCCCTGCGAGCCTTCCCCCCTTTGTGGCTACTGCGCCTACCTCGGAACCTGCCCCGCCTACTCCGGCCCAGAGCTTCCGGAACAGCTTCAACCTCTTCTGGAATCATACCAGACCCTCACAGACCAAGAAAAGCACATCAAGGCCCAGAAGGAAACCACCCGAGACAACATCCTGAGGCTTCTACGTCCCGGCACCTACAAGGCCCGTAATCTGCGAATACGCCTTACCGAACGGTCCCGCACATCTACCAATCTCAGAAAGGTAGAAGCCCTTCTCGGCGAACTCGGTCAGAACATCTCTGACTACCAGTCAACCAGCACCTACCCGGTACTGGAGATCAAAGCCGCCTAACCACTTCCCCCTCTCCCATTACTGAGCATCACGGGCTCATCCCGTACCAATCAAGAAGCTCAACCCCCTCTCTTCCCCCTACTCATCACAAACACCGCCCTGGCTCTGACCCAACCCATCAGAGAACGGCACAGCTACGCCCAGGAAAGGAGGCACACAGCATGGATGCGCCCATGAACATCGTACACCTGCGCCATTCCAATGGCGGCAATCCAAAGGACTGGATTGCTATAGCCGGAG
>NZ_FXUJ01000050.1:0-6940 GCF_900182865.1 Desulfonatronum zhilinae
AAGCCTTTCAAGTCGTTACATGGCAAAAACTCCTATTAATCCATTAATTTCAAACAAATACATGTCTTGGCAATGACAATGTTGGGACACTAGTGATTAGAAATGGTATTACCTGGCCATCCTGCCAAGCCAGACCCATCAGGAAAACGCAACCGGAAGATGATCAGTCTGTTTCGTAAACAAAGTCCGCATTCCGAGCAGGCCCGGCACCTGGAGACCTACCTGCGCGCCTACGGCATACATGGGCTGTTGCCGGATTCACGGCCGGATTCACGATCGGATTCACGGCCGGAATCACGTTCGGACGCATTGCTGGACTCGCTGAGCGTGTCGGACCTGGAACCCCTGCATTGCGGTCTTTGCTCCAGTCTGCACCGCCGCGCCCCGGCCCGGGAGCCGGATGTCTCCGCCTTTCTCTACGCGGCCCTGCGCCTGCCGGACTGCATCAGCCGCGTCAGCCGTGTGGTCCTCGGCCCCACGGCGGAAGCCTTCGCCGCAGCCGGGCTCCCGGACGTGGAGGCCTGGCCCCAGGTCCAATCCCGGGCCCGTCGCAGACGATACCATTATGACGGTGGACACACCCTGGCCGTTTTCGTGACCAGCAACACGGACCTGGACGACCTGATTCCGTCCCTGTGCGCGTTTCAGATTGAATGGAACAAGATGCACCGGCTGCTGAACGCGGACAGCCCGGACTCCACCTTGGGCCAAAACCTGGGCCAGACCGGTGGCCAGACCCTGGGCCAGGCCCTGGCCACCGGCCGAACCAGTGCCGTGGAAAAGGGTCCGGAAATCCGGCGCTGTCTGGGGCTGGGCCGACCGGACTGGGAACTGCTGACCCAGGTCTGGCCGGAGGACTGGGACCAAAAATGGGCGGACGTGGCCAGGGCGCCGTTGGCCCTTGAGATTTCCCGGCTGCCTCTGGATGCCGGGCATTTCGAGGACGCCGCCAGACAGTGGTGGGAACTGATCGCACGCCGCCTGGACCTGGGGGCCGCAATGTACGGTGACGCCATGGCGGCCGGACCCGTGTATCTGGTGTCCAGCAACACCCATTCCCTGGCCAACCTGATCACGGGCTTTGCCGCGGCCCACGAACCGGAACTGTTGTCCTTTCTTCAGCGGGAAAACCCCGAAAATTTCTGGCGCACCTGGCAGGATTGCCGACGTGATCCAGACCAGAACCCCGCTGACCTGCTGTATTACGGCCTGCGTCTGCATCAGCAACGCGACCCACGGGTCGCGGCCGCGCGATTGGCCTGGGAGGAAAGCTCGGGCCTAAATCGTCACGCCCCGGCCCAATATCCCCATCTGGAGGTTCAGCGCATTGCCATGAACCGACTGGACCCGGCCCGGCTGGACTCCCGCCTGCGATGGCACCCGGCCCTGGCCCGCAGTCAGGCCCTGATCGTCAACCTGGATTACCCCCTGGGACTGGCCGCCGGGCATGTGCTGGCCAGGGCTTGCGAGCTTTTCCCCCGGTTGCGCGGCGTCTTCATCCTGGGCAAGTCCGCCGCGGCCATTGGCCGGCTGGGGGACATCATCATCCCCGGCCGGGTGTATGACAGCCATACCCACATCCAGTACCGTTTCCAGAACAGCCTGACCGTGCGCCATCTGACCCCGTTTCTGAACCGGATCGCCGTGTTTGACGACCAGAAATCCATCACGGTCCGCGGGACGTTTCTGCACGGACGGGACACCGTCGGGCATCTGCTCCGGGATGACTTCACGGGCATGGAAATGGAGGCCGGCCCGTTTCTGGCGGCCTTGCACCGCCATTTTTCCGGACAGGCTCGGCAAGGGAACATGGAACGCGACCAGGTTCTGAACATTGAGCAGCCAACAGGATTCAGCCTGGGTCTCCTGCACTACACCTCGGACACTCCATACAATATCCGGCCCAGCCTGCTCAGCACCCGCCTGGGCCTGACCGGCCTGGAGGCGGTCTACGCCGCAAGCCTGGCCATTGTGCAACGGATCATGGACCTGGAGGCCGAGAGGTTGACGGCGGAGTGAAAAGGCAATCAGGGGGCTTGTCATTGATGGGCCTCGAAAACTGTCTCACATTCCCAATGGGTTACGTGGACGATTTGCGGCCCTGAAGTGACTTGTCGACATTTTTTCGGACTCCCGATCAAACGTGAGGGAAGCCGTTGCCCCAGGGTACACCTTGCGTGCGCCCATTGCGGGCTGAGGCGGCGCATGAGGCAGGTGTTGATGCAATGAAAATGAAAAAACATGAGGGCGAAACATCCCCCGGGAACGCGGGGCTCTGTACCCGCTCTTTAAAAGCTGTGAGTGCGGAGCCCCATGCTCCCGGAGCGAGTACGGAGCCTCGCGATCCCAGCATAAAAGATGCGGTTGAGGAGTCACGCTTGCCCATAGCTAAACGCCGGGAAATGATCGCCGCGGCCCGGGGGAAGAGCCCGGCGGATCTGCTGATCACCAATGTCCGTCTCGTGAACACCCTGTCCGGGGAAATCCATCCGGCCAACATCGCGGTGCGCGACGGCGTGGTTCTGGGTTTCGAGGACTATCCGGCCCGACGGATCGTGGACGGGGCCGGGGCGTTTGTCTGCCCCGGTTTCATCGAGGCCCACATCCACATCGAATCCACCCTGCTCGCGCCGCCAGTGTTCGCCGCAGCGGTGGCGGCCCGGGGCACGGCCGCGGTGGTCTGCGACCCCCATGAAATCGCCAATGTCCTGGGCGTGGCGGGCATTGAGTATGTTCTGCAATCCACCGAGGATTTGCCCGTTTCCATCTTCTGCATGCTGTCGTCCTGCGTTCCGGCCACGCACCTGGAGAATGCCGGGGCCAGGCTGGGGGTGGCCGGGATGCGCGAGCTGCTGCGAAAATATCCGGGCCGGTTTCCCGGCCTGGGCGAGATGATGAACTACCCCGGCGTGATCCACGGCGATCCGGACGTGCTGGCCAAGCTGGACCTGGCCGGAGACATGGCTGTGGACGGCCACGCCCCCGGTCTCTCGGGCCGGGATTTGAACGCCTACATTCTGGCCGGTCCGGGCAGCGATCACGAATGCGTCCGCTTGGAGGAAGCCCGGGAAAAGCTGCGCAAGGGCATGCACGTCATGATCCGCCAGGGCACGTCCCAGCACAACATGGCCGAGCTGCTGCCTCTGGTTACGGACCGCAACTGGCCCGGCTTCTCCCTGGTTTCCGACGACCGTCATCCCGAGGATCTGGCCGGGTCGGGCCATTTGGACGACAATCTGCGCCGGGCCGTGGGACTGGGCCTGGATCCGGTCCGGGCCGTGCAGATGGCGACCATCAACCCGGCCCGCTATTTCCGCCTCAAGGGCCGGGGGGCAGTGGCCCCAGGCTATCGGGCGGACCTGGTCCTGGTGGAGGACCTGACCGATTTCCAGGTTAAGGACGTCTACCTGGCCGGTAAATCCCTGGCAGAGTGCTGTTTTGACTCCCAGGTCGCGCCTCCCGGCAACTCCATGCACGTCCACCAACTGGACGAACACTCTTTTGCCATTGCCGCGGCCGGAACTTTGGCCCGGATCATTGAGATCATTCCCGGGCAGATCGTGACCAGGGCTGCTTTGGGCCGCCCCGTGATCCGCAACGGCCTGGCCCTGGCGGATCCGGCGACGGATCTGGCCAAGCTGGCCGTGGTGGAGCGGCACCGGGCCACGGGCAACATCGGGCTGGGATTCGTGCGCGGGCTGGGCTTGCACAGCGGAGCCCTGGCCTCCACCGTGGCCCACGACTCCCACAACCTGATCATCGCCGGAGTCAGCGACGCGGACATGCTCCTGGCGGGCCGCCATGCGCTGCACATCGGCGGCGGGCTTGTCGCGGTGCGCGATGGCCGGGTTCTGGGCGCCCTGCCTCTGCCCGTGGCCGGACTGATGAGCGACAGGCCCCTGGACGAGGTGTTCCGGGCCATGGAATCCCTGTCCGAAATTTGTCGCACCATGGGCCTGTCCCACGCTAACCCGTTCATGATCCTCTCCTTCCTGGCCCTGCCGGTCATTCCGGAGCTCAAACTTACGGATAAGGGGCTGGTGGACGTGAACAGGTTTGAACTTGTGGCGCTGTGGGCCGATGGAAATCATCCGGAGAACACGACGTGATGGATCTTGCAAACAATGCTGTAAAAATGCATTTAATCCTGTAATTGTAAACTGTTGAATGTAATTTTTTAATTGTATGGATGCTTGCAAGAATGACAAGAGATGTAATGACAAGAAATGTAAGATACATGTTATTACAAAGCATTGGTCGTGGACGCGGAACAGGAGGGGCTTTGGCCGCGATCTGATTCTTTGCAAGTTGCAGGTTTTATGGCAAGCAGTGGCTGGTTGAGACTATTTTTCCAAGGGGCTTGCCACCATGACCGCCACCCAACAGAACAAATCATCCATAACCGTGACCGTGCCCGCCGAGCCGGACTGGGTCCCCCTGCTGCAATCCGCGGCTGAAAACGCGGCACGGATTTTCGGGCTGGCCCGGGAAAAGGGGTTGCGCCTGGCCATGTCCATGGAGGAAGTGCTCCTGTACCTGGCCCGGGTGCTTCCCGGCGAGGCCGTGCAGATCTCGCTGGGACAGGCCCCCGGCGCGGTATCGGCCACTTTTTCCGTGGCCGTCGACAGCCTGGACCTCTCGGCCATGAATATCGTGGCCGGAGCCGATCCAGGCGAAGAAGATGATCATGCCCTGCCTCTGGTGCTGGCCTCGCGGATAAGCGATGGCCTGCATGTTTCCAGGGTTGGCGGGCAACTGTTTCTGACCTTGCGCCAGGATCACGTGTATGCACGGATATCCTCCCAGCAGGGTGACGAGGGCCTGCCCTGCGCTCCGGTGCGGGTGGAGGCCGCCACGGATTATCACCGTATCGCCCACGGCTGCGCCCGGATTATGGGGCGCTACCATGCCCGGGAGCTGCCGCCCTGGATTGCTTTTCCCGGCAAAATCACGGACAGGATCGCGGCTGGAAAATTCCAGGTCAGCGTGGCCCTGGACGATGCGGACCGGGTGCGAGGCCTCCTCTTTTGGGAGTACATGTCCGAAAAAAGCGTGACGTTCAGCGGCCCCTGGCTGCTGGACGCCTGCGACCAGGGCCTTGCGCCCCTGCTGGAGCATATGCTTCTGGCTCTGGCCCGGAGCAAGGTTTCCTGCCTGTTCAGCAATCCGGACGGCACGCCTTCAGGATTGGACTTGTCCAGGCACGGCTTCGAGTTGCTGGCAACGATCACGCGGACCGAACAGGACGGCGATCAACGGATTCCGGTCTGGTTCCGGCATTTGCGGGAGGACGAGGGGTTGCAGGTTTGGGCCCATCCCGGATGCATCCCCTTTCTGGAAGAAACCTACCAGCGGGTGTTTCTGCCTCGAACCATTTTGCCGGCTCTTGATGTCGTGGGCCGCCCTCAAAGCCACGCCCGGGACCGTTCCCTGTTCGCCGCGGCCATGAACCGGGAACTGGGGGAGATAGTGCTCCGCCCACTCCTGGACGGCGCGGACAACGCCGAGAACATTGCCCGGCATCTGCGCGTGCTCCGCGGCGAAGGGTACCGGCGCATTCTTTTTCGCATTGATTTGGCCGAAGGCTGGCAGGCCGCGCTGTGCGGCGATTTGCTGGAACAGGGATGCAGACCAAGTCTGGTCCTGCCGCAGGCCGGCCGCTCCGACGTGCTGCTGATGGAATATGTCCACACTGCCCCTTGACCGTCTGGTCCCCGCCTATATCCAGGCCTTTGAGCCCTACACCCCCAGTCGGCCGGATCACGAGCTGCGACGACTGTTCGGGGTGGATCATCTCCATCGCCTGAACAACAACGAGAATGCGCTGGGGCCGCCGCCGTCGGCCCGCCAGGCCATCGAAGATTTCGAGGCTGGACGTACGCCGATCTATCCCAGCGGTGACTGCTATGATCTGCGCCAGGCTCTGGCCGCGAAATTCGGCAAGTCCGCCGATCAGTTCCTGGTGGGCAACGGCTCCTGCGAGGTCATCGCCAGCGTGATCAAGGCCTTTTGCGAGCGCGGGGACAATATCGTCACCGCGGACAAGACCTTTGCCGTGTACGAGTGGGTGGCCGAATTCTCCGGCTTCCAGGCCCGGCTGACGCCGCTAAAGGATTTGGCCTTTGATCCCCAGGCCATGCTGGACGCGGCCGACGAGCGGACCAAGATCTTTTTCGTCTGCAACCCCAACAACCCCACGGGCACCTACTGGGACGCGGCGACCATGCGCGGCTTTTTGGAAGCCGTGGGTGGCGAGCGGATCGTGGTTCTGGACGAGGCCTATTTTGAGTACGTGGACCGGGAAGACTATCCCGACGGGATGGAGTTGATGTGCGAGTTTCCGAATCTCGTGGTCTTCCGGACCTTCTCCAAGATGTACGCCCTGGCCGGGCTGCGCGTGGGGTATCTGTGCGGATCACCCGAGGTGGTGGACATCATCCGCCGCACCCACGTGGTCTATTCGGTGAACAGCCTAGGCCAGATCGCGGCAACCGCGGCCCTGGAGCACGACGGCCCGTTCATCGCCGACACCAGGGCCATGGTAGGCGAGGCCAAGGAACTGCTGCGCGGCGTATGCGCCAGGCTGGGATTGGAATATGTCTGCCACGAGGGAAATTTCATGATGATCCGCACTCCGGTCTCCGACACCCTGCTCTATCGCAAGCTGGCCCACAAAGGCGTCATGGTCCGGACCATGACCGGGTTTCGCTTTCCCGGCTGGATCCGGGTCAGTCTGGTGCAACGCCCGGTGATGGAGGAGTTTTGCCGTGCGCTGGAAGAGGCTGTGCGCGGGTGAGGTCGTGCGGGACGGGCTGAGTCGGGTGCAAAAAGGTATGGCTCTTCCGCAGAATTTATGGGTTTGGCTTTGCGATGATTTTTCTATTTGAGCACATAGTCGAGGGCTGGCGTGGCGCTTGCGAGCGAGACCCCAAAAGTCTCG
>NZ_FXUJ01000051.1:0-6851 GCF_900182865.1 Desulfonatronum zhilinae
TTTGATGACTCATTTCGCGATTCGTGGCTTGATGCATGAAGCGGCCTTGAGCGAGGACATTGACCCTGACCAATTGTCGTTTGTCCATTCCGTAAAGGTTGTGCGGCGAAAGCTGCCGTTTTTCGGCGCTTTTCCCCCCTCAGCAGTGGATGACGTTTCACAAATCCGTGCTGAAGGAAATTCTGGATGAACGTGTTGTCTCGAGTCGTAATTGTAAATGTCCGCGGGGAGTAAAACGCAAAATGAGCAACTACCCTGTGAGGCCGAGAAATTCAAAACCTGAGCCTGTTTCAGATTACGAAATCTGCGTCGAAATATTTTAAATGAACAGTATTGGGCCTAGGGGGCAGGAGCTGCTCTGATGTACGTACCTGATCAATGTCAGATATTGCCGCTGCCTCGCGTTGCCGCGCCATCCAGGGCGGCCGCGAATGTCGCCCCTGCGGATGATTGACGGGCACGGAAATAACTACCACACTGTTCAGGTTGTTTTTGCTCGCATGCTTAGCCTGTATAAAAAGGAGTACGGTATGGAAGCAAGAGCCGTTAAAATGGGTAACAACCTGGCGTTCCTGATACCCAAACCAATCGTCGCGAAATTTGGACTCATTGAGAACGCCTCTGTCGATATTTCGCTCAGAGGCGACGAAATCGTGGTCAGGCCCATGCCCAAAAAGTATATTCTGTCCGAACTTCTGGCCGGGATAACACCGGAAAATATGCATGACGAAGTCGGCAGGGACGGGCCTAGGGGGCAGGAGCTGCTCTGATGTACGTACCTGATCGCGGTCATATCGTATGGTTGCACTTCAACCCCCAAGCCGGGCATGAACAGGCTGGTCATCGCCCGGCACTGGTGCTCTCTCCCGCGGCATACAACGGCAAAACCGGACTCGCGCTGTTTTGCCCTATCACGAGCCAAGTCAAAGGCTACCCTTTCGAGGTCAAGATCGTAGCTAATCCATCAATTTCGGGAGTTGCCCTGGCCGACCAGGTCAAAAATCTGGATTGGCGCGCACGGGGCGTGAAGTTTGCGGCAATGGTGGATGAGGCCGTTCTCGAAGAGGTTGTCGCCAAGTTTGAAGCGTTGTTCAAGTTACCCAGTCCGCTTTCGCACGGATGATCTGAGACACCCCCCGAAGCCTTCAAGTGTTTGTTGAAAAAAGCCGGGATATCAATCCTCGGCGGCCTGCACCCGATTACGCCCGGATTCCTTGGCTTTATAGAGGGCGCCGTCCGCTGCGTCCACCAGGCTCCGGGGCGATGCGGCCGGCTGGGCGAAGCTGGTGGCGTGGCCCAGGGAGACGGTTATGTGGTCCGCGACCGGGGAGTGTTCGTGGGGCAGTTTGAGGTTGGAGACGGCCTCGCGCATGGCCGAGGCGATCATCTCGGCTCCTTGAACGTCGGTCTCCGGGAGCAGGGCCGCGAACTCCTCGCCGCCGTAGCGGGCGACCAGGTCCGCCGGACGTTGAACCACGGAGCGCAACGCTCCGGCCACCTGTTGCAGGCAGATGTCCCCGGCCCCGTGACCGTAGTTGTCGTTATAGGGCTTGAAATGGTCGATATCGATCATCACCACGCTCATGGGCAGACCGTTCCGGGATGCGCGCTTCCATTCATGCTCCAGGCTCTGGTCGAAACTGCGCCGATTGGCGATTCCGGTCAGCCCGTCCACCATGGCCAACCGTTCCAGCATTTCCGTGCGGGCCTTCAACTGGACGTGGGTGCGTACCCTGGCCTTGACCACCGGGATGCTGAACGGCTTGGTGATATAGTCCACGGCCCCGAGGTTCAGCCCCAGGGCCTCGTCCTCGCTGGAGCTTTTGGCCGTGACGAAGATCACGGGGATGTCCTTGGTTTCCGGAGCGTTCTTGAGCCGCCGGCAGACTTCGTACCCGTCCATCTCCGGCATCATGACGTCCAGCAGGATGATGTCCGGCGGGTCGTCGGACGCGGCGATAATCAGGGCCTTTGGGCCGTTGGCCGCGATGCGCACCCGGTAGTCCGTGCGCAGGGCCTCGGCCAGTACCTGGATGTTGACGGGAACGTCGTCCACGATCAGTACGGATCGGAGTTCCTGGGATTCGGACATGGGTCATGCTCCTTGTTCCGGTTGCTACGACACGGCGGTTCGCATCGCCTGGAGGACGGCGAAGGCGGATTCGTAATCAAAGCGTTCCAGACAGCGCCGCACTTCCTCCATCAAGGCCCGCTCTTCTCCGGCCAAGGCCCGTTCCAATCGCTCCAGCACGGCTTCCTCAACCAAGTCCCCGCCTTCCACCAAACGGATCATCCGGTCCAGGATTGCCAGGGCGACCTCGGCATCCGGCTCTCCTAAAGCATCCGGAATATTTTGGATATCCGTGCTATTGGCGACGGCGATCCACTTGGCCAGGACGGCGAACAGTTTGTGTTGTTCAATGGGCTTGGACAGATAGTCGTCCATGCCCGCGGCCAGACATTCTTCCCGGTCTTGAGCCATGGCCCCGGCGGTCATGGCGATGATCGGAATGTGGGGTTCACGGTCGTAGGGTTCACGGTTCACGGTTGTTTCCGTGGTGTCGTCGGCATGGGTTGCAATTGGCGCAACTCCGTCGGGCGCACCGCAGTGCGCCCCTACACCAATACCGTCATCCGCCGTTTCTCCAACCGTTGAACCGTTGAACCGTGAACCCTGAACCTCCGCGGCGCGGATGCGTCGGGTCGCCTCCAGACCGTTCATCACCGGCATCTGCACGTCCATCAGCACGGCGTCGAACCGATGGGGGCGGTCGACGTCCTTCACGGCCTTGGCGTCCTCGAAAACCGCTTGCACCGCCTGGACGGCCTCCAGCCCGTTATGAGCAACGGTGACCCGCAAACCGGCCTGCTGGAGATATTCCCGGGCAACTTCCTCGTTAATGACATCATCTTCGACCAACAAGATCCGCGCCCCCCGAATGGACTCGACCAAGGTCCGGATATCCGGAAGGTTCGTCGCGGTGAAGGAAGCGGAAGGTTGCCCGAGTTCCGTTTCCGCCACGGATTGAAAGTTCGCGGTGAGCACGAAGGTGCTGCCCCGGCCCGGAACGCTTTCAAAGTCCAGGTCGCCGTGCATCATTTCGGCCAGGAATTTGCTGATGGTCAGCCCCAGCCCCGTGCCGCCGAATTTGCGGGTGGTGGACGCGTCGGCCTGGGTGAAAACAGTGAAGAGCCGTTCCCGCTCCTCGGGCTTGATGCCGATGCCCGTATCTTTCACGGCGAACCGTAGTCGAACCTGTTCAGCGTCTCGTCCCACCAGACCGACGCGCAGTTCCACTCCGCCGCGTTCCGTGAACTTCACGGCGTTGCTCAGCAGGTTGCTCAGGGCCTGTTCCAGGCGCAGCGAGTCGCCCACAAGGCTGCGGGGAACATTCGGTTCCACCAGAAAGGAGAGATCCAGTCCTTTTTCTTTGACCGGCGCTTCCATTAATGCGCTCAATTGATCCAGGACCTCATTCAGGGCAAAAAACCGCTGCTCCAGAACCAGCCGCCCGGCCTCGATCTTGGAATAGTCCAGGATATCGTTGAGGATGCGCAACAGCATCCTGGACGAGCGCAGCACCTTTTGCAAATAGTCGCGCTGCGGGGGATTCAGTTGAGTTTCCAGGCAAAGCTGGGTCAGGCCGATCACCGCGTTCAGGGGAGTGCGGATTTCATGACTCATGTTGGCCAGAAAAGTGCTTTTAGTTTTGAACGCCGTCTCAGCCGCCTCCTTAGCCTGGACCAGATCCGCTTCAACCTGCTTGCGATCGGAAATATCCACCACCATGCCGACGAAGTTGACCACCCTCCCTTGTTCGTCCCGGATCGCGGCCACGGAAAGATCCGCCCATACCACCCGGCCGGACCTGGTGAGGTAGCGCTTTTCCAGACGATAATCCTCACGCTCGCCGCCCATGATTTCCTTGAAGAACTCCACTTCCAAGGAAATATCGTCCGGGTGCGTGAATCGGCTGAAATTCATGCCGATCAACTCGCCCCCCGGGTATTCGAGCAGATGAGCGAAGCTGTCGTTGAAGGTGATGATGCTCCCGGTTTCGTCCGCAAAGGCGATTCCGGTCACGGCTCGTTCAAAGATGCCGCGATACCGCGCCACGGCTTGGGCCAGGGCCTGCTCGGTCCGCTTGCGCTCCGTGACGTCCCGGGCCGCCGAGTGGATGATTTCCCCCTGGGGTTTGGAACGCCACTCGATCCATCGATACGAACCGTCCCGGGCGCGAAAACGATTTTCAAAAAACAGCACGTCCTGTTGCGAGTTCAGGTGCGTGCTTGCGGCCTGGGTCTGGTCCACGTCGTCGGGGTGGACAAAGTCCAGATACGGTCGGCCCTCAAGCTCGGAAAGCGGATATCCGAGCACTTTTTCCCATTCAGGGTTCAGCCGGATAAATCGCCCGTGGACGTCGGCAATGCAGAGCAGATCCAGGGAGACGTTGAAAAACCGTTCCAACTCAACGCTCTTTTGCCGCAATGCCTCATCCGCCGCGGCCATGCTCGCCGCGACATGAGCCCGTCGCCGTTGGTCGGCCCAAAGCACGAGCACCGAGGCCGCGGTCAACAGGGCGAACAGGCCTCCCAACGTGAAGACATATGCTTTCCAGGAAGCATACAGCGCGTCCAGGTCGCGACCGAGCCAGACGAGCAACGGATAGTCCATGTTCAGGGACGACGGTTGCATCGCGCTCAGGGCGACCATCATCCCGTGATCGCGAAAATGAACGACGCCTCCGCTCTCGTCGGCATTGACCGAAGGCGTCGCAAGGGCGTCGGCTCGGAGCAGGTCCTGGGCGGGCCGGGTCATGTGCTCCGGGATGGTTAAAAAGTGTTGTCCCTCTCCATGGGCCGCGGAGACCCACATATCCGGAGCATAGCGCACGGAATCGAAGATGATTTTGAAAAAATCCGGATTGATGGTCGCGCTGACCACGCCGTCGAATTCCCCCTCCGGCCCGGGAACCATGCGCACCACGTTCAAGGCCCAGACCCCCAGGGCCGTGGTAAAGGGAGGACCGACATACAGAGTGTCGGCGTCCGGGGCGCGCAACGGGGCTTGAAAATAGGCGCGCTCAAAAAAACCGGTCCCGAGCACTTCCGGACGGTTGCCCGCCACGACCACGCCCTGGGCATCCAGGATAAGCAACGTCCGCACCACGGGCATGGCTTGGACAAATGCCTTCAGGCGGACATTGGCCCGGTCCAGGCCGTCGGCTTGCCCCTTCCAGGTTTCCAACTCATCCACGATGCTGCTGAGAATTTGATTGACGGAGGAAAGCTGGAGCGTCAGATTGTCCCGCAATACCCTGACCTGTCCGGACAACCGTTCCTGCTCAAAGGCCTCGACTTCACGGTAGTCGCTGTACAACGTGTGCGCGACGAACCCGCCGAGAGCCGACAACAGGGCCCCCAGCAACAACCATTCCGTCAGATAGTGTCGTTTCATGAAATACGATCTCGTGGGTGGGCGATTCCGGGCACGAACACCGCTTTGCTGAGCACGCGCCCGAGATACCGGCCGAAATACCGGCGGACATTCATGACTGCTCTGTTACGAACAGCTGTATCCTGGGCACAGGTCCGGGCAAAGTCAATCACAGCCTAAAAAGGCGATACGGACTGGTGGCGAACGGGTTGACAGCGAAGCCGGACCTCCATAGGCCTCACGCAACCCTCAAAACAAAGGATCGTCGCGCCCGCCATGCCCTCCCCCAACGCCTTGTTCACCGCTCTGTACGCCTCGCAAGACTTCTTGCGCCGCAACATCCTCGCCGCCGGACAAGTCTGCGCGGCGTTGTTCAAGGTCATGATCCCGGTGATGATCGTGATGAAGATTTCCCAGGAATTGGGACTGGTGGACGTGGTCGGCCGGGTCATGGGGCCGATGATGGAGCTGTTCGGGCTGCCCGGTCCCATGGGGCTGGTCTGGGCCACGGCGCTTTTGACCAATCTCTACGCCGCGGCCGTGGTTCTGATCACCCTGCTGCCGGAAGCGCCCCTGACCTCGGCCCAGGTCACGGTCCTGGCGACCATGATGCTCATCGCCCACGGCTTGCCCGTGGAATTGAGCATCGCCCGGCGCTCCGGGGCCCGGGTGCGTACCCAGCTCGTCGTGCGGATCGGAGCGGCCATGCTCTGCGGCTGGCTGCTGCATCTGGGCTACGGATGGCTGAATTGGGGGACCACGCCGGTCCAGCCGTCCTGGATCCCGGACGCTCCACCGGCAGGCTGGACAGCCTGGATGCTGCGGGAAGTCCGCAATCTGGCGGGAATCGCGGTGATTGTATTGATCATGCTCATGCTCCTGGACGTGCTCAAGCGCCTGGGCGTCACGGACCTGATGATCCGCCTGCTCTCCCCGTTGCTCAAATCCATGGGCATCGGCCGGGAAGCCGGGACCATCACCATCGTCGGCATGACCCTGGGCCTCTCCTACGGTGGAGGGCTGATCATCCACGAGGCCCGGTCAGGACGCATCCCGGCCAAGGACGTCTTCCTGGCCCTGACCTTCATGGGCCTGTGCCACAGCCTGATCGAAGACACCCTGCTGATGCTCCTGCTGGGCGCGGACGTCAGCGGCGTGCTTTGGGCCAGGATGGCCTTTTCCCTGGTCTTTCTCTGGATCCTGGCCTGGACCGTGGCCCGCCTCCCGGAAAGGGTGATCAACGCCTTACTGATTCGTCCCCGGACGCCTTGAAAATTACAGCGGGAGCGGAAGGAATTTTATTCAGTCACCGATGAATACCACTAGTGTCCCAACAATTAATCAAATAAACTTAGCTGCTTACTGTTTGACGTCTGTTCGCTTTCGTAACCATCACATCCAACTATCTGTAATA
>NZ_FXUJ01000052.1:0-6726 GCF_900182865.1 Desulfonatronum zhilinae
TGACTGTTTACCTGGAAGCCAAAATGTATCGTCCATAAGGCTTAGCCTATTTCTATTCTTATATCGCAACATAGCAGTGACCTCGTTTTTTAAATCTTAATATCACTACTATAGCATACAATGCAAGCAAAATATTTAGTTAAATCGAATGCCTGCCGGACTTTTTGCAGGGAGATCAAGTCTGGAGCTATCCATGGCAATTCCTCGATGCATAACGCCCGCCATCACCGGCACCGAACCCTGCCGCCTAGGAACCAGAAGAAATGCCGAAATAATATCCCGGCGTGGTTCGGTGTAGCGTGCATGGCGTTGCTATGTCCTTAGGTGGTTTCTTCTATTTGTCTGTATTCGCATGGCTTATAAATAGTTGGCAGCATTTCACTTATAACTCCCATTGAATCGTTGATTACAAAGGATCCCTCAAAAACGAAGTAACGAGGGTTTAGATGCTTCCTTACAGCCTCCGCGTATCATTTAGAGCGAAGACAACATTAAATAGTAGGCATGTGCTTATGTTTTGCCATTTATTTGACTTTTCGACATAGTCGTCGTAACCATCGCGCCATTGAGCTTTCCACCATTTATCTTCAACATAAAAGACCTGACCTTGTTTTTCACTGTTCTCTCTGAGCTTCGCATTGCTCATGAAATGGCCTACATAAAAATTTACCCCATCACTCACGTTTTGTATCGCTTTTTCAAGTACAACAATCTTCCGTGGCCATATAGCCCTATGCACCTTTTCCGAGAAGAAGTCTGAGCCATGTACGAACTCCTCTGATAGAAGAAGCCTGACAGCATGGTCCGATACCCAATCCCAGTGAGACAGCAATAAGGCTTCTGTTGCGCTGTTGATGAGATCTGAATATATCTTTGTAGCAACGTCATCCGTAACATCGGTCAACTGAGTCTCTACCCATACTTCGTGATCTGCCTTTATCTGATGAAGTTTCTTAACAGGCCATTTGCCTGGGTCTTGATCGACTTCGATATGATGATTTGCGCATAATAGGATAAGATTTGGGTATCTGTTCCTTTCCTCAAGAGTGAGTATGCTCCTTCCTCTCGGGCCATTTTCTTTCTCTGCAATGATATGACAGTTTTGGCCAACGAGAACATTAGCTGAAAGAATCTTCTCAGAAGCCTCTACCACAAGCTTCTTACGGCATTCCGTCATCGAGCATCGGCCTGCTGCTTTGCCCCATAGGATTTTTAGATCCTTTTCTGGAATGGACATATCAAGGTTACCTCATGATGAAGGGACATAACGCTGCGGCTCATCACGATTGCTCGTGATCGATGTTCTCAATCACGCTCCTCAGAACTTGTCCCCGAATCATCAAGATACCCGTCCAGCAAGTCGTCTTCACCGATTAGAACAGCCTCGTCCGGCAGGGCCAACATCTCTGATGCCTTCGCTTCGGGCAATTGCTCCACTCTCCGGAGTTGTCGTTCGATTGCGCGGCTGCGTACACCGGTTTGCTCGATCGTGCGACTCGCGGTATTGAGCTGTTTCTTTACCTTGTCGAGCACATCCCCAAACTTACCAAACTCCGTCTTCACCGCCCCCAAGACCCGCCACACCTCCGAAGCTCGCTGTTCGATGGCCAGCGTTTGGAACCCCATCCGAAGGCTACTCAGAATCGCGATCAACGTCGTGGGCCCCGCCACCACAACGCGATACCGCTGCTGGAGATTTTCTACTAAGGCCGGTTGCCGCAACACCTCTGCATACAGTCCCTCCGTGGCGAGAAACATAATACCAAAATCAGTTGTGTCGGGAGGATTCACATATTTGTCGTGAATGTCCTTTGCTGCACCGTTAACCGTTCGGGCCAGAGCATCAACAGCAACCTGAACGCCTGCGAGGTCGGCCTTCTCCGCCGCCTCCTGCAATCGAAGGTAATCCTCCTGGGGGAACTTTGAGTCAATTGGGAGCCACACATTGCTTCCAGGATCATCTTTTGGACCCGGCAATCGGACGGCATACTCCACCCTTTCCGAGGACTCCGCCTTGACGCAGACGTTCTTCTCGTATTGCTCGGCAGTCAATACTTGCTCAAGCAGTGCACCGAGCTGAACTTCGGCCCAAGTTCCGCGTGCTTTCACGTTCGTAAGAACACGCTTCAGGTCGCCAACACCAGTAGCCAAAGTCTGCATCTCTCCGAGCCCCTTGTGTACAGCTTCCAATCTGTCGCTCACGAGCTTGAACGACTCACCAAGCCGCTTTTCAAGAGTGTCATGTAACTTCTCGTCGACGGTCTTGCGCATCTCATCGAGCTTCTTCTCATTCCCCTCCTGAAGTTCCTTGACGCGGGCATCAAAGGTGGTCCGAATGCGGTCCAGGGCCGTCTGATTGGACTCGGTGAGCTCTTTGATCTGTTTGGTCATACCCTCAAGCTGTGTTTGCTGGACCTTGCCCATTGCCTCTAGCGCCTTGGCAAGCGTTTCGCTGGTAGTTTTGAGTCCGTCTGCCGCCTCCTTTCGCATCCCTCCGAGGTTCTTTTCATTGCCCTCCTGAAGTTCCTTGACGCGGGCATCGAAGGTGGTCCGAATGCGGTCCAGGGCCGTCTGATTGGATTCGGTGATCTCTTTGAGTTGGGCGGTCATGCCCTCAAGCTGTGCCTGCTGTGTCTTGGCAACCGCCTCAAGGGTTTTGGATATCGTATCTGTACTAGACTTGAGGGTTCCCGAAACCTCCTCACGAAGCTCCTTCCCTGCAGCGCGAGACTCCTCCCGACCCGCCCGCAGCTCGTCACGTATCTCCTGGCTCGCGCCCCGATCGCCTCGCCAAGAACGAAGCACAAAAGCAACTACTACTCCTAAGAGCGCTGTCACCACGGCTACGAAGAGGATGTTCCACAGTAAGGTGTCACTCATCATTTGCTCCGGTTCACATAACGCCCGGCTCACGCGCCGGTTTGGAGCCGCGAAGCGGCGGAAAATCGGTCGCTGTGCAGCCGATTGTTAGAGCATCTCAGGCTCATACGCCCAACCTTTTTCGTCCAACTCGTATGAGATCTTGGTGCGTCTTCACGATTTCGCCGGCAGTTTCATGCAGGCTATTAAGACGGGTTCGGGGTCGGACCGAGTTAATCATTTAAATTTTTTGATGATCCGTTCCATCTAAGACTGATATTTTGCCTTAGAACCCCAATTTCGTCCCCAAAATGGGCATTGTAAGAGTCTGTTGTCTCACGAAGCTGAGCCAGAGCTTTTACCGTTCTCAATAATTTTCCTCCCAACCGCCTTGAATCCCAGCTTTGCCTGAATCCTCTCCACAAATGCCCTGGTCCCCACGGCAATGCTGTTTGTCCAGTCCGATTCCCGTCTTTCGCCGCAACCAAGTGCATCATCGACCCAAGATGCATAATCACGGGCCAGAGTGGCTTCGTCCGTGCCTTCCAGGAATTCGAGCAGTTTTTCACGGTTGATGAGTCGGTACCTCTCGGGTGGTGAAGTGATTTCGTGATATCCGGTGAAAGGCCATTGTCGAGGATGTTCCACAACCCCCACCCGGACCATGTTCAGATCGATGTACAGCATGCATTTGAGCAGATGCTTATCCGTATCCACGGCTGTGGCATGGTAGCGGTCTTCCCAAAATGCACCCTTGCGATTTTTGCGCTGGTTGTACTCTTGGGCGGTTCTGCCGGCAACCAGCTGGATTGATCTGGGCAGGGCCGTGACATCTTCCTCGCTGAAAACCAAGAGGTGAATGTGATTTGAGGTGACGGTGTAGTTGAGGATCTGAAGCTGGTATCGCTTCCTGGCCTCAAAAAGCCATTTGATCCAATTTTGCCTGTCACGGGACAGCATATTTGAACTACTTGCCTCATTTAATCAAAGGGTTGACTCGGTCCGACCCCGTAACCCCTAAATGTAAATTGAATGCATGTCCGGACTTTTTGCAGGGACATCATCTATTGATGTGCTCACAAAATTTCTGTTTCTCTCTTTATTGCCTTGGGCGTGTGTTTGTCCTTATGCGTTTTGCCGCGGAGCAACATAAGGACACAGCAAGATAGTGCTACCGCTATTACTACCAAGTGTGACACTAAGCTAAACCATTGTGCCTTGTTTAGGCCCAAGTGGTTTAAGGATTTATATGCAGAAAAAGCAACAAGTGTAAACCAAGAAAAACCTACAAACACGCTTACAAACTGATTAATTTTTGACACTGAAACGCTAAGAGGTCCGGTTATGAATTTCTCTGTGGCATTGATATGCCCGGGACGCTCCAACAGTGTTTTGTACAAAGGACCGGTTACTTTATCTTCGAGCAAATCAAGATGATTTTCCCAATTTTCTTGCCAATATTTACTTCCTCGATTCGCCAGATGCCACGCAAATGTAAAAACAAATCCAATCGATGCTACAATCAAGGATAGAAAGTATTTATTAGGCATGTGTTCAGAAGCAAGAATGGCAAAATAGCCAGCAAAAGCAACAGCGATCAATGCCCAGAAATATGTTGCACGCTTCCAGTATAGCTCTATCTCGAACTTTCTAATGTCGGAAACCTGCTCAAAGGCAGAGCGAAGCAAGCATGATTTTTCATCATCGGTATGAAATGTATCGTCATATTCCTTTTGATTCATCTTAATGCCTATTCGCATATAACATTTACCCGGTAAAATGAACCATCCCGACGCATCCGTAATCTTTTGACTTAGGAGTAGCCTGGAAGGCCAATGTCCATCGGGATCGTTCCACGCACATCGGTACCCATCGTCAAATTCCGGTACTGGCTCCGGAAAACCTGATGAAAACCAAATGTTGAAGCCAATAAACTACATTTGGAATGGAAGCAATCGGGATGGTTCAGAACTGGTTGGCACGTAGAGGATTGAACCGCCCGCTTCGCTCAGGACGCGGGGTCGGCCAGCTCAGCTGATACAAGGATTTTATAGCCACCCGCTTCGCTAGACCATGCAGGACGAACAAGGCAGACGGAAGAAGTGTTTTTCTCCAGCCAGGTCGGCTGGAGAAAAGTCCTTCTTTGTCTGCCTTTCTCGTCTGTGGCAAAAAACTCTGGAAAGAGGACGAACTCCTAATGCTCCCCCCGACAGGGAGAGGGCAATAATTTATTGCAGGGTGCTTCACTGGAGCGATCCTGGCAGCTTCAGCGAGCGTTGCGCTGGTCAAACAAAAAGGCCCGACCCTGAATATCAAGGTCGGACCGTCATGCGTGGTCTGCCGATTATGACGTCAATGCACTTGAGCGGTTCAGTGCATCCGACTCCTCGGCGAAGCTGCTTGCACCAGCTTGCCCCGCTCGATCCATCGGGCGCTCTCCCGCTCCAGGATTTCGGCGGAAGCAACGCTGCTGAGTTCCTCACTCAAGGCGGGGGATAATTCGCCCGCGGCCATCAATGCGAGATACCGGGCGCAGCAAACGCGCAGAAAAGAAGTGAAATTGCCGAGGTCGTGGTCGGCGTCGATGGACTCGAAGTACAGCCTGGTGATCAGTTGATTCACCGTCATCCTATCGCGAGTGGCGATCTCTTCCAGGGTTGACCAGAAGAAGTTTTCAATGCGGATACTGGTGGAAACGCCGTCGATGCGCAGAGACTTGGTTTGGCTTTTCCAAAGATCGCTGTTGGCATTGATGAACAGTTGGCACATGAAAAACCTCCCCCTTTGAGAAAGAATCAACCATCCAGCAGGGCCATGAACTGCGCCATCCAGGCAGGATTGGCCGGCCAGGCCGGGGCAGTCACCAGATTGCCATCGGTGATCGCCTCCGTCATCTCCAGAGGGGCGTATTTTCCGCCCGCAACTTTTACTTCCGGTTCGCAAGCGGGGTAAGCGGAACACGTCCGGCCATTGAGCACACCTGCCGCCACCAGCAGTTGCGCACCGTGACAAATGGCAGCCACCGGCTTATTGGCTGTGAAGAAATGTTTCACCATCTCAAGGACTTCGGGATTAAGGCGCAGGTACTCGGGTGCCCGCCCACCGGGAATCACCAGGCCGTCGTAGCTTTCAGCCTTTATTTCGGCAAACGTCGCATTGAGGGTGAAATTGTGTCCCGGTTTTTCACTGTAGGTCTGGTGCCCCTCGAAATCGTGGATAGCGGTTGCAACCACCTCCCCTGCCGCCTTGCCGGGGCACACCGCGTCCACTTGGTGTCCAGCCGCCAGCAGAATCTGGAACGGAACCATGGTTTCATAATCTTCCGTGAAATCGCCGGTAATCATAAGAATTTTAGCCATCTGCCGCATCCTTTTTTTTGAGTGTGAACGTATTGGAGTGATTCTTTACACCACGGGTGACCAAGTGGGTAGTAACGCAATACTACACCCTGAATCCGTGAAGCTATTACATGCCTGACACAGTCACGGCACATAGTTTTTCTTGATTATAATCAGTAAATTCGATATGTTCTCTCATCGATGCAGTATTTTTTAAAAACTCACCCAACAGGTGATGGGAGCGATGAGAATGGGCATATCCAAGGTGATTCACAAGCAAAACCTCCAGGCTGGGCCAGCTGGCTTGGTGTTTGTAGGACAGATGGCCAAGCTGGCGGGTCTTGATGCTGTGGCAAAGCAAGTGACCATCGGCAGGCCGCAGATATCCACTGAAAACATTCTGAAAACCATGCTGGGGCTGATGGTCCAGGGAAAAACTGATTTTGATCACGTCAAACCGCTGGCAGGAAACCGGTACTTCATGAACGCCGTTGACATCGACAGGGTTCCTTCGGCGGAAACCTACAGG
>NZ_FXUJ01000053.1:0-6480 GCF_900182865.1 Desulfonatronum zhilinae
CGAGATGACATTCATCACTGTGATCTACCTGATCGGAGCACCCATCAGGGAACTACTCGTTCCATAGCATTTCCACGTCCAACGTCGAAGAACCAGAAATCTTCGGTGCGCTTGATCACATACATGAAAACAAACTGTAATCGAACAGCTACAATTATGCAAGAGTGCTTGGCCACAAGCTCCACGTTACTGCACCCCCAAAGCCTTCCCATACTCCAGCGGCTTCAACCACTGAGCAGGAATCTCCATGTTCCACCCGGCGAACTCGGCTTTGTCCCGTAATAGCCGTAGCACCTGATAGGCCTCTGGGCGTCCAAGTCCTAACGCGGCGATGGGTGCTTGAAGATCAAGAAATTCATCATCCTCTGTGCTGTGGTGATACGCACCTTCCGCGTTCGTGCAAGCAGTGAACTGTTCAAAAATTAAAATACATAATTCCCATCACTATTTCATCATTAACTTCGTCTTTAAAACATCCTGATAGAGCGAAAGTATTTTTCACTTTCCTTGACTTTCATACGCATTTGTCATTGCGAGCTTTCGCTTTAGCGGCTGGGTTGCGCAGCGCAGCGACCCTCCCTGCCCGTTGTGCGTTCCGAAAAAGACACGATGAACTTTGATGCCCCGTTTTTCAAGCTCAGTTTGGATGGTACGGTTATCATTGTGTCGGTTATACGACAAAATGTAGTTTTCGGAATTGACGGGAACACCGTTGACAGCCAGTCGCTGAACATCTTTGAGGCTTACCCTGATCAGGTCCCAGCCCTTGAGCGCTTCCGGCAGGCCGTCAACGAAGGCCTCTTCGGCAACAATGGCCAACCCCTGGCGCGGCACGGAAAGCACACAATCCAGATGTAGCACGCTTTCAATAAGCCGAACGCGTTTCACCGTGTATTGGTCGCCTAAAATGTTTTGAAGCCACCGGTAGCCTGCCTCATTGGAACCTACGCTGGGATTTTGCGTATTGCCGACCAAAATGGTTTTCCCCAACACGATAACATCGCCGCCTTCCAGGAAAGGAGTATCTGGGCGGGCGGGCTTAAGAAGCTCCGTGTGCGGCATGGAAAAACATTTGACCTTCGGGTCGGAACATTTTTCGGCCAGAATATCCCGAAATCCGGAGATGTCCACCTTGCGAATCGGCGTGCGCAAATTGAACTCGATGACATTGCTGCCGATGACGGCCAGGTTGTCGCGGGGGAAGTCCTGGCTAAACCCGTTTAAGAGCACATCCTCGCCGTAAAATTCCTTGATAAAATCGACGGTAATTTCTGTCGGGCGGTAAACCTTGACGCCCAGAGACTTCAAGATGGCGATGAAGGCCTGATTTTCCTCCTCCAGCATCTGTGTTTCGCTTTTCCCCGTCTCAGGGTTGATCATCTCCGTCCAAAGCATCCCCGCTGTCTTGCGCGCGTAATCTGCTTCATCTTTCGGCAATACTTTGAGCGCGTTGTCAAACCATTTTGCTTCCAAAGATGGTGACATGCCGTATGGCAGGCCGACAATCACTTCCTTGAGATCGCCGTATTCGTAATCAACATAAACAGAAGGCTCCGCCGCGTTTACGGATCGGGCAGAAATCTGGAAACATCCAAACGCAAACCCCATACATAAAACCACGATCATATTTTTCATGACATTCCTCCAAGGCATTGGCTACGTAAGGCCGAAGGCACATATGCGCCCACCCACTGACCATTGGCGGCAACAAACAGGTTCTCGCCTTGCTCGAAGCCCAGCAAGGCTACGGGGAAGTAAAGGTCATTTTGCTGAATAAAGGCGATGGGAAATGCTGTGACGGCTTTGGGCAGCTCGGCGGCTACCAGGGGTAAGAAGGTTTCTCCGGCTGCGAATGCGTAGGATTCGAAGCGCTTCCAGCGTTTAGTTGCGTGGGACTCTTTGGATACGGGTACGTAGTTGGGCATGAGGTCTCTCCTTGTAAACGAAAAGATCATTTTACCTCTTCAACTACGAGAGGGCAAACCAGCTATCGGCTTACCCCGCACCGACAAGCCTCTTCATCGAATACACTCCATCAACACCTCCAACCGGCGTAAACCTCCGTTCATCCTTGGAATCCAGCAGATGTTTCACGCCGTCGAACACTTCGGCCACGAATTCTTTTGAGCCGATGATCCCGGAATCGGAGAAGTAGCGGCAGCGGTGGCGGAATACGTCTGTTCGGCTCAACCGGTAACCTTTCTTGCGTTCCTGCTTGACCAGTTCGGGATCAAGGCGCTTGCCTTTGCCTGCATCCATGGCTCCGGTTTCGTAGACGAATTCACGATATTTGCGAATAATCTCAGTGGGATTGAACTCGTTCCATTCGTGCATGCCCAGGTTCAGATCGATCAGGCCGTCCTTGTTGCCGCGCTGTATCAGGTAGCCCAGGGTGCTCCAGCGGTAGTCCTCGGGCTTGTCCACGATCCCGGCCCGGATCGGGTTGAGGTCCACGTAGGCCAGCAGATTCACGAGGGTTTCGCCTTCCTCGACGATCACGCTTTTGAACCGTTCTCCCCAAAATGTGCCCCAGCGTTTCTTGCGTTTGTTGTAGGCCTTGGTGAATCCCTGCTTGATGTCCTTCACGAAGTCACCCAGGCTGGTCAGGCGGTTGCGGAAGTCGTCGATTTGGCAGGGGATGATCCTGGATTCTTTGCCGTAGAGCAGTTTGTAGCGCTCGGTGATGTCCTCGTCAGTCAGGTCATCTGACGGGTTCATCCGGACAACCAGGTGAAAATGGTTGCCCATCAGGCAAAAGCCCAGAAGATCAACGAAATAGACCTTGCACAGTCTGGCAACCGTGGCCATCAGGTGGTCTTTCTCAACGTCCTGCAAAGGTAAGCCGTCCAGGGCGGTGCGGGACATGATGTGGTAGACGGTGGGTTGGTCGTGGCGGACGAAGCGAGGGATGCGACCCATCAGAGGCTCCTTGGTCGGGGTGATTGAGGGGTGAAGTGATGGTTAGCGGGAGGGGAGGGGCTAGTCAAGAAAAATAAACCTGGCACCATTCCCCAGGAAGTCATCCCAAAGGTCAGGTCACGGGCTTGGTCCAGGGACAGTTTGGAGTTGACCGGCCTGCCGCTGGCGCAAATCTGGGGATTGTAGTGGGGGAAGTGCAGATCGTAGATATACTCCCGATATGCGCCCAGCTCCTGGAAGTTGCTCTGGATGGCTTCCACCTGGTTCATCGGTGCGATGTTCTGTGGTGAGAAGCCAATGGTTACCTTGAGATTGGTCATGGGGCTCCTTTGACATAATCCAGGCTACATCGGATATCGTCCCTTGATCTCGCTCATGGAGGCAGATCGTAGGGGAGAGGTTGGCGCAAGGCAAGTTCACGAACAAGCAAAACAGCTTCGTTCCCGTCAGACGGTAAATATCAGATAGTCGTCATATTCAATTACGGAAAAGTTCAATTGTACGAGTTTTTTTGCCAAAGACACAGCCTTCGCGTGTTTGGAGTGGACAACAAGGAAGCGCACTCCTCGCTGTTTGATCGCCGCGACAAACTGCTCAACGCTCATGTCGCTGATGTCTCCACCCACGTATCGCAATAGGGCTATTCGTTCCTTCAGGTCATCGTCGGGGATGGTTCCCTGAAGCTTGCGCAGGTACAGCAAGCGTACTCCCACCAGCGGCGGGGCATCGTCGAATCCGGTTACGTATGCGGCCAAGGGTTCGGGAACCAGGGCCAAGCCCTCCCGTGGACTGAGGTCAACGATTTTCCGGGCTACGTGGTAATACGGCGGTACCTTGTACTCTCCGATATGCACGGGGGAAAAGTTCCGAGAGGTCACGGAGTCAGGCCCGGCGAGTACGAACAGTGCAAGAAAGGAAAGAGCGGCTGCTCTTCGAAAGTGGGGATAGGGAATTTTAACGCAGCATGCCATGCCCACGGACAAGCCCAGAAGCAAGGGAACCGGCCAGCACCAAAAGTAGCGCCAACTGAATACCGGGGCCAAAAGCGAGCTGAACAGCCAGCCTGTCAATGGAAACAGCAAGATTATTCCAGACACGGCTACATACCTGGAAAGCCAAGCCGATCCGGGCAGTTGTGCGCAACGCGCCAGCAAGGGCAGCGCGAGCAGCCCCGCAAGAACAATGCCGGTGCGCTGTTCACCAAGGACCGTGGCGTAGCCGAGAAGAACCGGGTCCAACTGTTCCGGCCCGTGATACTGGCGCACCACCAGCAGCATGCCGACTCCGGCGACCACGAGCGGCAAGCTGGCGCAGAGGCCCTTGAGGGTCGTTTTCCAGGTCGAGGCATCGGCGAGCATGCCGGAAACAAGAACAAGCCCGGCGGCCATCGGCCCGACCACCAGGGCGTTGGTCGTGAAGCCTATAGCCGCGCCCTGGGCCAACATGAGGCTGAGCCAGTTCTGAAAAGTGGGAGCCTTTTGAAAGGAGTATGCCGTGTAGAAGATCATCGGCAGGGCCACCCAGAGGTATACGGCCTTGCCTTGAAACATTCTCACGAAACTGAAGTTGCCGAATGTCCGGTTCCCATCACCCCAGAACGCCAAAAGCAGGATAATGGCGGCAAGGCCGACCAGTGCGCAAAGCGGGGGCAGAAAGCGGCGAAGCGCCACCCAGTGGGCCGCCGTGCCGACCACAGCCCAGAAGGCGGGCAAGAGCACATAATAGGGAAATGCGGCCGGGGTGCCCAGGAAATCGGCGATCAGCGCCGCGAGGTATTCGTGGCTTTGCAAAAGGTGCAGGTGCTGCTCCACCAACGGCAGCCCGTCGCGGTACAGGTTGTCGACGCCGTACAGGGGCAGGTGGGGATGATTGATGGCCGCGGTAGCCAGGCTGACAAAAAACGCATCATCAGGATCAGGCCGGTTCACGCCCATGACAAGTACCGCGCTGATCGCGCACAAGCCCGTCAAGGCGATCAATTCATGGCATTGAACGTCGGGGTGGGATTGGCTTGAGAGCGGATTGGATTTGTCGCCAGCCAAGGCCAGGATGGCCAGAAAAGGCGCGGCCAGCAGCCAAAATGCCCATTCCGATCCCCACAACTGATAGACGGTCACCGCGCAAATCGGGACAAGAAGCCAAAGCCAGGGGATGGGCGCTGGCTCCACGGAACGTGTTGTATCCGTTTGATCTTCGGGCTGTTTTTTTTGGGAGCCGCCCTTGAGAAGCACGGCGAAAAGCGCCGTCAGCAGTACGGGAAAAAAGGCGAAACGCCTTGCAAATGCATAGTCAGCGCCCGTGAACGTGCAAAGCTGAACATGGAACGTCCAGAACCCGAACAGGGCGATCAACAGCAAAACCATGTCCACCATGGTTGTATATCGGATGGTCATGCTGGTATGGAAATGCAGCCCGGCCTATTCATGTCGGCGCGGCATCGGTAAAGCCGCTACCCGTATGCAGGATGGTTATTGCGGCGTCCAAAAAACCTCACGAAAATCTGATCATATCATCATCAAAAGAGATTTCCGCCTTGATTCCCCCACTCTGCGCGGTCTGGATTTGGGTGTCGGCTTTGGCGTGGGCTTCGATCAGTTTGCCGAGCATGGGCAGGTGCTGCATGGAAAGCATCTGGCAGTAGGCGATGGGCAGGGCACCGGACTTGCGCAGTTCCAGGAACGCCTCGTCGGGCAACTGGCTGAGTTTGGACTCGTCAATCTGGTACAGCCCCTGGATGTTTTGCTCGCCGGTTTCCGTCTTGATGGTGATCGGCCAGGGAACAATAAGGTCGTGTCTGGCCAAGGTCGCGCAGGCCGATGCCGTTGCCACCCTGTTTTGCTCCACATGATTGAGGAAGTTCAGAACCTGCTTGACCGCTTCCGATGGTTCGCCGGTGTCGTCGAAAAAGGCTTCTCCGTCAGGCCCGTCCGTGATCAGGTCAGAGTCCTCGTCCACGCAGAGCATGGCCTGGCCATCCTCGGTTCGAGCCAACTGAAAGGGATAGCTGCGCAGGGCGGAGGGAACGTATGAGCCCACCCATTGCCCGTTGGCGGCAACGAACAGGTTTTTGCCGGGGTGCAGGCCGAGCAGGGCAACCGGGAAGAATTCGGAGTTTTGCTGAAGAAAGCCGATGGGAAACGCCAGTGCCGCTTTGGGCAATTCAGCGGCCACCAGGCCGAGTACATGCTGGGACATGGCATAGACGTAGGATTCATAGCGCTTCCAGCGTTTGGGCGAGTGGGTTTCCTTGCTGACGAGAACGTAGTTGGGCATATGGGGTTCCTCTGAAGATGTTCGATCTCTGGTTGTGATTGGATACGTGCCGTGGACGCCTGCTTGGGCTGTCCTGGGTGACAGTATCAATTGTATAGAACCGAGGCTGGTCCGGCAAGGAAACGGGTGGGCTGAGGCGTTATGTGGTTTTTCCAGGTTTGCCTTGAGCCTGTTTACGCCACATTGCCGTGTTCGGACCTACTCCCAGACACCGAGATTTTTGTATTGGGGCAGAAAAGTTTTCAGGAACTCCCGGGCCAATTTTGAGGTTTCGGCTTTGATCTCTTG
>NZ_FXUJ01000054.1:0-6029 GCF_900182865.1 Desulfonatronum zhilinae
GAGTGTTGTCGGATTCTTGGGCCTGTTCCTTTTCGTTCATGGCTTTCAGTATAAGGCAGCTGAGGCAGGCAAGCAAGGGGCGGTATCGATCCCGGTTGCAGCAACCTTTTTATTTATGGAAAATATCGAGGCCCATATTTCCGTTTTTAAGGGCCTCAAAGGGCGTTTGGCAGGGTAGGGTATCCCAGAAACGGTTCTTGAGTATTATTTCCGAGAGCTAAAAAAAGAGGCTGCTTGGTGCGGCCTCTTTGGTTGATGGTTGTTGACTACCTCCGGGACTTGCTCAGCAGGTCAAGTAAAAGTGCGATGCCGATCCCGAGCAGATTGCCGATGAGGGTGCCGATGTTGGCGTTGTCTTGCTGATCTTTATTGGGCTGTTCGGTGGTCATGGTTGCTCCTTGGGTTTTGGGTTGAGCGCCGGTTTGGAAATGTTGGCGCTGGGTTATGCCGCTTTCTGTAGCTGCTGAATGAACGAGCTTGCGTCTTTCACGGTCAGGGCGTTTACGCCGCGCCCGAACGTATTCACTGAGATCACGTCCAGGTAGTCCTCGTCATAGCCGTTTCTTTGCCCGAGGCTGAAAATCGCACGGCGCTGTGGGTCTGTAAGAGGCGGTAGTCCTTCGCCCTCAGTGGGATGGAATGATTGCTGATGAGGCTTGGCCCTTCCGTCACCGTTACTTCTCGGTGGCCTGGGAGTTGAGGGCTGCGGATTACCGGCAGTCAGAGGTTGAGGTTCCGGGGTAGCCCGTGGAGTTTCGGGGTTGCTGATAGGCGCGGAAGGAGTTGCAGACGTTTGGCCGCCGCCCAACCAGGCTTTCAGCATCTGGCCGGTTTCCTCGGTAGGGTTGAAATAGGAGCCGTCGAACAGGCCGGTCCTGTCCTTGGTGGCCGTAGCAATGTGCCCGTCTACGGACAATTCCAGGACTGTCGTAAACTCGTATTCCAGGCCGTCCCGTTGGACAGGAGCGAGGCCGATCTTGACCGGGCGGGTCTTCCCGGTTTTCTCGTCTTTCACCACGTCCCAGGCTGTTTTTGATCTGATTGTGGCGATGATGTGCAGGGGTGCTCCGAGCAGGGCGTCCACCAGGGCGTTGTGCTTGGGGGAAGCCTCGCGCCAGGCTGCGAAGTTGTTCCGGGTCGCCTGAGATGCCTTGTCAACGAATTCCAGAATCCCGCCCTCACCAGCCCAGGCGTGGGTCAGGCTGTCGATAATCAGAACGTCGTACCCTGCTTGGCCTGCCTGTTTGATGGCCTGGACATATTTTTCTGGGCTGTAGGGCGGGGTCAGTTCGGCAACGTCGTAGTTAGCCAGGTCGGCGTAAAGCGACCCGCTCCCACGTTCTGAGTCTAAAAGGGCGATTCTACCTCCGAGGCCCTGGGCGATACGCAAGGCCGAGTAGGTCTTACCCGAGCCGCTGGGGCCGATCAGACCCAGGCGTAGCTTTGACTGGGTTCTTTGTGCTTTTTGAAACATAGCACCTCCTTTTTTTGGTTGAGGTTTAGAGCAGGCCTTGGGCCTGAAAGGAAAAATGCCCATCTCTTGCCACAACAACATGGTCAAGCAGGCGAATATCCAGAACCTCACAAGCCTTTTGCAGCTTCTCGGTAAGGCGCTGATCCAAGACGCTGGGCTTTGGATCGCCTCCGGGATGATTGTGGCTGACAATGATCGAACACGCCTGTTTCAGTAGGGCGTAGCGGATAATTTCCCTCGGATAGATGGCGGTGGTATCCACGCTTCCCCGGCTCATCACACGCCTGGCAATCAGGTTGATCTTGGCGTCCAGGAAGAAGGCCACGAAGTATTCGACCTTCTTGTCTCGGTAGGGCAGCATATGAACGGCTACGAATTCCGGCTGGGAGAGGTTGGTACAGGCCGGTCTGGCATCGTACAGTTCGGACAGCAGTTCTTTTACTCGGCTCATTGGTCGGCCTCCTTGTTGGGAATGAGAAAAGCCGGTTCTCTTGTGAAGAACCGGCCTTAATGATTTGTGATTGTTTGTGATTTGCTGGTAATCAGCCCTACGCGGTCAAGCCCATTCCGGCCTGCTTGGGGATCAGCGAGAGCAGGCTTCCCAGGTGTAGGGCCATTTCATTTACGGTTTCAGGTGAGTATACGGCGGCGATGCGCTTGGGGGCTGGGGTGGCGTCGGCTATCAAGGGCATGGTGCCATTTTTCGGAGCCGTTACGGCAGAGGGGAAGCCCAGCAGGTCCAAGTCCGTCTGGTCAATCAGCAGCACTCGCCGGGTCTGGTCAGGTGATTCCTCGCTCTTGAAGATGTGCAGATTGGTTGGGGACTTCTTGCAATCTCCGATCTGGAACAGAAGCGGGGTTTTGATGCAGGGTACCACGTTTGCAGGGTGTTCCATGGTTGCAATGGCCTGGGGAACCTCGTCGTGGAAGCTGATGGAGTTGGTTTCAATCTTCAGGGTGGTGGTGATCACTTGTTTCCGCATATCCTCGTCAGACAGGTTGAAGACCAAGCCCAGATCCGGCTCCAAAATGCTCTGGTGAACGGCCACGGCTCCGGAGATGATGAGGCCCCAATTGGCGATAATCATTACGGGGCCTGGCTTTTTTCTCAGGTAGGTCCGGATTGCTGATGTCTTGATGGTGGTTGTCATGGCGGGTTACTCCTTGTTGGTGGTTAGTAATGATTCTAGCAGCTTGAAGGCTTTTTCAGGCAGATGCTCTACCCGGTCCACAATTTCGCAGACCGGGAACAGGGCCGTGTAATGCAAATCCTCAATGCCAAGGGTTGCGACCTCGACGCTAAGGGTGCGGGCTTCTTCCAAGGCGATTCTTGCTGACTGGAAATCGTTAGGCTCCCCGTCCGTGAGTAGGACAACCAGCTTCCTGGTTTCAGTCAGGGGAACCATTGACGCCAAGACATACCGAAGGCTTTCCGCAAGCGGAGTGCAGCCACGGGCATAAAGTGGCCAGAGCATCGTTCCGGTCGGTTTCTGGCCGTGCTTGAGCAGCGGGGCCACCGGGTACACGTCGTGTCTGCCCGAGATGTCTTGGTTGTAGGGATAATGGGCCGGGAACAAGGTCAGAGCCAGGTTGATGCCTCTCTGGTGGGCCAGGGCTTTAACCAAGGCGAAAGCCACTTCCTTGGCTATGGCCAAACGCCGCCCGTCCATGCTTCCGCTGATGTCCAGTAGCAGGTGGATCGCTGTATTTACCTGCCTCTGACTGGCGTTTCGGAGGAACAGCTTGCTTTCGCCGGTGCGAATACGATGAAGGCGGGATCGGGCTATTCGGCTGCCGGAAGCGCTGGGCGTGTTTCTGGCCAAGCCTTGGGCCTGGAGTAGCCCCTTGAGATTCGCCATAAGTTTGGCCACCACCCCGGAAGAGGCTGTTACTGATTGCTGGGAGTAGCCGTACCGGGGCAAGGAAGAAGTTGAAGTAGCCTCGGCTATTCCGAATGCTCTGGGATTGTTGCCGCTGAGCTCCTCCGACTTCAGGGCCATGCTTTTGAGCTGCTGGCCAAAATCGCTGATCTCTTCCTGCGACTCCAGGGCCTGGGCTATGGCTTCTTGGGTCGGGGTTAGGCCCACGGGTGAAGCGTCGGGTGCTTCGTCCGGCGTATCCTGGCCGGGTGCTTGGGTTTCGGTGTCTGGGTCGGCTGTGAGATCGTCCAAATCTGCTGGATCAGGGCTACTATGTATTGAAGGGTCTGCATCGTCTTGGGCTCCTTGTTCGTCCAATGATTGGCCTGGTTGGGTTGAGGGGTTACTGCTGGGTGGGCCTGTTTCTGATAATCCCTGACTATCTTGGCCTTGTTCAGATTGGCTGGGATCGTCCGGCTGGTCATAATCGTCATGGCCTTGTTCGTGCTGATCTTGATCGTCAGGGATACTCTGTGATGATCCCTGATTGTCACAGGCTTGTTCGTGATCGTTAGGATGGTCCGAAGTATCCGTGCCGGTCTGTGATTGGCCTGATGAGTCCTGATGCTCTGGATCGTCAGGGATTTGCTGGGAATTGTCTGGAGAGTTTGACTGGTCCTGAGTGTCAGGGATTGTTTGGGATTGTTGGGGATTTGCTGGCCCATCTTGATTATCAGTAAGGGGCTGTTCCTCTTCCGTGCCTATCTCTGAATCCGAGCCGGAATGATCTTGAGCATCTCTGTGCTGCTTCAGAAGCTCAATAACCCTATCCACCAGAGCACAGACTTCTCCGGTGCTTTGAGCATTGCCGATTTCGGTAATCAGCAGGAACAGGTCTTTCTCCAGGGCCGGGCCGAAAGTGGTTAAAAACTGGTCACGAGTAGCTATGGCCAGTTCAGATAGCTCCGGTTGCTTCAGGTGGAGCGTTCGGAGAACCAGACCTATGTAAGCCGCAAGCACGGCATCAGGCTGGCTATCGGGGGGTAATTCAAAGAAGTTCCTATTGGTGGCCAGCAGTTCACGCACCAATGTTCGGAAATTGGTTGCCATTCCTGGGTAGATAGAAGCCATCTCTTTTTCGACACGAATATCTTCCAAGAGGTTCCAAAGTGTTTTGTGAAGAGGCGTTGATCTCGGTATTTGGTCAAGGTCTGTAAGGCGTATATGTGAGAGTTCGTGGTCCAAAAAACCGCGAGTAATCCACGAGTTCTCCTTACTGGTTAAGGGGATCGCAATATCTTGGCCGTCAGTAGACGCCGTGTTGTAGTTGCCGAATGTAACGGTCACGCCATGTTTTCGGCCCAAGCCAGACGCGAGTGCGGCCATTTGTGAGGGCGTGAGCAGCTTGGGCTTGTCGGCGGCCTGGGGTGCATGGGCGGTAACGACCGCCATGTTTTTCAAATCGTGTTCAAGGGACTGATATTTCACTTGGGTACCTCCTTTTCTTGGGTTCCAAAATGAAAAGGGCCTCTCCTGATTGTGGGAGAAGCCCTTTATTTGCTGGTATACATGACCGGATCAAAACCAGCCGGTAGGTAGTGACGCCGGTTTGGGCGGTGCTGAAACGGGTGCCGGTACAAAGGCCCCTGCCGGTGCCGGGGCAGGGTTGGTTTGCGGTTGAAGCTGAGGATGCGGCGCAGCAGTATCCACAGGCGGAACGTAGGCAGGATACTGGAATTGATACGCTTGGCCGCGTTCTGCCGCTTCCAGCACCTCGTTCAAAACCATGGGAGACTTGAGCTGCACCAACAACCGAACCAGCTTGAACAGACCCTGGCCTTCCAGAGCGCCGTGGGAGTCACGTTCGTCAAGAATGCCGGACAACTCCGTTTCAATAACCAGGGATGCCGGTGTTACGAATGAGAGCCCTCGGAGCTTGTCCGTTAGTTTTTCCAATCGGTTCAGATTTTTCGGAGTGGCTCTATCTCGGCCTTTCAGAGACTGATAGGCATCTTCGGCAAGAGTGGACACTTCCCGGAGCAGATTGTTGGTAAGATCAGTGGTTATTGTCTCGGCCAGATCGTCGCCCTGTTCCGCTGTACCCATTCTGAAAATACGCCAAGAGAATCCGAACCGCTTACTGACCGTTTCAGGCGTATCCAGATAGGGACGGAGGATCGAGGCCCATTTGTTGTTTTTCTGAAGCCACTCTTCCTGGGTGGTGTAGAAATCACGAAGGAAGCCATCCTTTTCTTGCTGAAACTCAGCTGCCAGGGCTTGAAGTGACGCTTCCACATCTGATTTGGCGTGGTCCGGGATGATCCAAACACGACCCCCGTAGAGGGAAATGCCGGTGGCCTCCAATACCGATACCGCTTTTGTGCGTACTGCCTGAATGGGTTTAAAGCTGTCTTTCGAGTGCAGCCGCTTACTACCAAGGGAAACCAGTTCTTCTGGGGGAAGTTCGTATCCCTGAAAATCCTCTGCTTTTAACGTCTTGCTTCCCGACCAGATCGAAATGTCGAGGATAAGGCCCAAAGATTGTTCAAAAATGCGTTCTTGTGTCATGATAGTGCCTCCTTATAGCTCATGATTAAAAATTCTTTGGAAAATTTCCTTGAAGATCGGTTGGCCTTCCTTGCTGGCCTTGTTCACAACCGTTGTTTTTAGTGCATAGCCGAGCGGGTTCTTGATCC
>NZ_FXUJ01000055.1:0-5740 GCF_900182865.1 Desulfonatronum zhilinae
AAACGGAACTTAAACCTCATCTCAGCAAATACTGGAAAATTCCACCACGGGGAAATGCCGCTTTTGTAGCCGCGATGGAAGATGTTCTGGAGGTCTATCATCTGCCGTATGATCCAAACTTTCCCGTGGTTTGTATGGATGAGTCCAATAAACAACTTGTTGGCGAAGTTCGAGAGCCGATAGCGTGCAAGCCGGGACAGATTTCCCGCGTTGATGATGAGTATGTGAGAAAGGGCGTTGTTGAGATTTTTATGGAAGTTGAGCCACTTGCAGGCAAGCGACATGTCGCGATTTGCGAACGTCGCACCAGAAAGGACTGGGCGCAGCAAATCAAGCAGATGCTGGACGAGCGCTACCCCGCAGCAACCAAAGTGCGGTTGGTGATGGACAATCTCAATACTCACAATATCGCCTCTCTTTACGAGACCTTTGATGCAGCGGAAGCCAGACGATTAGCGGAACGACTCGAAATCCATTACACACCTAAGCATGGAAGCTGGCTCAACATGGCTGAGATCGAACTCAGCGCCCTCAAAGGTCAGTGCTTAAGTCGCAGAATTCCCGACATGGCCATAATGCAAGCTGAAGTCGCTGCCTGGGAAAAGAACATGAACAATCGTTTTCGAAAAATTGACTGGCAATTCAAAACCGAAAACGCCAGGATCAAACTGAAACGGCTTTATCCGAAAATTTAAATGTTATACGGTACTAGGGAACAAGCAGGATGTTGTCGCCGGCCAAGTCACCAACATTACCATGGGGACTAGAAACACCGCCACTCTCGGAGCAATTACGGCCTTCACACTTGGAATGTCGACCGCCGTAACCCTTGGGACGAAATATATAGTAGATTGGAATGATTCTCTCAGCTACACATCTCCTAAGAGTAATAATTACCAGATAGGCGGTGCCAAATCAATGTTAAAAGATAAATACCAGGTAGTTGGGAAATCCAATGTGACTCTCAAGTGCGGTATGAGCGAGCCCGAGCAAATAAAATACCAGGCAATTACGGAGGCTTACGGTCAGACTGTAATGATTCTTGCCTCTCTTATAGCAAGCGTAGGCGGCGATGCGATACACGCAGCATTTCCCGCAAATACTGCGGAAACACGCACTGGCTTTTGGAGTTTTCTTCCTGTTATAAGTGGAGTTGCCTTACAATTCGTAGCCATGGAAGGCATAATGAAAGATCTGATTAAAACCCTTAATAAGGCAAAATCAGAAATCAATCTCTCGGCGGATGGGATAGCTGTTAAGACTCATGAGACTGCACATAAAGGGATCAAGATGAAAGCAGAGCCATCTTCCACCATCGGCATCGTCCCGGATGACGTGAACTCTATCGTTCTGGAGCGCGCCGGCGGCGGCATTGTTATCGTGGAGAGAAGAGGGGTGATCCTGGCGAAAGACGGCGGAGCCCAGATTAAAGTCGGGTACGGAAACGGTTTGGATTCTCCTGGGCAGGTCGTACTGACCAGGGGAACCGGTGAAATCATCGTGGACAACGGCAATGTGACGGCCGAGGCAGATACCGGATCTGCGGGCCGGATTGCCTTGACAACAACATCGGCCAAGATGGAACAGGGGGGGAAGTATGTTTCCATCGACGGTGGCGCCATCAAGTTGAAGTTCGGAGACGAAACATTCGAACTAACCACTTTCGGTACAGCGGCTAAAGGCAAAGCGATCAGGCTGGGATGAGCACATCCATTTGATAATCTGAGAGGGCCCAATGAAAACTTTTCTCCCAGACGACATGAATCTGACGGGCCGTAGTTTCCGCGAGGGCGAACGCTGTTTTCTCTCCCTGGCCGCATCGGCCTGCTTTTCATTGATTGCGGACGCTCCGCGGTTGCTGCATATGCAGGCCATGTGGCCGGCCATTGAGGCCGCGCTGGGAAAGGACGAGCTTTTCGATTTCGGCATGCCCAAGCCCAGGGGGGAGTTTCTGGTCTACGGATCGGCCTGCGCTCCGAGCCCGGTCACGGCCCAGGAGGTCCGGGTCCGGGTAGGGAATTCCATCAAGTCGCTGCATGTTTTTGGCAACCGCTATTGGACGGCCGGCGGCGCCCCGTCCCACCCGGAGCCCTTCACCTCCATGCGCATCCAACATGAACACGCCTTTGGCGGACCAGACGTTCCGGAAAACCCCGTGGGCAAAGGTTCGTCCCCCGATGCATCAGGACGCCAGCCCCTGCCGAACATTCAGGACCCCGCAAACCTGGTCGGCGCTCCCGGCGACCGGCCTTGCCCGGCCGGGCTGACGGCCTGGCCCATGACCTGGCCCCAGAGGATGCGGCACATGGGTACCGTGGACGAGAGCTATCTTGTGGAAAGCTGGCCGGCCTTTCCGCGAAGCACCCGGCCGGAATACTTCAACGTCGCCCCCGAGGACCAGCGCATCCAGGGTTTTTTCCAGGGCGATGAAGTCGTGAAGTTTCTCAACATGCACCCGACCACGCCGCGAATCATTTCCAGCCTGCCGGGCGTCAGGGCCCGTCTGTTCATCCACCGCAACGAGGCCGGGCAGGAAGTGTTCGCGGAAGTCCCCTGCCAGGCCGAGACGGTCTGGCTGTTTCCGGAGCAGGACCGGGGCATCATCCTCTTTCGAGGCGTGGCCGGGACGGAAAGCGAAGAGCTTGAGGACGTGCTGCACCTTTTTGCCCGCTGGGAACCCTTGAGCGACGCGCCCAAACCCCTGGAACACTACTTTGGCCTGTTCAGGGAGGAGCTTCAGCCCACGGTGGAGATGCAGACGCCCCCGGACCGGCAGGACGAGCCGGCACAAGCCCCCCCCCAAGCCGCTCCGGAACCCAGCGTAACGGCGTCCGCTGCCGCTGTTGCCGGAATGGGAGCCGTGGCCGCTCCAAGCTCCGAGCTTGAGCAGATCCTGCAGGAGGCCGAGGCCCTGCAGGCGCAGACCGTGGATATGCTGGTCAAGGCGGGGCTGGACCCGGACGAGGTTTTCAAGAAGGCCCTTGTCGAGGAATCAGCGCCGGAAGTCGTCGGAGTCGAGGATCTCGAAACCTTGATGGCAGACCTGAAAAAACAGTCCAAAGACCTTCTGGCCAGATTCAATGTGGACGAGCAGGAGGCTCTCAAGCTGCTGGAACCCCAGCCTGACGTGCCCCAGCCTTCCGTGGACGAGATCATCGGCCGGTTGCGGGCTTCGGGGATCAACAATCCGGACATCGAGGCCAAATTCCTGGAGGCTGACGCGCATTTGAAAGAGGCCGCCGGGGCTGTCGCCGCCCTCGCGGCCCTGAAACCAGAGGCTGCTCCCCAGCCTGAACAGGAGCCGGAACCAGAGGCGCCCTCCGAGGATCTTTCCGAGACGCGCCCCGAGTCTGACGAATCTCACGGACCAGGCTCCCCCCTGGACGTCGAGCAGGTCATGGCCATGCATGACAACGGCCAAAGCCTGGCCCGCCTGGACCTGACCGGCCTGGATTTTTCCGGGCGCGACCTGTCCGGGGCGGATTTCACCGAGGCCGTTCTGGACAAATGCGTATTTCAGAGAGCAAATCTGTCCGGGGCCGTTTTCACCGCCGCGATCCTCACCGCCGCGAACCTGGACGGGGCCGATCTTCACGAAGCAAACCTGCGCGAGGCGCATGCCGCCGGGGCCAGCCTGCGTGAGGCCGACCTGAAGCAGGCCGACCTGTCCCAGGGGGATTTCGCGGAGGCGAAACTGACCGAAGCCGATCTGGGCCAGGCGAACCTTCAAGGCGCGGTCTTTGAGCAGGCGGATCTGACCGGGGTCCGGGCCCGGGGAGTCCAGGCGGCCAAAGTCGGCTTCATGGGCGCGGACCTGACCGGCGCGGACCTGGCCGGGGCCGATCTGGAAGAGGCCGACTTTTCCGGGGCCACGCTGACGGGAGCGGACCTGACCGGGATCAAGGCCCCTGAACTGCGCCTGCACGCCACGCGCTGCGCCGGAACGATCTTCACGAACGCCATGCTTGGCGCGTCCCGTTCAGACCAGCAGGCGTCCTTTGCGGGAGCAAACCTGCGCGGGGCCGATCTGCGCCGGGCCTGCTGGGATGGGGTGGACCTGTCCGGAGCGGACCTGACCGGGGCGGTGCTGGACAACGCGGACTTCAGCCGGACCAACCTTGCCGGGGCGAGCCTGCGCCGGGCCACGGCCCGGGAGGCCAACTTCATGAAGGCCGACCTGGACGGGGCCGACCTGTCCCAGGTCAACCTGTTCAAGGCCGTTCTGCGCAAGGCCAACCTGGTCAACGCGATCCTGGCGTCCTCCAATCTCTATGGGGTCGACTTCTACAAGGCCAGGATCGGAAACACCGACCTTGCCCACGCGAACCTCAAACGAACCCTGCTGACCATGGGGCATGTACAATGACTGCTCAAGACGTGCTGAACGCTGTCCAGGCCGAGGAACTGCTCCAGGACATCGACCTGTCCGGCATCGACCTGACCGGGGCGGACCTGTCGGGCGCATCCTTTTTGCGGGTCAACCTTGCCGGCGCGATCCTGGTCGACGCGGGCCTGAGCGGGGCGCATCTGAGCGAGTGCGATCTTTGTGGGGTCCGATGCATCAACGCGGATCTGGAAATGACCGTCTTGCACCAATGCCGTCTGAGAGGCGTTGATTTCTCCTTCGCCAACCTGACCAGGGTCTTCGCGGAAAAGACGGAGTTCAAGGACGCCGTGTTCAAGGGCGCCGATCTGACCAAGGCCTGGCTCGTGGAATCCGACCTGACCGGCCAATCGTTCTCCGACTGTACGCTGGCCATGGCCATGCTGGACCGGTGCAATCTGGAACGGGCCGACTTCAGCGGCCTGGACGTGACCCAGACCAGTTTTTCCGGCGCCCGCCTGGCTTACGCCAACTTCTCCATGAGCACCGGGGCGTACACGAATTTCGCGGAAGCCGAAGCGCCGTCGGCCAACTTCACCAGGGCCGCGCTGCTCATGGCCGGGTTCCAGAAAGCCGGGCTGGAAGGGGCCATGTTTCACGAAGCCAGGATCGAGCAGTCCCTGTTCACCGGGGCCAACCTGAACAGGACCGACTTCAGGAAGGCCGCCCTGCCCTACACGGATTTCTCCCACGCCACGGTTCAGAAGGCGGTTTTTTCCGACGCGGAACTTACCCACGCCAACATGCACGGCGTACTCAGGGACCAGGCGCTGTGGAACGGAGCCGACCTGACCGGAGTCATGGCCACGGACCCGGACCTGCTTGCGGCGGAACGCTGGCAGGCTAAAACGGATAGATAAAGAGGCAGGTCATTACTCAGCTTGAGTAGCTGGGATAAGACAACTTTTGAAAAAATTGCGGCGAAACCTTTGCCGTGGACCGGCCCCGTCCGCGCTGAGATATCCGGATCGCAACCCAACTGACGAGGAAGCCCATGCCGACCCTGAACGAGAATGCCTTCACATTCATCAGCAATGCCCTGCCCAAGGACACCTTCTCGGTGGTTCGGTTTTCCGGCGAGGAGGGCCTCTCCACGCTCTACAATTTTGAGATCCTGCTGGTTTCCGAAAAGGAAGACATCGACCTGACCACCGTGCTTCAGAACCCGGCCACGTTCACCATCAAGGGCTCGATTTCCGGAAGCGAGGATCTGCCCTTTCACGGCATTCTCTCGGCCTTCGAGCAGATGCACCAGGCCGGCGCCTACTTTTTCTACCGGGCCGAGCTGCGTCCCAAGTTGTGGTGGCTGACGCTGACCCAGCACAACCAGATATTTCTGAATAAAAAGGTGGATAA
>NZ_FXUJ01000056.1:0-5720 GCF_900182865.1 Desulfonatronum zhilinae
ATCTCCTGGAAAACAGGGATCGAAAACCACTCACTCCGAATACAGATAGTACCACAGGGGAGAATTGCCAATTCCACGTCCAACGTCGAAGAGCCTCTTTTGTGAAACATCCAAGGGCAGGCAAGCCGAGCAGGGATGACGCGCTGCGGGCGGTTCAAACAGCTTCGGCTCTCCCTCGCAACCGCATCAAAGTGAGAAAACCAATGAGACGTAAAGATCGCGCAACAACCATTGAGGAGGCAAGAATCCTCCTGGAAACGGCGCAATACGGCGTACTCTCCATGGCATCCCTGGACGGTTCACCCCACGGCATCCCTTTGAATTTCGCCTTTGATGGCGATTGCATCTTCTTCCACTGCGCTTTGGAGGGAAAGAAGATCGATTTGCTCTCCGTGAACGGGAAGGTCTCGTTTTGCGTGGTCGGCAAGACAGAGGTGCTGCCTGAGAAGTTCGGTACAAAATACGAAAGCGTAGTTGCCGCGGGGATCGTGGAAGAGCTTTTCGACGAGGAAAAAAGGGCAGGACTGGTCTTGCTCGTCAGGAAATATTCGCCCGACTACTTCACGCAGGGACTTGAATACATTGACGGATTCTTCGACAAGACCAAGGTTTTCAGGGTCCGCCTGGAGTCGATCACGGGCAAGGCCCGCAGATGACGGGCACCCGGCGCAGGTGGAGCCGGGATGCGGAAAGAGACCAATAATCGATGCCGATCATGATTTCGATACCGATCCGGAGCGCCCGTGGTTCGAGCACAAATTTGCCCTGATCAGTGATCCAGATACGATTGTCTCCATTCCAAAAGTAGTTTAGTGCTTACAACAGTTAGCATTATATGGGGATTCCGAAGCCAGTACCGGAATTTGACGATGGCTTCCCGATATGCGTGATGACGATCAGGAGGGACACTTGGCCTTCAAGGCCTGCTCCCAATCGTCAAAAACGATCACGGATGCGTCCATCATTTCCTCCGAGTTTGGCTTTATGCACCGTATGTTGGATGAACTTATGTCTGCTACATAAAGCTGACCTCAAGGCAAAGCACAAAGCTGACCTCGGAGCCAGGAAATATTTGGCAGACTTTTCTCAATACGCTGAAATAACGTGGCAAATGCGGAAAATTTTTTCAAAAATTGCTCGCCGAATCAGCTGGTGTCAGGGCCGGAATTTGGAAGAGCGGATTTTTGTGAATTCCGCATAATAACACTGTTAGCTCGGTAAGGAGGGCCTATGGCAAGACTTCGCGTCTTTATTTCGTCAACATGTTACGACCTCGATATTCTTCGGGGTGAGCTCCGCCCTTTCATTTCCGGGATGGGGTACGAGCCGGTTATGAGCGATTACGCGGATGTCCTTTACGACCCGCGTTCTCATACTCATGACAGCTGCCTAAAGGAAGTGCCAAGCTGCGACATGGTGGTATTGATCGTGGGGTCGCGATTTGGTGGCACCGCGGTTCCATCCGCTTTTCAACAACTCGACTTCAGCAGCCTAGAAAAGTTATCGACGAAGTCTGGTGTGCTAGAAGCGAAGGAAAAGCTTTCAATCACGCAGCTTGAAGTGCTGAAGGCGGTTGAGGCTGCCATCCCCGTGTATGCATTTGTTGATGAACGAGTACTTCACGATCATCATGTGTATGAGAAGAACAAAGACAAGAAGGATGTGATTGAAAATATTGAGTTCCCTTCAATACAGAAAAGAGAAACAGCTAAGTACGTCTTTGAGTTCATTAACTTTCTCAGCCATAGAACCACCAATAACAACGTACTGGCTTTCAGTCGCCTCGAAGATATAAGACTCCAGCTCGCAAGCCAATGGTCGCAATTGTTCCAGCGCCTTCTTCTTGAAAATCGAACAAGAGCGCAGGAGTCTCGCCGATACAGAGACTTCTCTGAGCGTATTGATGATCTGAAAGCAGTTGTGCTCGCGTCTCTCGCAACTCCCGATTTAAGGGATACCGCAAAGGGTGCAGTTCAGTTTCGACACCTTATCGGCTTTGTTTCGAATTTTGTTGCGGTAGATTCGCGCGATCTTCTTCTATCTGATTTCGGCTGGGATGATCTACTTTCGAGGGCTGGGATAGTCGAGCTTCGAACAATCGAGGATGACGACCGCGTCAGAATGATGCGGCCGGAAGTTTTTATGGTTCGGGAAGACAGAACGTTCTACCGGTTCCGTATGCCGAGAAGGGCTCTTGACGACTTTCGCGTCGACTGGTCGGCGTTTCAGCGCCTAGATCGGGACGCACGCGAAGCTATAGTCGACGCGCTTCTAGAGGACAGAGAACAAAGGCGCATCGGGACACTCCGCTACGTCGACAGGAACATAGATGAATATCTATCAGAACGAGAAAACTCTATTCAGCTGGATCTAGGAGAAGCGAGCTAACAACAGCATGCAGCGGACGGCCCGCTGCGCGGCCCACCGCTGATGCTGAGCGTTAAGTCGACCGGAGAGAGACGCATCGCAATGGACTGGATGAATAACCCTTGGATCGTCGGGATCGGCGGTGGAATTCTTAGCGGGCTCTTAGTCACGTTTGTCTCTCGGGCCCTGTTCTCACGCCGTGACCGTCGCGAGTACGCGCAGAAGCTCGCATCGGCAAACCGCGAGGTGATCTACGCCCTCCGGCCAGGTCTCTCCGAGGGCCATGTTCCTGACTCACGAGTCGTCGAGTCACTGATCTCCGCGACAGCGCGCAAGTATGCCGTCGAGGCGAAGGACATGTATGGTGCGCGGCAGGTTGGGGAAGAGCTGATAAAGGAGATCATGGATTCCAGTTTCATATCGGCCAGTACCAAGCAGGAATACTGCAATCAGCTGGAGTCGCTTAGGCCCGCGACGGCGAGGCGTGATGAGCAGGGCGAGCTGGTAGTGGAACGAACTCCAACTGGCCGAACGGAGCTCGAGCAGTACCGTGCGCGAATGGTATCGATGACGAGCGCAATGATGGGCATCGTAACCATGCTGATGACGGTTATGCTCGTATTCTCTGATTTCTTCAAAGGCAGTGTCTTCGACTCGAAACCCGACTCAGTCACGTTCCTTCTCCCCATGGTCGCGGCACTTATGGCGACGGTCATGGCGGCCGCATTTATGATGTTGCGAAACGACGCTCGTCGACGGATGCGCGACAGAGACAACCGTGACAAGGACAACAGAGATCGCGACGATGCAGACAAGGCGACCTAACAAGGTTAATTCAGCCGACCCAAAAGACCGCGCGGCTGATTAGCAGCGTTCCTGCGACGCTTCCGCGTCGCGGGAACGGGCCGGGGCTGACTGCGTCCAGTCGGTTGCCCTCGCCGCGGAAGCCGCGTCGAGAATGTTTACTTATACGTCAGGACATCTTGAATAGGAGCATGCATGCTTCAAGAAGCCCGCGACACACTCCGCGAGTTCGCCAGCGAAACGGACGCGAAGCATCTGTCCGCAGTAAGTGGTTTTCCTCCTGAACAAAGTGAGAGCGGGGCAGGCCGCTTCGCTCAAGGTCCGGAGCACGCCAAGAAAATATTTTTTAACCTTCCACTGGAATGATGCGGAAGCCAAAAGACTTCACGCCTGACGGCAATGATTCTTCCTCCCGACAGGGAGGAGGCAATCTTTTGGAAAGCAGCGTTTTCCCTGCTTTCCAAAATGTTTTCCTTTGTGAACTTGGCGCCTTGAGCGACCAACGGAAGCGGGCGGTTCAAAAAGTGCTCCCACCCTCTTTCCTGATCACGTACGCTTGAACCGGATGAGCCATAATTTGCGCCGCTGGAATTGGGTTTGAAGGCGCGCGGCAAGGCCGAGTCGGCCCTGATGCAAGATCTGGCGCCGTTCTTGAAGAAGCAGGCCGGGGGCGGGAGACTCGGGGTTGAAGGCGTATGAGTGAGGACGGGATGACCGAAACCGAGCTTTGGCAATGCGTCGCCGCTTGCAATACGCATCACATTGAGTAAAATTACTCAACATGAAGCGCAAAACGCCGAACACCTATCAACGACCCCAGGCGGCCGAACTGGCCCGCAGGCTGGCGGAGCCTCGGCGTCATATACAGGTGGTCACCGGGGCGCGGCAGGTCGGCAAGACCACCCTGGTGCAACAGGTTACCGAAGGCCTGGAGGGGCCGGTGCGCTTTGTCAGCGCCGACGAGCCGACACTGCGCGATGGCGCGTGGCTGCGTCAGCAGTGGGAGGCGGCGCGGGTGGAGACAGGCTCAGGTGGCGGCTTGCTGGTGGTGGACGAGGTGCAGAAGGTCGAGCACTGGTCGGAAACCGTCAAATATCTGTGGGACGAGGACACGCGCCAAGGTCGGGCGCTGCGGGTCGTGCTGCTGGGCTCCGCGCCGCTGATGATCGGGCGCGGACTCACCGAGAGCCTGGCCGGACGCTTCGAGAGCCTGCACCTGCCGCACTGGTCTTTGGTGGAAATGCGCGCGGCCTTCAGCTACAGTCTCGAAGACTATCTCTTTTTTGGCGGCTACCCCGGCGCGGCGCCGCTGACCGCCGAACCGGCCCGCTGGCGGCGTTACGTGCTGGACTCGCTGGTCGAAACCAGCATCGCGCGTGATGTACTGCTGCTGACCCGCGTGGACAAACCGGCACTGCTGCGTCGCCTGTTCGAGCTGGGGTGCCGGTACTCCGGGCAGATACTGTCCTACACCAAGATGCTGGGCCAGTTGCAGGACGCCGGCAACACCACCACCCTGGCCCATTATCTCGATCTTCTGGCGGCAGCGGGGATGCTCACCGGAGTTCAAAAGTTCGCCGGCCAGGCCGTGCGCCAACGCGCCTCCAGCCCCAAGCTGCAAGTACTGAACACGGCCCTGATGACGGCGATGGAAGGGTTGTCTCCCGAGGAAGCCCGAGAGGACCGGTCTTACTACGGTCGGCTGGTGGAATCCGCGGTCGGCGCGCACTTGGCCAACGCCGCGCAGCGCGGCGACTGCGAGCTGTTCTACTGGCGGGATAAAAACCGCGAAGTCGATTTTGTGATCCGTGCGGGCAGGCGGTTGCTGGCCATCGAGATCAAAAGCGGTCGCCGCCGCGACGCCCTGCCCGGCATGGCCGCCTTCGTCGAAGCCTTCCAGCCGGATCGCACCCTGTTGGTCGGCGGCGACGGCATCGAGTTGGAAGCCTTTCTGTCTCGTCCGGTTATGGAGTGGGTGCAGGCGTGAGGGCTTTGAGTTCCACAGTGCAACTTGTCGAGGACGTCACGGCGTCAACCAAGCTCCGCGCCCGCCAAAAAACGCGCCGCTCACTTCCCCAGAGGTCAGTTTTGTGCATGGTTTTTTCCGTGATTCTTCCGGTGTTGTATAATGCTGACTTCGAGGGATAGTAAAAAGCTGACCTCAGGTGCGGGAGATCGGGCGGTGGAGATGATGATGGATTTGAAAGCAAGATGTTGAGAATAGGGATGCTTCTGCTTGGGAAGAGGCTTGGGTGATAGTTAGATTGGTTGATTGGTTTTTTCCCAATTCCGAATAATAACACTGTTCAATGTGTCTACCTAATCAAAGAAGAGTTCAGATATGAATTTGGAAAAATTTTCAAAAATATCAGAATCACTTCGTCAATACAGACGAGCTGAGCTTCGAGATTTTGAAGCTGAAATAGGCGAGAAGCCTGTTGATCAACTATATGTGGCTCGTCAGCAAAATTTGTGGGTGAACACTGGTTCGGGCAGATCTCCAAGTGTATGATATAAGGCAATTTTTTGCACTTCGATGCTCCGAAAAC
>NZ_FXUJ01000057.1:0-5583 GCF_900182865.1 Desulfonatronum zhilinae
GGTTGTGACTCTCGGGCAGGTCTGATCGAATTTTTGGAATGGGCTTTTTTTTACTTTTCACAATTTTAGGAGGAAGAAGATTATGGCAACAGCAGTGCAGTATCAGAACAAAGTTAACGCGTACTTTGAGGCAACCACAGGGCGGAGCGCAACCGCCGCCGAGTTGGCTCTGTGGACGCAGAACCTGGTGAACACCAACGGCAATGTCTGGGCTGGTCTCGGCTTGCAGCAGCATGTCAGCCAGATCGCCGGGTTGGGACTGAACAAGCCCTACACCACTGCCATGGCTACGGCACTTGTGAACCAGATTTGGCAGAACATGTTCGGAGCAGGTGCGCACACTGGCATGAACGCCACCATCCGCGACTACTACGTCACCAACCTGGTTGCTGGAACCATCAAGGAACGCGGCTTGGCCAACGCGGTGATCAACGACCTGGGTCTGATGCCCAAGGTTGACGGCACCTACGGCAGCCCCGCTGGTTGGGTTGCTGGTCCTGCCGGTGCGAACTCCCCCGCCCTGGTGACCGCTGCGCAGCGGTTGGCTTGGGAAGATAATGTTGAGAATGCCAGTGGCGGCGAATTTACTTTGACAATCGGTACCGACTATGCTGACCGCGACGGGTCTTTCAACGGCGTTACACCTGATGCATTTAAGTTCACTAACAACAATGAATTAGTCGATGCTCCTGCTGGTACACTTGCAGGTGTAGACACCTTGATTGACCCAAATAACTGGGTTGCTTCGCCGCTCAACGAACGAGACAACGATGTGCTTACGATTTTGGCTAACAGAGCTTTCCCTGTAACTCCCGTTGGGGCTCAACCAATAATCAGAAACATCGAGACCATCGAAATTCGTAATACCGACTCTTTGGCAGGTACACTTGATTTTACAAACATATCCGGTGCTCGATATGTAAATGTATATGGAACATTAAACGGTCAGCTGACTTTGGCGAACCTCAATAATGCAGCTCTCCAAGCAGAGCGATATGATTTCGGGAATGCTACTCCTTCCACGAACACCAGCTTTGGCGTAACCATGCAAGGAGTTCCTGTTCTTCCGGCAGGCGTTAACGTCAATGGTCTGGTAATTGTTGGTAGCGCAGGAAATGACCAACTTATCGGCAGCATTGGAGCAGACACTATCACCAGCGGTGCAGGCAATGACTTAATCACTACATCTGGTGGTGCAAACAGGATTACTCTTAACGGTGGAGACAACGTTGTTAACGTTAATGCTGTTACAGCAGGAGGCGAAATAAACACAATAATTGCTACCGCAGGCTCAAACACTATTAATATGACAGCAGGTGTAGCCACTGTAGTTAATGCCGCCCAGTCAACTGTAGGTCTGAGAATTAATGCTGATGCAGGAAATGACACTATCACAGGCGGTATGGGAAATGACATTATCACAGGCGGTGCCGGTGCCGACACTATAAACCTTGTTGGTGGAGCAAACACAATCAGGTACACTGGAAACACAACTGCTCTCTTGGGTGCTGAAGGTGGAGATATTATCACGGGATTCAATCCAGCCACATCTCAACTTCAGTTTGCCAACCTCACAGGAACTACTGGTTTTGCTGCTGGCACAGCCGCAAATCCTGCTGAGACACTAATTACATCAGCGGCCGGAGCTGCAGGAAATGTAAACTTTGTAAGTGCTGCAGGCGCTGTAGCTGTTACTGCTCAAGCAACATTTGCTTATGACACAGCTACAGGAGTACTAACGTTCGATGCTGATGGTACTGGCGCTGGAGCTGCTATCGTGATTGCAACATTTACTGGAGTACCTCCACTCACAGCAGCAGACTTCGTACTCGGATAGGTATAAATAATTCAAATCAGTCGAATGAGTGTAAAAGACTAATATAATAAATAAGCCACGGCAAAATAATTGCCGTGGCTTATTTATTTCAGCAAGGAGGCTAAAACTTATGTCGATCACACCAGGAAACTACAACAACAAAGTAAAGGCATACTTTAGTGCGGTTGGATTGACGCCTACGGCTGACCAACTCTCGCAATGGAGCTTGGCGTTGTTTGAGAACAACGGCAATGTCTGGAGAAGCGGCTTGCAGCAGTTTGTAAGCAATACCGTTGGGTTGGGTACGGAAACGCCTGACTTGGCAACATCTCAGACCATTGTTCAGAACATGCTCGTCAATATTTTTGGAACGACAGCCGGTATCAATCCTGCAATTGTCCAGTATTACGTGAGCAATCTGGCTGACGGGACGATCCTGCCGCGTGGACTTGGCAACGCCATGATCAACGACCTCGGCCTGATGCCTAAAGTTGACGGCACGTTCGGCAGCCCTGGTGGATGGAATTCCGGTCCTGCCGGTGTGGACTCTCCGAGTCTGGTAACCCCCGCACAACAAAACGCTTTTCAGAATCAGATAATCCCAGAGCCAACTCCGCCTGTTCCTGATCCAGTTGTTCCACCAGCACCTGGCCCTGCGCCTGCACCTCCGGCCCCTCCGGCACCGGAACCAGGAAATGCAATTAATTTGGTAGCCGGCGTTGATAATTTAACTGATACAGTTGCGACACAAGCCGGGGAAAATGTCAATTTCCGTTTCAGTAATGTATCTCAGCTTGTGAACGCACTTCCCGGAACGTTAAAAACTGGTGACACATTAATTGATCCATTCAATACAGATCAGGACATCTTACAGGTTCATTTAAATGGCGATAACGGCTTGACTGAAATTGGAACACCTTTAGTGCAAGGCATTGAAAACCTGATGTTCGTCGGAGATACCGCTAAGGCCGGCATTCTGAACATGACATCATTCACGGGTGTTCAGACTGTAACAATGACAGGTTCTGCTGCTGGGGTGCAAGAATTTGCTAACTATAATCTCTCCGGTGCAAGTACTTTCGACTTCAAAGCTTTGACAGGTGACGCTGTAAAACTTGATCCTTCCGGTGCAGCACACAATACCGTCTACACAATTTATGGCTCTGGTAAGAGTGACGTTATCAGCCTCGCTGGCAACACAGCAAATGGAAGCCATATCTATGCCGGCACAGGTGCTGATACATTAACTGGTGGAAGCGGAAGTGACATCTTCCATATTGAAAACAACGATGGCGACTCAAAAGTAATTACTGGAGACGGTAACAACTATGTCTATGGCGGTGCAAATATCACTACTGCTGACACCCTGACGGGCGGAACCGGGACTGATACTCTTGATCTTCATGGAGATTACTCAGCTGGCTTACAATTTGACGGTGATTTCACAAAATTTGATATTCTGAGACTCAATGATGGTTTTAGCTATAAAATCACTACACATGATGATAACGTTGCCGCTGATGCTACATTTACAGTCAACGCATCAGCACTGAGCGCTACTAAGACACTTGATTTTGATGGCTCTGCTGAAACAAATGGGAATTTTTCCATAACTGGTGGTGCTGGAGCTGACACAATTACCGGTGGTGCAAAAGATGATGTAATTATAACAGGTGAGGGTACCAGCCGTGTAACAGGTCGCGCAGGAAATGATACTATCAATTTAACCGAAACAGTTTCTGCGATTGACCAAGTGCAGTTTATTAGTGGTGGAGCTACGACTATCGCTGCTTATGCTGCAGCTAATGGTTCAGACTTGATACTTGGATTTAACACAGCAAACGATAGAGTTGTGTTTGCTCAAGCATTACTAGCAATTGATGCTACAGCTACGATTGCTTACCAAGCTGGCGCAACTGACACAGCGATAAATGCAGGTACAACCGTTTATGAAATTGCTGGTACGATTGGAACTGCAGGAGCGGCAGGTCTTGTAGCAAACTTGGGCACTGCGGCAACGAATGCAGATATTGATGCTGGTGATGCATTAGTATTCATTCAATATACTGCTGGAAATAATATGGAAATGTATTACTTCGTGGATGCTGATGGTGCAAACGTTGATGAAGGCGAATTGCACTTGATCGCCACTTTCTCCGGAATTGCACCTGATTCTTTCGCAGCAGCGAACATCGGAGCGGCGTTTGCGTAAGCACCATCCCAAAAAAGCACCTACCAGGAGGTAGGTGCTTGTGGTGAAGCCTTTTACACCCTGCCCTTCCTACGAAGGGCAGGTTTTTTTTTGAGACTTGCTTAAAAATTCCTAAGAGGCGGTCAGCCGTCTGACCTAGATGCACGCTGTTGTGTCCAATAAAACACCGCACCCTTTCCAGAACATGGGACGTATAAATTCTTGAAAATCATGCTGCCCGAAGCCCGTAGAGTGTGCTCATTTCAACTGCTCGACCACAGAATATTACTGATTCAGGTTCGCGATCAGTGGAAAAGGGAGCGCCAAGGCTATCCAAGCCAACCAAGGCCCGCGCAAAGCCCTTGGTTATCGTCTGCCGATCAGCTACAAGCCCACTCATCCTTTCCAGACTATGCTCATGCGTAGCTATTGCGAACCCTCTTTCTTGTCCATACATCATGCAAAGCTTCCTACACACATCGGCTGTGGCCCAAAACACAAAGATCAGATCACCAAAGCCTTCAACACCCCCGACTGGCATGAAGTCCGTTTGGACATCGACGCTTGCGTTTCCCCAGACATCATCGGCACCATTACCGACATGACAAACGTAGCCGACGCCTCCATGGACGCCATCTTCTCCAGCCACAACATTGAGCATTTGTATCCTCATGAAGTGCCCAAGGCCCTGGCTGAATTTAACCGGGTACTCAAACCAGACGGCTTTCTGGTGGTCACCTGTCCGGACCTACAATCCGTCTGTACCCTGATTGCTGAAAACAAGCTGACTGAACCAGCCTACACCACACCTGCCGGTCCATCTCGCCAATAGACATTCTCTACGGCTACAGCAAAAAATTTCACTTCCTAATCCACCAAGGACTTGATTACCCCTGACCGGTATAAAGCCTTCATGGACATCAATGCCAAATGGACACCCCTGATCGACTGTAACGCAAGAACCCCACCAACCAAAACAGGAACAGGTATTTCCCATGTCTGAATGGTCCCATGGCTACAACACGGCAGTAGGCTACACGTACCAGTTTTACCGCGAAACCACCCCCGCCTGGCTGGACTGGGCTGTGCGGCTCAAGGGGTTCAAGGGGCCGGACGTCAAGAAGTTCCGGTATCTGGAACTTGGCTGCGGCCAAGGCGTGGGCCTGAATCTGATCGCCTCGCTGTACCCGGATGCTGAATTCGTCGGCGTGGACTTCAACCCCCAGCACATCGCCCATGCCTCTGATTTGGCCAAAGACGCCGGACTGAAGAACGTGACCTTCGTCGAGGCCGATTTTCTGGATTTGTCTGGAAACTGGCCCTACGGAAAATTCCAGTTCGCGATTCTGCACGGGATATACTCGTGGATTACGGAAGATCTGCGCCGCGCCGTGTGCAAATGCCTGGACCACGCCCTGGTGGCTGGAGGACTGGCGTATGTCAGTTACAACGCCATGCCCGGCTGGATATCCGCTTTGCCCTTGCAGAAGCTTTTGCAACGCCACCAGCAGGCCAAAGGCTTGAGCCCCATGGCGGCCATCGACAAGGGCTTTGACTTCATGACCCGCCTTGGACA
>NZ_FXUJ01000058.1:2500-5145 GCF_900182865.1 Desulfonatronum zhilinae
ACCTGAAACCAATTGCCTACAAGCGGTTCGAGCCATTGGGCGTTTTCTTCGGAAGACGTTCAGGGTGAGAGCGTGCCTTTTGCATAATGAGCCAGCGAGTTTATTTGTAGTGCGAGGTTAAGCCTTTCTGAGGCGTAGCCGCAGCGAAAGCGAGTCTGAATAGGGCGATTGAGTACTGCGGATAAGACCCGAAACCGAGTGATCTATCCATGGGCAGAGTGAAGCTTGGGTAAAACCAAGTGGAGGCTCGAACCAATAAGGGCTGAAAACCTTTTGGATGACCTGTGGATAGGGGTGAAAGACCAATCAAACTCGGTGATAGCTGGTTCTCCCCGAAATATATTGAGGTATAGCCTCAGGTAATTCGCGCACGGAGGTAGAGCACTGAAAGGGCTAGGGGCCCCACCAGGTTACCAAACCCTATCAAACTCCGAATGCCGTGCGTTTTATCCTGGGAGTCAGACTGTGGGTGAGAAGGTCCATAGTCAAGAGGGAAACAGCCCAGACCGTCGGCTAAGGCCTCCAAATTCGTGCTCAGTGGGAAAGGAAGTGGAGTTGTTCAGACAGCCAGGAGGTTGGCTTAGAAGCAGCCATCCTTTAAAGAAAGCGTAATAGCTCACTGGTCTAGTGATTCCGCGCCGAAAATGTAACGAGGCTAAGCACGATGCCGAAGCCACGGGTGTGCGTTGAACGTACGCGGTAGGGGAGCGTTCCTCGCGGGATGAAGGTGAACCGGAAGGTTTGCTGGACTTCGGGGAAGTGATCATGCTGGCATGAGTAACGATAAAAGAAGTGAGAAACTTCTTCGCCGTAAGCCCAAGGTTTCCTGGGTAAAGATAATCTTCCCAGGGTGAGTCGGCCCCTAAGGCGAGGCTGAAAAGCGTAGCTGATGGGAAACAGGTTAATATTCCTGTACCTGTGAGACATCGTTTGAGTGATGGGGGGACGCGGAAGGGTAGGTCATCCGGGTGTTGGATGTCCCGGTTCAAGGTAGTAGGCTGGCTTCGTAGGCAAATCCGCGAAGCTTTAAGCCGAGAACTGATGACGAGTCTTTAAGACGAAGTGACTCATCCCATGCCGCCGAGAAAAGCCTCTAAACGAGATGTCTTTCAGACCGTACCGCAAACCAACACAGGTGGGCGGGGAGAGTATCCCAAGGCGCTTGAGAAAACTCTGGTCAAGGAACTCGGCAAAATGACCCCGTAACTTCGGGAGAAGGGGTGCTCTTTTTTGTGAAGGGACTTGCTCCCTAAGCATCGAAGAGTCGCAGAGAAACGGCGGGGGCGACTGTTTACTAAAAACACAGGTCTGTGCGAAGTCGTAAGACGCGGTATACAGACTGACGCCTGCCCGGTGCCGGAAGGTTAAGGGGAGAGGTTAGGGCAACCGAAGCTTTGAACCGAAGCCCCGGTAAACGGCGGCCGTAACTATAACGGTCCTAAGGTAGCGAAATTCCTTGTCGGGTAAGTTCCGACCTGCACGAATGGCGTAACGATCTCCGCGCTGTCTCGACCAGAGACTCAGTGAAATTGAAGTGGCGGTGCAAATGCCGTCTACCCGCAGCAAGACGGAAAGACCCTGTGCACCTTTACTATAACCTGGCATTGGGTTTTGGGGCATCATGTGTAGGATAGGTGGGAGGCTATGAAGTCTGTACGCCAGTATGGGCGGAGCCATCGTTGAAATACCACCCTTGTTGTTCTAAAACTCTAATACTGGTCAGTGAACCCTGACCGTAGACAGTGCCAGGCGGGTAGTTTGACTGGGGCGGTCGCCTCCCAAAGAGTAACGGAGGCGTGCAAAGGTTCCCTCAGGCTGATTGGAAACCAGCCGTTGAGTGCAAAGGCATAAGGGAGCTTGACTGTGAGAGAGACATCTCGAACAGGGACGAAAGTCGGCCTTAGTGATCCGGTGGTCCCGCATGGAAGGGCCATCGCTCATCGGATAAAAGGTACGCCGGGGATAACAGGCTGATCGCGTCCAAGAGTTCACATCGACGACGCGGTTTGGCACCTCGATGTCGGCTCATCACATCCTGGGGCTGGAGCAGGTCCCAAGGGTACGGCTGTTCGCCGTTTAAAGTGGTACGCGAGCTGGGTTTAAAACGTCGTGAGACAGTTTGGTCCCTATCTGCTGTGGGCGGAGGAGACTTGAGAGGGCCTGTCCCTAGTACGAGAGGACCGGGATGGACGAACCTCTGGTGGACCAGTTGTCGCGCCAGCGGCACAGCTGGGTAGCTACGTTCGGCAAGGATAACCGCTGAAAGCATCTAAGCGGGAAGCCTGCCTCAAGATTAGGTCTCCCTGGAAGTGATTCCCTAAAGGTCCCTGGTAGACCACCAGGTTGATAGGCTGGAGGTGTACGCGCAGCGATGCGCTCAGCTGACCAGTACTAATAGACCGTGAGTCTTAACCTCTCTATACTTCGTTACCTATGAAATGGTGACTTGTGACGTGTGGCGTGTGCCCGGGATAACCCAGGATTTTCTCATGCCACTGAACACAAACCACCCATCACCAAATTTGTTCTGGTGGCCTTGGCGGAGGGGACACACCCGACCCCATTCCGAACTCGGAAGTTAAGCCCTCCAGCGCCGATGATACTGCGGTTCTAACCGTGGGAAAGTAGGACGCCGCCAGATCATT
>NZ_FXUJ01000059.1:0-5132 GCF_900182865.1 Desulfonatronum zhilinae
AAGCCTTTCAAGTCGTTACATGGCAAAAACTCCTATTAATCCATTAATTTCAAACAAATACATGTCTTGGCAATGACAATGTTGGGACACTAGTGAGCGTTTTCCTATGTCAATGGGCCAACAAAAAATCCTGACGCTCGCCGTTCTGCTCGGAATGTTGTTTGCCGTAAGCGGTTTCGATTGTATTGCCATGGACTTTGGTCTCTCAGACTTGTCCGATTCCGCTTGTTACTCCCTGCCTGGCCCGGACGCGCCCCCTGCCCCCTGCATGACCAGAGTCTGTACGTGTCTGCACTGCCTGTCTTTTTGCGCGTCCCAGTTTGCCGAAGTCGTCTTTTCCTCTCCGCATTCTTTTTCTTCTCCTTCCGTATCGTCCTTGGACCCGCCCGACGTATTCGCGACCCCCGCCGGCTTCCCTCCTGAACACGCCTGATTCCCTTTCCAAGGCGCGGACTCTCCAAGCTCGCCCAGCCGGGGTTCCAGCGTGAAGCTGCTTCGCTGAAATCTCTCTTCCCGGCACGATACGACCCTGCTTGCTACTCCGTATGCCTTGAACCCGTGTCGACACGCCGCAAGAACTCGTGCGGCGAGGCAACACCCAACCTCACTTCAGCTTGCCCTGACTCTGACGACAATTCTGTTCTCAACCCCAACGAGGAGGGATCATATGGATTTTTCCCGCAGGAATTTCATTCGTCTGGCTGGAGTCGTGGGGGTCTCCGGCGCAATCGGCCTGACGCCTTTGGCGGTGCTTCAGGCCGGAGCGCGGGTCTCCTTGCCCGCGGTGCTCAAAACCGACGACGCCCCACGCTACGGCATGTTCATCGACCTGGAGAAATGCGTGGGCTGCAACGCCTGCACCGTGGCCTGCATCCGAGAGAACAACACCCCGCGGGGCATCGGCTACATCAACGTGCTGGCTAAGGAAGAGCCACGAGCCGCCTACCTGGACACCCATTTCCAACCCATGCAGTGCATGCACTGCGAGGATCCGGCCTGTGTTCCGGTCTGTCCGGTGCAAGCCACCTATAAGCGGGCCGATGGGATCGTGGTCCAGGACCTCAAGCGGTGCATCGGCTGCAAGTACTGCATGCAGGCCTGTCCGTATCAGGTCCGGCACTTCAACAAGAAGCCGCCCTTCACCTACAGCAGGCCGCACCCGGCGGGCGGGAGCTATCCGGGCGGCGTGGTCCTGAAGTGCACCTTCTGCCAGCACAGAATCGACGCCGGGAACATCACCACGGCCTGTACCGAGGCCTGTCCGGCGGACGCCCGCTATTTCGGCGACCTGAACGACCCGCGCAGCGACGTCTCCAGGGTGATTTTCGAGCGCAAGGGCATCCAACTGCTGCCGGAAAAACTGACCCGGCCGCAGATTTTTTACGGGTTGCCCAAAACCGAGAGGAGGGTCTAGGCCATGCCCAACACGGAAACGAGACCGCGCAAAAGCGCGTTGATCTACCTGTTGCTGTTCGCATGCCTGGCGCTGCTGGCCCTGGGGGTGTTCAGCGCCGTGCAAATCCAGCTCAAGGGTCAGGAGGTGTTCGGCTCCACGGATCAGGTTCCCTGGAACGTGATCATTGCCGGATACGTCTTTCTGGCCCTGGCCGCCAGCGGACTCTGTCTGACCGCCAACTTCTTTGAACTGCTGAACATCAAGCGCTTTCAGCTGCTCCAGAAACGGGCCCACTTTCTGGCCGTGTCCTTTCTGGTCCCAGCCTTGGCCATGCTGGCCATGGACCTGGGGCAGTTCTCGAGGATGCACCACTTCATCCTCTACCCCAGCCTGAGTTCCCCGCTGTGGTGGATGGGCACGGTCTACGGCGTCTATCTCGTTCTGCTGCTCTCGGAATTCTGGGCCATCCACAAGGGTTACGCGCGCATGGCCTACATCTTTTCCGTGATCACGCTGATCGCCGCGGTGGTGGCCACGAGCATCCTGGGCGGCATTTTCTCGGTGATTCTGGACCGCACTCTGTGGTTCGGCAGCGGCACTCCGGTCTGGTTCGTCTTTTCCGCGGTCATCTCCGGAATTGCGGCCATGATCTTCATGACCATCCTGACCTACTCCCTGAACGGCAAGTCCATGGGCGACGACCTGCAACAGGCCCTCCGGGAACTGGGGACCATTCTGACCGTGCTTTTGGGCATCGGCCTGGTCTTCACCGTGTGGCGGTTGATCGCCTCGGTCTACGTGAAGGTTCCGGACGCCTTTTTCATCATTTCCTCGCCCTACGGCCTGCAGTTTTGGGTGCTCTTCCTGGGAGTGGGTATCCTCGCACCCTTCCTGTTGCTGCTCACGCGCACCAAGCGCAAAAGCAGCGCCATTGAACTGGCCGGTCTGCTGGTGCTGATCGGCATGTATGTGGACAAGCATATTTTCGTGCTCGCCGGACAGCTGCGCCAATCCATCGACGGGACCATCGCCGCCTATGCCAGTACTCCAGCCGAATGGGGACTGATGCTCGGGACCGTTGCCGCCGCTGTGCTGATGTACATGTTCGGGGAGCGGTATCTCTCCCTGGATCAGGCACCCCGGCATGCGGAGGCGACGATGCCTCGGCCCGCGCCCGTTTCCCGTGATGAACCGGACGCTCCGAGCCTGCCGCTGGCGGAAGAAAACGCCGTCAGGGGCTGACGACGTTCGCATGATCGGACCGCATTGGCGTATGTTACGAACAACCATCATCGAGGAGGCTGTTTCCATGATGTTCATGAAGAAGATACTGGCAGTTTTTGGCTTTCTGTTTCTGGCGGTCGTCCTTTCCGGGTGCGAGGATCCCCGCAAGCACATGGTCGGTGATCGGGCCTTGATCACCGACCCGGATGCTCCGGTGCTTGGCGTGGAAGTCCGGGCGGCCATGGACCAGCAGCGTATCGCCCTGAACTTCCGCTGGGAAAGTTCCAAGGAGTTCGCGGGCCAATTCCACGATCTGGTAGGGTATGACGGCGAAAAATGGGAGCGCTTGACCGGAGATCGCGCCATTGACGAGGACCGGCTGAGCATCATGTTTGAAGACCCACGCCGCCCCATCAAGGGCTTTGCCAATACCGGTTGCTACGCGGCTTGCCACGTGGACTTGCGGAGCATGCCCGAAACCCTTGGCGACTCCCGGCATTACGTCCTGGCCGAGACGGACGCGGACGTGGACGCCTTCGGCCTGGACATGTGGCACTGGCGCGGAGGCCGGAGCGGGCCCATGGGCTATGCCGAAGACACCTACATCAGCAAGGGCAAGTTCGGAACCGTGTACAACGGACGCAAGCGCGACTCCCTGGGCTCGCCGCCGACCAACTGGGTCCGAGAACGCGGGGACCGGCAACGCGAAGACCAGCCCCTGCACATTGGCGAGTGGAAGGACGCCGGACTGCCGCGATTCGTGTTCAACCCGGACAAGGTGACCTTCGGCAACTATTTTCTGGCCGATGAAGCGGGCAGGCTGATCAAGAGCAAGGAACAACTCGCGGCTCTCACCAGCCTGGACTACATGCCCTTGAAGGTTATCTTCCAGGACCTGGATTTCGACCCGGTGGACAAGACCAATGCCGTGGACGTGCTTTATCTGCTCTACCTGGCCAACGGCCTGGAACGCCCGAACTTCCGGCCCGGCTGGGAGGAATTCTGGGCCGACCAGCTCGGCGTGCGCACCGCCCAGCAGGCCGAGGCCATGCTGGACGACATCGTCTCCAGGATGGAGCCCGGTGCGCTGGTCACCCGCAGTGTCGGATTCATCTATGATTCAAGCCAGCACGACATCGTCTCGGAACAAGAGTTCGACTCTGCGAACAACATCTGGAACCTCACCCTGTACCGCGACCTGAGCACCGGCTTCGAACTGGTGGACGACGTGGATTTGGCCGGTCTGCTGGACGAGACCGTCTATAACATGGCCTTTGCCGTGCATGACATTTCCGCCGGAAGGCTGTGGCACCACATCTCCTTTCCCTACACCTTGGGCAACGCGGAATCCCACGCCGACATCAAGGCGATCATGGTGGACGACGTTTCCTCCGTGGACTGGGCCGGGATCGAGCCACTGAAATCCGCCCTGTATCTCCCCGGCCAGGTCAGCCTGCAGCACCTGACCAGCCCGGACAAGCACCGGGCCGGAGCCAGCTTCCTGCTCCAACTGCGCTGCCAGAATTGCCATACCCTGGACGACATCCACAGCGTGGCCAACAAGTCCAGACAATACTACATCAAGCCGTAGTCGACGATTTTCAAGGGGCGGTGCGTGTCGTCGCGCACCGCCCGCAACCTAAACCGCATGAAAGGAGGACATCATGAAGAATGTATTTGGAGTGATCGCGTGTTGTATGTTGCTTTTCTTCGGCACGTTTGCCACGGCGCAGACGGCTCACGATTCCCACACCGACCACGGAGCACCGGAAGCGCCTGTCGATGCCGCCGAATTCGAAGCGACCGAACAGGGGGTGAATGAACGTATGGAAATGATGCAGGGGCATATGCAGGGCATGAAGGCCAGGATGGAAAAAATCAAGGCCGCCACTACCCCTCAAGAACGCCGGGAACTGATGAAGGCGCAGATGGGAGATATGAAAAAAGGCATGGCGATGATGAAAGACATGCCCAAGTGTCCGATGATGTCCGGACACGAGAAGAAAGGAGAAGGCAACGGAATGATGGGGGCGGGCATGATGAAATGCTCCAAAATGATGCACGAAAAAATGGAAATGATGCAGATCATGATGGAAGGACTTCTGGAGGAGTCCTCCGCGACACAAGAATGAAGAAGTAAGCGTACGAACGAACCCCGTCCCGCATTCCGGATCGATATCGCCGGTCTTTCGTCCGGTTCGCGGGGCGGGCGCGGCATCATGGATATTCAACCACGACAAGGAGAAGCGATGATGAAAGCACTGAGTCTCATGACGTTCTGGATGCCCCTTACGGCCTTGAGCATGCTGTTCATGGCCGGTTCGCACGGCCCGGCGGATGCGGCGGAACATGAACATCAACATCAAGTGGGCAGCGAGTTGGAATTTCTCGTGGAAATGATCCCTCACCATCAGGAAGCCGTGGACAGCGCCAAGCAGATCCTGGCCGTGACCGAACGCCAGGAACTGCGCGACTTTGCCAAGGAGGTGATGGACGATCAGACCGGGGAAAT
>NZ_FXUJ01000060.1:0-5070 GCF_900182865.1 Desulfonatronum zhilinae
TCGACACTTAAGGCAATGGGTTCAATTGATTTACGTTCAAGTCCACTGAACTGGCCACTCATGTAGCGAAAAAAATTGGCTCTGGACTCGCTCCTGAGAAAGCAGTCATGGAAATATTCGTGGAAGCCTTCGAGCTTGTCCTTAAAACCTTCAATCTCTGCAAGGGTTAAATCAAATTTTGGAACTGAATAACAATGCTCATTTCTTCGACAACCTGGTAGCATGGCCTGCCTCCTTTGCTTGATGTAAGGTAATCGGCATAGTGGCAGGCTTTGAGTGAACAATCAAGTGTTTTTTTCTAAATTGCGTTGTAGGGTTAATAGCCAGTGACGCTTGAGATTTGACTTCTTCGGGCAAGGCTTGGTCGAAGTTGGTTTGGTTGAGCAAGTATTTTTCGTAGCTCTTGTTGTCGATCTGGTGCTGCAGCACTGCCTTTGTCCAGCCAAAGCGCGCGGTGGCGCGCAGATAGAACTCACGTTCGAGCAGACCCTTACAACGTCCTAGGATGACTAGGTTTTTTGCCCAACTGATTTCTGCAACCAGTGGTTGCAGTTTTGGCAGATCAAGATAACTGCGGTAGAAGTCACGCATGTTCCACAGATTGCGTGCCGAAAAGCCACTGCGTCCAGGAAATTCGGCTTGGAGGTCGCGCGCCAAGTTTTCGACAACCGCCTTGCCCCAGCCCAGTTCTTCCTGCTTTTGGTGAATGGCGTGGCCGATGTCCCAGTAAAGGCTTACCAGTTCGCGGTTGACGGCACGCAGCGCCTGGTATTGGCGTCGGCGAATGGTGGCTTTTAGTTGGGCCAGAAATTCGGGGTAGGTCTGGCTTGGGAGGAGGAGTTCATCTGGCATGAATATACTTCCTACTCCCCGCAAAGGGCATTGCACAACCACTGCATGCACATATGGCCAATGATGAGCTGCATGTCCTCGGCGATCTGCATGTCGTTCACGGGGAAATGCAGGGGAATCTGGGCCAGTTCCTTGCAGCGGCCGCCGGAAAAACCCAGGATGGCAAAGGTCTGCATGCCAAGAGCATTGCCTGTTTCCAGGGCCTTAACCACGTTGGGCGAGTTGCCGCTGCCGGACAGGACGATGAGTATGTCTTTTTTCCTGGCCTTGACCCGGAGCTGCTCGGCGTAAATGTCCTCATAGCCCAGATCATTGGCCAGACAGGTGATCACGGCCATGTTCGCGCTCAAGGCCTCCACCCTGAGTCCGGCCCCGGCCTTCACGCCCGCTCCGTAGAGCAGGTCGTTGGCAATATGGATGGCGTTGCCGGCGCTGCCGCCGTTCCCGCAAAGGTACACGGTCCGCCCCATGCTCCAGGCTTCGGCCAATGCCGAAGACAACCGGGGAACCATGGCCATGGCCTCCATGTCCAGGGTGCGGCGCAAACGCTGTTTGTACGCCTGGATACACGCTTCCATGGCATTCGCGCCACAACCTGATGATGCGGGGTAGGCGTCCTTCATAGGCCTGTGCCTCCTGAAAAAAGGCTTACGTCATTTCATTTGCCCGGTGATAGGATTCCGGCGTGCCAATATCCACAAAGGCGGCCGTGGTTTCGTGAGCATAAATTTTTCCGGTCAGGTGGACAATGACTTCCGTGCTGAAGTCAGTTGCCGCGGCAAACCTTGTTTTAACCATATCCAAAAAGCGTGCCGAAAGAATATATACAGCCCCGTTGGCAAGATTTCCAGGAGGATTACGTGCCTTTTCATGGAAGGATGTGACCACGTTTTGATCATCAAGTTCCACGATCCCGCAGGAGGAGGGAGTAGCGGTGCGAAACGTCATCATGGCCACCAAGCACTCCGGGGGGCGCTGAGCATGGGCTTTGGCAAAGGCCTTCAGGTCCGCAAGGCAATAGTTGTCCGCATGGATCAGGAGTCCGTCTCGCCCTTGAAAGAAATCCAGATTGGCGATCAATGTGCCGGCAGTGCCTAAAAGGTCCGGCTCATGAACCAGGGTCACATGGTCCCGGTACGGGCTTGAATAGATATAATCCGTGACCTGTTCCGCGAGATAGTGCGTATTGATCAGGAAGGGGCCGATTCCGGAAGCTGTCAGGCGCTCCAGCCAGATTTCCAGCAATGGCTTGCCTCCAATCGGCATCAGGCATTTTGGCGTTGTGTTCGTGTAGGGACGCAACCTCAGGCCCTGGCCGGCAGCCAGCAACATGGCCTGCATCAGGCCAATTCCTTGAGGAGTTCTTCACGCTGGATCGGCGTGTTCCCGATACGCCCCACCTGGACCGCGGCGGCCAGGGAGCCCATGACAGAGGCCTCCCAGATGCTTCCTCCACACGCCAGACAAAGGGCGCTGGCCATGAGCAGGCAGTCGCCCGCTCCGGCAACGTCTCTGGGCGCTGCATTCAAAGCGGGGATGCGGTCGGTGAGCCAGCTTTTTTCTGTTCCGGCATGAATGAGCACGCCTTCTTCGCCCAGCTTGAGCAGCACGTTTTCGGCCTTGGACCGCCTTCGCAGCTGCTCGGCCAGGACGACCAGCCCATCGTCCGCATTGCGCGTTGCCAGGCGGGCTTCTCGCTCCGTGGGTGTGATCAAGCGCATCCCCGGGAAACGGCTGACATCGCCAACCTGGGATGATGACTGGCTGTCGGCCGCCATCATCACCCCCCTGGCCCTGGCCATGGCACAGGCCTGCTCCACAACAGCCGTGGGGAGGCAGCCGTAATTGAAATCTGAAAAGACAAGAAGATCCGCGGATGGGAGGGCATCCTCTATGAGTTCAAGAAGGTATCCTTGAAGATCGGCATTGACGGCCCGCTGGTGAAGGTGGCTGACCCGCAGCAAGGTTTTGCCCTTGCTCCGAAAGCGTTGCTTGCGTGTGGTCGGACGACTGGAATCCTTCAAGAGACGGGCCTCAACCCCGTTTCTGAGTAAGTTGTCCATGGCGAGGCTGCGCAGAGGATCGTCCCCGGTTACGGAAATAAAACGCGCATCCGCGCCCAACCCAGCCCCATGCGCGGCCACGATGCCCGCCCCGCCAAGGAATAACGTGGAATCCACAGGACTGACGACGATTGTCGGGTCCTCCTGGGACATTCCCAAAGGCTCGCAAGTGATGTACTCGTCAACAATCAGGTCTCCGATGACACAGACTTTCAATCCTGCAAACATTCGGGCCAGTGAGCCCAGCCTGGAAGTGTCAATCCCATGACGTGCCATATAGTCGACCGGCAACCGGATGGTTTGCGGGAGCGACTCCGCAAATTCCCGTCGCAGGAGATCCACGGACGAAAAAACGCTCTCTCCGGAGCTGAACAAAAGGCTCCCGCCATACTCCTTCAAGGCCTCAAGCTCAGGGTTGAGCTTATTTTCATGCTCCTTGCCCTTGACCACAATATCTGGACGAAGGCGAAGTATCGCAGTCGAAACAGGCTCATCAAGCAAGAATGCCTCATCGACCCAACTGTTGGCCTGCACACCCTCCAATCGGTAATGTTCGGGCATGTGCGCTGCATGCCCAACAATACGATCAGAATATACGCCGACCGTCAGGTGTTCGCCGCAGGACTTGGCGAACCGCAATAGGCGCAAATGCCCGGGGTGCAAGATGTTGAAAACGCCTGTGACGAGTACTTTGCCCATGCTTGATCAGAATTGATTGCAAAATGTTTTTCGGAAAGTCTTACCAGAGGACACTGCATAAAGTCATATGCACCTGAGTGGTGGCTGGGGGTGGCTGGGGCTCTGTGGCTGGGTCTCTGAGACCAGCAACCAACTGTAATTGTTAATTTTGATCCCCAAAAAAGGCCTGTTTTGACACCTTACAGGCAACTTTTGTCTTTCAAAGCACAGCATTCTATATCCAAAAGACCAAAATAATTCGGAAAAAATCAAAAATCACTGGAGTTAAAAACTTCCCACTCAATCATATTCTCGCGCTTGTCCTGACCGTATCCACCAGGGTTCTCATGCGCAACCGCAACAGGCATTTTCCGTGGAGCAACACCCAGTTTCAGCCGCAGCATATCAACAAAGCTCTTGCTCCCAACGGCCATAGTTTCAAATTCAACAATCTGGCAGCCAACATGTTCACGCGGGATCAGAAAACAGGTACGAGTCCTGCCTGCTTGCAGAGTTCGTTGGCCGACATGCTTCATCTCAATGGGAAGTTGCTCAATCAAAGCATTGCCTAAAGGTATCTCCTTGCCAAGCTGGACATATGCCGTAAACATTTCCTGCAAAGCATCGCGAAGCATTGCTCTGCACTCATCCAAATCCGCCCCTTCCGTTAAAACCTCGGGCCACTCGACAAGCTGACCCATGTATCCTGATTCTATTTTAAGATACTTCGCTGTATACGTTATCATAAAAACAACCTGATCCTTGTGTCTTTCGGCTGGGGGCTGGGTCTGCGGCCTGAGTCTCTGAGACCAGCAACAAGCTGTAATTATTAATTTTTGATCCTCAAAAAAGGCCTGTTTTGACCCCTTACAGACAACTTAAGTCACCCAAAGCAGAGTTTTCAATATCCAACAAGCCAAAATAATTCGGCAAAAATCAAAAATCACTGGAGTTAAAAACTTCCCACTCAATCATGTTCTCCCGCTTGCACGCAACCCCAACAGGCTTGTTCCGTAGAGCAGCACCCATTTTCAACCGCACCATATCAACAAAGCTCTTGCGACTCTTTACATTCCCGTGGCCTTCCGTGTGTTCCGTAGGAAGAAATTTAGAAAGATGTTGCCCATGGAAGGCACGCAAAAACACAGAAGCTGGAAGATAAACATCGATCATTCACAATTCAACTCGATCCCTGTACTGCTGATTTCATTCACCAAAGGATTATCCCTGGTGAAATCATCGGGGCGAAACGGGCTTGGTTCAAGGCGGTCATCAACTGACAGGGCCAACTTCATCAAGTAGACGCGCTCTGAAAAAAGATCTTCAGAAAAATCCGGGCTGACAATGGCCAAGTCAATGTCACTCCCTGAATCCGTAACTTGGTTCAGTTAGACCTTACCATTGACAGTTTATGAGCATTTTCATTCGACCATCTTCGGCTGCCAGCATGCGCAAGCTGAAAATTTAACCTATCTCA
>NZ_FXUJ01000061.1:0-4177 GCF_900182865.1 Desulfonatronum zhilinae
TGTCCAAGGCGGGTCATGAACTCAAAGCCTTTGTCGATGGCCGCCATGGGGCTCAAGCCTTTGGCCTGCTGGTGGCGTTGTAAAAGTTTCTGCAAAGGCAAGGCGGATATCCAGCCGGGCATGGCGTTGTAACTGACATATGCCAAGCCTCCGGCCACCAGGGCGTGATCCAGGCATTTGCACACGGCTCGGCGCAGATCTTCCGTAATCCACGAGTATATCCCGTGCAGAACTACGAACTGGAATTTTCCGTAGGGCCAGTTTCCGGACAAATCCAGAAAGTCGGCTTCCGCGAAGGTCACGTTCTTCAGTCCGGCGTCTTTGGCCAAATCCGAGGCATGGGCGATGTGCTGGGGGTTGAAGTCCACGCCGACGAATTCAGCATCCGGGTACAGCGAGGCGATCAGGTTCAGGCCGACTCCCTGGCCGCAGCCGAGTTCCAGATACCGGAACTTCTTGACGTCCGGTCCCTTGAACCCCTTGAGACGCACAGCCCAGTCCAGCCAGGCGGGGGTGGTTTCGCGGTAAAACTGGTACGTGTAGCCTACTGCCGTGTTGTAGCCATGGGACCATTCAGACATGGGATGTACCTGTTCCTGATATTCTGGATAAATACAATATGATGCGATTTGCTGTTTCGCAGTAAATCAAATTGAATATGTTTATATTGCGAATATAAAATAAAAAAAGCCCACTTCATACTTTTATGAAGTGGGCTTTTTAAAGATTCAGATTAAAAATTAAACAAAGTTTGTACCATCAAGAGCAGTATTCACAGTTGCAACTCCGACTGTCGCTATAAGTACAGCTGCATCAACATCATTACCAACGTTAGTCGTGTAGTAAATCTTATACGCAGTTGTGGCTGCAAGATTGTCGCCATTTCCAATAATTGCAATCCTTGTGGCACCCCAGTCTCCTGTCCACAATCCATTGATTGCAGCTACAGCATTAGCGTTGTTGTAAGCTGCTTCACTATAGCCTCTTGCTGCGCTTGTATCCGCATTTAATGCGTCTGCGCCAGCATTAATAAACGCTGCAATATTCCCAACTCCGACAAGAGGTGATAATTTCAAAACATCTTTGTCAGCACCTGTTGTAAAAGAGTTAATTGTCACAACATCAGCTGCTGCAAATGTAAAGGTGTCAAGAGCTGCGCTTGCTGTAACTGTTTTACCGTTGAGATGTGTAATCTCAATCTTGTCATTGGCATCAGCAGTGATTGTTGTAAATTCGTTGAAGGTATCAGCCTTAAACTTTAAATCTTGAACACCGTTGGCTGAAATGTTTAAAATAGGAACATTTTGGATGGTTGCGTTTGAAAAATCAACTGCACTTGTTCCTGTAACTCTAAGAATATCGTTGCCAAGGCCGCCATCAATATTGAATTTGGCGTTGTTCATGACGTTTCCAGCATTAGCGATAGTGATAGTGTCGACAGCACCACCGCCTTCAACAGAGAATGCTAAATCGTTAAAAGTATGATCTACTGTCAAATTGTTAGCAGCATTTGTAGCACCAATAAACTTTCTTATCCCGGCAGTTTGGGCAGCATTTCCAAGAACCGCTGTCGCTTCCAAATCTTGACGCATTTGGAGAGTTTCGACGCTGGAAACACGCCCAAACTGTGTGTCTGCTACTGCTAATCCGCCTACACCAGTTGTTTGGTTAGTGATATAAATGATATCAGTTCCGCCAGCACCATTTACTGTTCCTGCTCCAGCCGCAATGGCAGCCAAACCTGCTGTCGACATCTGGAATACGTCCGCGCCCCCACCACCAACAAGTGTATCATCCGTACTAGCTGTCTGGTGTATAAGGCTGGTACCAGTGTTACCGGTTAGGTTTATATTATTGGCTTGATTCGACATCCAAATTTCGTAATTCTGCTCATGAGCGCCAGAAACAGTAAGCGCGACTCCGTGAGTACCACCCATTTGTGAAAAGTTAAAGTTGTCTGCACCTGATTTGTCTATATTGTTAAAAGTTTGAAGACCCGCATTGGTGCCTTGCATGCTTACAGTCTGTACTCCATCAAAAGTGGTCAAGTCTACAGCACCTGCACCAGCAGCACTGGAAACAAACATGAGGTTTTCAATGTTTTGAACCAATGGTGTACCAATGCTGCTCAATTTATTAGTATTGTCAACATAAATTATAAGTGTGTCACCGTCTCCCTGCGTGCCATCAACGAGCGAATCACCCGTTTTCAGTGTTCCGGATCGAGCAATAACTGTTTGCGGTCCATCCGTGAACTTGAAATTCACAGGATTTCCGCTGGATGTGGCACCAAGAACGGTTGCAACGTCATCACCCGCTGTCAAGTTGAATGTGCTACCTGGTTCTGGCTCTGGCGGAGCAGGTGGAACCGGAGGCTCAGGAGCAGGACCAGGAGCAGGTGCAGGAGGTACGGGGGTTGGCGGTGCAGGAGTTGGAGCAACTTGATTAACAAAGGCATTAACCTGAGCAGGAGTCAACAACTGAGGTGAATCCACCCCAGCAGGTCCAGCATTCCAACCGCCAGGGCTTCCGAATGACCCGTCAACTTTAGGCATCAAGCCCAGGTCGTTGATCATAGCATTGGCAAGACCACGCGGCAAAATATTTCCAGCAGCCAAGTTCTGTACGTAGTAGTTAACAATAGAAGCGTTGACCCCGAGGTACGTTCCGAACATGTTTACAAGCATGTTCTGAACAATCGTTTGAGAGTTCAATAAATCAGGGGTAGCCGTACCAAGTCCAGCCAATCCGCTGACGTGCTCTTGAAGGCCGCTTCGCCAAACATTTCCATTAGATTCAAGAAGTGCTTGGCTCCATGTGGCTAATTGAGCCGCATTTGGTGATCGCCCAACAGCTTCAAAATAGGCAATAACTTTTTTGTTATAATTTGATGCAACTAAAGTCATTGTATCCTCCTAATAAGTTAATGCCCTCTAAAAGCTAAATTAAACTTTTAGAGGGCAAAAGATAATCATGCAATCTTAGTCGTGTTGTATTGGTTACACAAAAGCAAAGTCTGTCAGGCCAAGTGCAGTGAGGTTTACGCCTGTTAGATTTGCTATATCAACAATAGCTCCATTTGCAGCATTTAAAGCGCTGTCATAAGCCAGTGTTGTTTGACCAGTAGTTGTATTTTCATAGACGATAAATGCTGCTCTTGCAGCACTTCCATTCTGAGCCGCCATTGCGGCATCAAGAGCTGCGACGTTTACCAAGCCACCAGGTACATTCCAGATGATAAGATCTGCGGCAGCGATAGAGGTACCGCCAACACCAGCAACAGTTGCTACGATGCGCGTATCAAAAAGATCAGTCAAAAGTCCATTGTTGAACTGGAGCTTGTCTGAACCGATTGTGAAATCTACAATCGTATCGCCACCTTCAGCTGTAATTCCAGCGATGTTCGTTGCTGTATAGCGGAATACGTTGTTTCCTCCGTTTCCAGTCATGTTATCAGCACCAGCACCGCCAGTAATAATATCAGATCCTTGGCCGCCAATCAGCACATCTCCACCAACAGATGAACCGTTCAGTGTCAAGCCAACAGTTGAAGTTGCGGCATTAACAGTCGCTGCTCCAAGAAGCGTGACAGTGTTTGTACCACCAGTAGCGATAATATTATTGACTGAGCCATCTCCAGCTACATTGACAGTGTTTACTCCACCTGAAAGGCGTACAGTGTCAGCTCCATTATTTGTAAAAATCAGATTAGTACCGGCGCTAACTCTGATATCGTCATTAAAGTTAGAGCCCCGAAGAATATCGTTACCGGCGCTGCCGACAATGGCTACTGCGTTGCCGGGGTTGTCGAGCATTGTGACACCTGCGGCAGAACCAGTGCTCGGCCTGGCATCACTGAAATCATATCGGGTAACGCCAGTTGCACCAAGTGCCGCAAGCTCATGCTGTCCGTTCAATGTGCCTTTAACATTGACAGTCAGAGCATTTGTCACTCTGCCAAAGTTCATTACGCTAGCAAGGCCATCAGTGCCGATAATCTGATCTCCCTGCAAAAAGTCCGGCAGGCATTCGATTTAACTAAATATTTTGCTTGCATTGTATGCTATAGTAGTGATATTAAGATTTAAAAAACGAGGTCACTGCTATGTTGCGATATAAGAATAGAAATAGGCTAAGCCTTATGGACGATACATTTTGGCTTCCAGGTAAACAGTCA
>NZ_FXUJ01000062.1:0-4075 GCF_900182865.1 Desulfonatronum zhilinae
AAGACGCGGGAAGCCATGTCAAAGAGCAAATTACTGTCAAATTACTTTCTCAGGACACCTTTTTATCGCCTTTTCAGCTCAACTGCTCCGGTTCGCCCCCTTCAGCACACCTACCAGGGGCATCGCTGGGGGCTAGCCGCATAATTGCCGCTGACTTTTTGCAGGGACATCAGTATGGACTAAAGGACATTATATTGCGATTCTCGTTATATTGTCTGTATCTCGCCTTACTCCGACCGTTTTCTCTTTAGATTTTGAATTTTCCGCGTGGACGATTGGATTCAGCCGTAATGGCAACCCCCAGGTGGTTGCCATTTCAGGGCGTTTTCCCAAGATCGCGCATCAGGTAGGGTAGGCACGGTGGCCTCTACCCCTACGAAATGTGGGTCGCCGTGCGAAAAACGGACGAAATACGTCAAGGTGTCAACCTGTTCTGAACCATCCCTTTGTCCGATCGTTCCTCCAATACTCCAGCTTGATGACACCATGACAAACTCTTGATGGCTCGAAAGTTGCTTGCTGGTGCACATATCCGCAAGCAACGATCACTTTTTCCGCCATTGAGAACTTGATGTCCCTGACCATCAACCAGAACCTGATGGCTCAGAACGCCGCCAGGAATTTGACCCAGCACTACGGCGGGCTGAGCACGTCCGTGAACCGCCTGTCCTCCGGCCTGCGGATCAACAGCGCCGCGGACGATGCCGCCGGGCTGGCTATCCGCGAGTTGATGCGCGCGGAAGTTGCCTCCATGCGGCAAGGAATGAGAAATGCGAACGATGCGATTTCTATGATCCAGGTGGCTGATGGTGCGTTGCAGATTATTGACGAGAAACTGATCAGGATGAAAGAGCTGGCGACCCAAGCGGCCACGGGGACGTATAATGCCGAGCAGCGGTTGATCATCGATTCCGAATACCAGCAAATGGCTTCGGAAATACAACGAATTGCCGAGGCCACGAAGTTCAACGGGATCCCGTTGCTCAATGGCAACTTGTCCGGTTCGCATGATGGCAGTTCCTTGGAGCCACTTGGGGCATTGAAAATCCACTTTGGATCACGCAACGACCCGCAAGAAGATTTCTACTTTACGACCATCACCGGTGCGACGCTCTTGAATCTGGGACTGGCCGAGCCGGTTGGGGATGTTGCAGCAATTGACGCGATTTTCCCGGTCCAAGGGGAATGGGTTACAAGATTATCCGGAATCAGTCCGGTTGCGGTCATCCCTGCCGGTTCACGCAATGTCCAAATTCAACTCGACAGTTTTTCCCTGGATGACGACTTGCAGGTTTTTACCAGAAGCGGTCATCATTTGGCGGGAACAGGGCTGGCCGACGGGGTTTGGACGATCGGGGACAACAATGTCACCCTTGGCAATGTCAATACCGCGTTCATCATTCCCGACAGAGGTTTTCTTCCAAGCGCCGTGTACAACAACACGCATCTTATTGACGGACTGACCGTTCCTTATACGCCGGGCGTGGCAGGAAACACCAGCAATTCGTACAATCCAGCCATGAGCATTGGATACAGCGGAGACGGATTTACCGCGACTCCTCAAGACTACAATGAATATTTTTCAGTGGATCAAGCCGCCGAGGATCTTTTGATATTTTCTGTCGGCCAGGGAGCGTACCGGGCAAGGGCCAGCTGGGATTATCTTGCTCAACTCCAACAGTCCGGGCCGTTCACCCCTTTCTCCATTGAGACCCAGGAAAATGCCCAGATCATGTTGGACCGAATTGAAGGTGCAATCCTGCGCAAAGACACCATCCGTGCCGACCTCGGAGCCATGCAGAACCGGCTGGCCAACACCATTACCAATCTCTCCATCCAGGCCGAGAACCTGATGGCCGCTGAATCAAGAATATCCGACGCTGATGTCGCCCTGGAGATGACCGCCTTTGTCCGCAACCAGATTCTGACCCAAAGCGCGGTAGCCATGCTCGCCCAGGCCAACGCGCTGCCCAGGATGGCCTTGCAGGTGATTCAAGGGTAGGGGAGGGCTTTCTTTGACCCAAGCAGGGGCACCAATTTGCCTTCCGGTGAGGCGTGGGAAGCGGGTTGTGCTGATTGACCCTTCTGAAGAGCGAAGATATACATTTTCGGAGGTGTATATCTGGTTTTTGAAATGGGAGGAACTCTATGCAGGTAGCAAAATGGGGCAACAGCCTGGCGGTTCGTTTGCCTGCCTCGCTGGTCAAGGAAATGAGGCTGTCTGCGGGTGATGAGGTTGAAATCAGGGTTGATGACGACCGGACGTTTTACCTTAAGAGAATCGCGGCCAGGGAAGAGCTTCTGTCAAGGTTGAGAAAATTTCGGGGAATGTTGCCGGAAAGTTTTTCCTTTGACCGAGAGGAAGCCAATGTCCGATGAAAAGACATTCATGGATACGAATGTTCTGCTGTATCTTGTATCCAGTGATGGGGCAAAAGCTGATAAGGCGGAGTCGCTGCTTCGGTTGGATCCGGTGATCAGCGTTCAGGTGCTCAATGAAACCGTCAACGTGTTGCGACGGAAGATGCGGATGACGTGGCCCGACATAACCGAATTCCTGGATTTGGTTCGTTTTTTTTGTACCGTTGAGCCGTTGACGATTGCCACATTTGAGCGTGGGGTCCTCATCTCCCAGAAGTACATGCTGAATTTTTGCGACTCCATGATCGTCAGCACCGCACTTCTTTCAGGTTGCGACTTTCTCTATTCGGAGGATCTGCAGGATGGCCTGTTTGTTGAAAATGAACTTCGTATTCGCAACCCTTTTGAAAATCGCCTTTCTTGATTCAGCGGACCAAGCCCAAAGCTGGTGCTTGGGGTGAGCCGTCTCCATTCAGCGACCCATGATAGCGTGAGATATCCAAGGGTATAATTTCCGTCTGGCACTGGATGTGCATTTCAAGAGGAAACCGGCAGTGTTTGCCGTTGGTGGACCTCTCAAGAAACGCATATCCAGGCGGAACAGGCATGCTACAGGCACGACAAGCGACGGAATCCATACAGCCGGAACAGGCTGGTGACAGATTGCTGGCGTCCCTGGGCCTGGAATTCAACCCTTTTTCCATCGCCATCAACCAGGACAGCTACTACGAGACCGCAGCCACCCGCCGGATCATGGAGCTGATCGTTTACGGCGCGGAGACCCGCAAGGGGTTTTTGCTGCTCAGCGGCGAAGTGGGGGTGGGGAAATCCTCTCTGTTGCTGCGTCTGCTGGCCCGGCTCAAGTCCCGGGGCATGGTCTCGGCCATGGTGGTCAATTCCCTGCTGAACAAGCGGGAACTGCTGGAAAGCATCTGCGCGGACTTCGGCTTGAAGCAGCGGCCCGGCTTGACCACGTCGCATCTATTGATCGTCCTGCACACCTTTTTTCCTGCATCAATTCAAGAAGGGCCGCAATTGCGTGATCCTGGTGGACGAGGCCCATCATCTGGGCTTCGAGGCCCTGGAATCGCTGCGCATGCTGGCCAATCTGGAAACCGGCGGGGTGAAGCTGGTCCAGGTGGTGATCTGCGGTCAGCCGGAGTTGCGCGTGGAGTTGCAAACTCCCCGGCTGCGCCAGTTCGCCAGCCGGATCAGCATTGCCGCCGACCTGCCGGCGTTGACCAGGGCCGAGACGGGCGGCTATGTGGAATTCAAGCTGGCCCAGGCCGGTTCCAGATCCGGCCCTCGGGCCAGGCCCTGGATCTGCTCTGGCAAGCCTCCCTGGGCAATCCCCGAACCGTGAACCTGCTCATGGAGCGCTGTCTGTACGCCATGGTGTCCCGGGGCCGGGACGTGATCGACGAGCGGATCATGCGGGCCGCGATCCAGGACTTGGCGATCTGCCGTTCGGGGCCGACCAAACAAGCTGGTCCGGAAAAGAAACGTGCGCGGCGGACCGGTTTGGCAGGTATTCGGGGCTTGGGCACGATTCTGACGGCCGTGGCGGCCTTGCTGTTGGGGTGGTTCATCGGCCAGGGCGGGGCCTCGTCCCTGATGTTTTAAAGAATCCTGGCCCAGAGGACCAGGATTTAGGCCACCCCTGAAAGGGGTATGCACTGCCTTGCTCCCTGAGGAAGCAAGGAGTAGCCCGCAA
>NZ_FXUJ01000063.1:0-4005 GCF_900182865.1 Desulfonatronum zhilinae
TCCTGGAAAACAGGGATCGAAAACCACTCACTCCGAATACAGATAGTACCACAGGGGAGAATTGCCAATTCCACGTCCAACGTCGAAGAGCCAAAAAGGGCAAGGTTGAAGCGTATTTCGCGAGTTCGGGATTCGCAACGCCCTGCAATTCAGCAGGCTGGACAAGGATTGGGTGAAGAAGCGGATGACCGTCAACGGCATGCACACCCTGCTGGAGCTTCAGGGCATCCCATGCATCCCCTTGGATCAGACTGGAGCCACACCCAAGAGCGTCGTTTGTTCCCGGACCTTCGCCAAGGCTGTCACGGACAAAGAGCAGCTTGAGCAGATCGTGTCAGGGTACGCAGCCAGGGTGGGGGAGCGGCTTCGCGGTCAGAAGTGCGTGGCCGGTCAACTACAGGTGTTTGTGCTCACGGACCGCTTTTGCCTGGACAGGCCGCAGTACAGCAACGCGGCTACCGTCTCTCTGGCCGTTCCCTCATGCCACACGCCGGACCTGATCCGGGCGGCCATGAAAGTCCTGGGGCAGATAGTCAGGCCGGGTTACGAGTACCGCAAGGCCGGGGTGATGGTCTTCGGAATCGAGAAGGAGCAAGGCCGAAGGTTGAATCTGTTCGAGCCCTCGCCGGAAGACAGGGCTCGGAGCAAGGCCGTGATGGCGGTCATGGACAAGGTCAACGCCAAGTGGGGCGCAATGACTATGCGCGTGGCCGCTGAAGGAACGGGTCAGCGCTGGGTGATGCGGCAGGCGCATTTGAGCCCGAGGTACACGACGGATTGGAAGGACTTGCCGAGAGTATTGTAACCATCTGGGATCATGAGAGGTTGTCATGCAAGAGTTCAAAGGATAGATTTGAACTGTCACACATAATGGGGGTATACTGCATCAGGTTACCCTTCGTGCCGGGCAAGTGCGTGAGTGTCCATACCAACCCGCACAACTGGCGGCCTGATTTCCTCAAGCGTGGCCAGTACCGGCTCAGGGCTTCGCCTTGGGCCGGTTTCTTTATGGGCCACTGTCAGGTTAGTCTACTCCTGGGACACTACTTTTCTGATGATGATTTCGAGGGCTATTTCGCGTTTCAGTTGATCCCAATACCCAATCACAGAAATAATCCCGTCCTGGCACTCCACTGAACTCAGATTGGGCCAGATTGCGGCGATAGCATCAAGCACGTTGCGCGATTCGGGTGATTCAAGATCGACGACAACTTGTGAATCCTTGGCCAGTGTGACGGCCTGCAAAGGGCCGTAATCGAGCGCATAGCAAACAAGTCAACCGACGAGGGCCTTCTGTTGGTCGGTCATGGCTATGCTCCTTCCTCCCGGATATTATGATGATTTTGGTGCTTTCAAGGCAGCCATTTGGGGTGTATTGCAGATTTATCCGAGAAGCATGCCGACGAAATTTAGCCACTACCGACTCACAACTTCCAAACGTTACAACACATCAAGCCATTATAATTATTCAGTATAAGTTGATCGCGGGAGTCACCCAATTATTGGATCTGTCCGGCTCGATTCCAGTCACGATCACCGAACGTATCCCTTTCCAGGACCATTCGCCAGTGACGAAGTCGCTGGTCACATCGTACCACGCATTCTGCATGCCGTCCCATCCCATGTTCAAATGCACCATGTTGGTTGGTCCGGTCTGGTAACCGTCCGCCAGGACTTCGTGGCCGCCGTTATCATCGAAAATGGACATGATAATGGGCCGGGGAGTCGGGGCATCGAACTCTTCGCGAAATGCGGCGAACCAGTCCTCGGCTGAAAACTCTCCGCGTTGCAGTTGTCGCATCCCGTCGCGGTAGCGGAAATACAGATGTAAAACCTCGTTGGCATACAGATCAGATCCTGAAGTCTCAAGCCCCCAGTTCATTTCCGCAGCCACGCCCACCTGATAACCAAGTAAAGCAACACTTCCGATGGCCTTCGGGGACGAATCCGTCGTGAGTACGTCGGGCATGACGTCCCAGTTCCAAGTCTGGGCTCCGAAGTACACAGTGAGTTCCTGACCTTGCCAGACATGGGTCTTCACGCCCCGTCCGCGCTTCGGCCATTGCCAGTGCCGGAGAAGCATGGACCAAGCTGTAGCCACGCATCCCACCCTCGTATTCTCCCCTTCGACCTTCGGGGTACGCCGGTTGTAGGGGGGGTCCTGGCCCCAACGGGCCGTGACAAGCGGACCGACAGTGCGCGGGGGATGGGCGGAGGTCTTGGAAAGGGACTTCCATGCCCGAGGTTGGCCAAACAGATCCCAAGCCTGTCGGATTTGGCGGCTAACGCCCTCATCGCCCTGTAGAGGTGCCCTGATCTTCGTGGCGAAGGAAACCGCGACCACGCTTAAGAATTGTTCCGGAATGATCCAGGACTCCGGAGCCCCCTGCTTGGTGGCCCGATCGGGATCGAATTGTCCGGTTTCGGAGTAGAGCTTTATTGGCGACAACTCGTCACGGGAGGAAATCAGGAGGAAACCGGAAGGGCTCACATCTACATGCCAAAAAACCTTGGTTTCTTTATAAAACACCGGGGTTAGGGACTCGATAAACGGGTCCGCTTCCGGCCAGCGGTCAAAGGTCTGCACCAAGTACTCAAGGTAATTGCCAGCAACCTTCAAGGCCAGATCACGATCCACAGCCGCGGCCAAGGAGGTCTGAACCATAAGCAGTGCCAAAATAAACGATGCCGCCACCAAACCGATTTTTTTACAAATGCCGTCACATGCAAGCATTACTTTCTTCTCCTTGTCTGTTGATAGAATTTTCAAGCATACTATCATGGCACCATATGGCTAGCCACACCCTGTGGCTTTAAATTTCCAGAGCAAACTTCCATAAAGTTAGTAATGAATTTTTCGATAATTCGCATAGCTGGATAATTGGTGTCAATGGATTCCCTGACATCTGACATAGGGTCAGGTCTTGTTTTTTAACTTATCTCGTTCTTTTTTGATGATCCTGCTGACAGTGGCATAATGAAGCCCGAGGTGCGCGGCAAGAGACTGCTGGGAGTAGCCGTGCTCAATGTGTGCGGTTGCAATGGCCTTGTTCCGGCTCGTTTTTGACTGCCCTCCAGGGAATACCTTCTCCAGTGGAGGTCGCAGCGCAAAGCGTTGAACCCGAGGAATTTCAGTGAATCCGGCTTTCTTCTGGAGAAATGGAAAGAGCTTTTCCAGAAAAGCCTCCTCCCCCAAGAGGCATTGCCCAACAAGCTTCTTCCAGGGTGACTCCTCATCCATCCCCGCAAGGACAAACCTTCGGTACTCTCGTTGCGCATGCTTCCGGTCATTTCCGAACTGGGCAAGGAGCCAGTCCGCGGAGAGGAAGTCCAACTTCTTCTTCAACCCTGCAGTGCCGCAATAACTGGACCACGGGTAATCCTTGGGATGCCGAACCATCCCGGCCCGGACCGGATTAAGGACGACATAGCGGCACAACTCCAACAGATAGGAGTCCTTCTCGACCACAATGGATTTGAAACGTCCCTGAAAGACATGCCCTGCCCTTGCGTGGCTCCGGTTGAATTTTTGCGTGTAGATTCCGTTCAGCTGCCGCATGCCCTCCGAGAGGTTTCCATCCGGTGTCTCGATCAAGAGGTGATAGTGATTGCCCATAAGGCAATATCCATGGCAGATCCAGTTGTACCGCTCAACCAGATCGGCAAGGATGGAGAAAAACAGCCGCCTGTCGTCGTCTTCCAAAAAGATCTCTGATCGAGCATTCCCCCGAGCAGTCACATGATAGAGGGCGCCGGGAAACTCAATCCGTAGCGGTCTGGTCATGCTAACGCCTTCCCTGAAGGAAAATGGGCTCTTCCGCAGAATTGATCTCCCTGCAAAAAGTCCGGGCAGGCATTCGATTTAACTAAATATTTTGCTTGCATTGTATGCTATAGTAGTGATATTAAGATTTAAAAAACGAGGTCACTGCTATGTTGCGATATAAGAATAGAAATAGGCTAAGCCTTATGGACGATACATTTTGGCTTCCAGGTAAACAGTCA
>NZ_FXUJ01000064.1:0-3889 GCF_900182865.1 Desulfonatronum zhilinae
TTAAATCAACTGCTTTTATTTTCAGGCTGCAAAGGCGAGCCCCTTTCGCCCTTTAAACAGCTAAGATTATTTGATTAATGTTCCGGACACTAGTGTTCGCGGGTGATGATAAGGTGTATAAATGCGGCAGTATGCTCGAAGTGTTTGTGGACGCATACAAACAGCAAATAGAAAGAATGGATGTCCGCTATGTCAAACAGGAGGACGCCATCTAACTACCCTGCCGGAACCGGACCACCACCAAAGGCCGTCTGTCCCTCGGGATGGACGGCCTTTTTCATTTCGGCCACCTGGGGACAATCAGGATGCGCACATTCGCCGTTTAACGCATTTACAGGCCGGTTGGCTTGGTTGGGTATCCCAGGAAAACAACGATTGATGGAACAGGGTTCAGGAAATCAGATCTGGAGCGACCAGACCGGACTAGACAGGGCTTGCCGTCCATTTGGCCCTGGTGGATAAGGGAACCTGCCCTTTAACCCAGGAGGACAAGATGCAACTGACACCGGAAGAACAGACCAGACTGGACGAGCTGAGCGAGAAGAAGGGCGGGGAGGGGTCACCAGACCTGAAGTCCAACGAGTGGGCGCAGATGGTTTATCTTCTGAGCAAGCAGGGCTACGAGGAAGAGGACAAAGACCAGCCGGGCTTGGTCTTCAATGCCAAGGCGCAGCAAACCCTGTTCACGAACAGCGAGATGGACCGATACCGAAGACCAGGGACGGTTCAGCGTCGGCTCTTCGACGGGCCTTGACGATCAAAGACAGGATTACAACCATGAGCGAAGACCCAACGCCCAACAACCGTCAGCTTCCAGGACAGATTGCTGACGAGCAAACTTCACCGAGAAGCAAGGCCGATTCATCCTCGGGCAACGCTCGCTTGACGCCCTCAGAAATAGAATCGCTGAGACAGGACAGCGAAGCGACATTTCAATCCCTGAAGGGGAAGTTCACCCATCTCTTCAAGAATCTGAAATAGATTCTTCCTCGGTACGATGGAGCTTGCGCTGACCCGCCAAGGAAGCCCTTTCGGATTACCGGGAGGGCTTTGTCATTCTGGCCGTCCTGCGTGGCTTCGCGGTGGGCCTGGGGCAATGGTCACTGGAGATTGGTGACAATCACGGAAAGAGGTCTGCTGCGCTTCGCCGATCAGGAGCAAGGGCGTCCATACTGTGGATACCCTTCCAGGCGGATGCGTTACCCGTCATCCCTGCCCCGTAAAATATACGGATCAGGTCTGCAATTCCGTTTCGGCCTGGGGGGAGATTGTGTCTATACCCTTCGCCGCTGCTCACTGAACCCCGTCATCCCTGCCAGGACGTGGCAATGATAGGGCAGGAAGAGACCAGGAAGACGAGGGCGGTTTTCAGGCGGTTTGTTGGCTTTTTTGTTGGCTTTTTATTTTCGGCATAAAAAAGGGCTTACGTTTTGACCGTAAACCCTTGATTTTATTGGTGGGCAATGCAGGATTCGAACCTGCGGCCTTTGGCTCCGGAGGCCAACGCTCTATCCAACTGAGCTAATTGCCCGAAAGAGGGTACATTTACATCTACGGCTGAACGATTGTCAAGGAATTCGATTTTGGCCGTGATTGGTTTTTTTCCGGGGATCGCCTACACTCCGTCCCATGGACCTACCGCGTTTTCTGGAGGAACTTGCCCGACGCGATGCCCTGATGGTCGTCGACGCGCCGGTGGCCCCCCACTTGGAAATAGCCGCCCTGAGCGCCATGGCCGTACGCGAGCAAGGACCGGCTCTGCTTTTCAGGAACGTCCGCGACTCGAAGCATCCCATCCTGACCAACGCCTTGGCCTCGGAAGAACGCATCGCCCTGGCCCTGAACCATGCCTCGCTCCGAGACTTCGGGAACGAGGCTGACCGTCTTCTGCTGGGCAAATCCAGTCTTGCCCTGGAAACACCCGGCGATGCGGATCACGACGATATTTTGGACATCGTGGATGAACCGCCCTGCCAGGAACATTCCCTTGCCGGACCTGAGGCCACCTTTCAGCACCTGCCGCGCATGACGCTCTGGCCGGGCGACGTCGGGCCCTGTCTGACCGCCGGGGTGGTCGTGACCAGGCATCCCCGGACCGGACGGCGCAACGCGGGAATCTATCGAATCCAAATCCTGGACAATACCAGGGCGACCCTGGGCTGGCATCCGGGCAGCGACGCGGCGGAACATTTTCAAGCGGCCAAAGCGATGAACCGACCACTGGAAGTCGCCGTGGCCCTGGGCGTGCCTCCGTCCGTGCTCCTGGCCAGCGGGCTGTCCTTGCCGCGGGAGGTGGACGAGTTGGAGTTCGCGGCCCGCGTGACGAACACCCGGCTGTCGTTGGCCCGTTGCCGCACAGTAGACCTGCTGGTCCCGGCCACAAGCCAATTTGTCCTGGAGGGGTACGCGCTACCTGAAGAACGGGCTTTGGAAGGCCCTTTCGGAAACCACACCGGACTGCTGAGCACTCCCCGCCCCTGCCCGGTCCTCCGGTTACGTGCCATCTCCCAGGCAGCGGCCCCGATCCTGCCGTGCATCGTCGCCGGCCCACCACCTTCGGAAAGCACCTGGATGGCCAAGGCCCAGGAAGCGATGCTCCGAGCCCGACTGTGCTCCGCATATCTCGAAATCCGGGACATCGCCCTGCCCATGGAGGGCATCTACCAGAATTTTCTGTTCGTCGTCCTGGACTCGGACCAGCATGATGCACCAAATGCGTTGGAGTTGCTGCGTTGCTTGAGCGAGGAACGCGAGCTGCGCCGGTTTCGCTTTCTGGTGGCCGTGGATGAATTCGTGGACTGCGCGGACGTTTCTCAGGTTCTCTGGCGCCTGGGCAACTGCTTGGACCCGGATCGGGACATGGTCCGCATCCAGGGTCCGCTGGCCCCATGGCATCCATCGACAACGCCGGGACAAGGCGGAAAACTGCTCCTGGACGCCCGGGCCAAGCCTCCGGCCCGGCGCATGCCGACCCATTCCGATCCGCGCTTCTCCGAGACCATCCAACGACTCTGGCAAACCCTCCAACAAAGGTAGCCTCCAATATGCCCCAATCCGCGCGAAACCGCATCGTCCTGGCCGTCACCGGAGCCAGCGGCATGGCCTATGCCGAAACCCTGGCCGGGAATCTGCAAAATTTCTGCGAACTGCACCTGATTGTATCCCAGGCCGGATGGCTGGTCTGGAACCAGGAACTGGGCCTGCCCCAGGAGAATCTGCTGAACAAGGCCCATTGCAGCTATTCACAAGACGACATTGCCGCGCCTCCGGCCAGTGGCTCCTGGCAGCACCAGGGCATGGTGGTTTGTCCTTGTTCCATGGCCAGCCTGGCCGCCATAGCGCACGGATTGGGCAACAACCTGATCCACAGGGCCGCGGACGTCACCTTGAAAGAATGCCGCCCCCTGGTTCTCGTCGCCAGGGAAACCCCTTTAAATGCCATACACCTGGAAAACATGCTCGCCGCAACCCGCGCCGGAGCCGTGATCATGCCGGCCAGTCCCGGCTTTTACCACCGCCCCCGCACCTTGCAGGAGCTTGTAGACCAACTGGCCGGCCGAATCCTGGACGCCCTGCGGATCGATCACAGCCTGACTCCCAGATGGGGTGAACAGGAATAGAATATTGAGTCTGTCCCTTCCTGCGCGTCAAGCGTTTTGTAAACATTTCCAAGGTGGCGCGACGCAAACTGAGACAACTGGAAATTGCTGCACGACTTGATGTCCCTGCAAAAAGTCAGCGGCAATTATGCGGCCAGCCCCCAGCGATGCCCCTGGTAGGTGTGCTGAAGGGGGCGAACCGGAGCAGTTGAGCTGAAAAGGCGATAAAAAGGTGTCCTGAGAAAGTAATTTGACAGTAATTTGCTCTTTGACATGGCTTCCCGCGTCTT
>NZ_FXUJ01000065.1:0-1893 GCF_900182865.1 Desulfonatronum zhilinae
AATTGTTTTTCCGCACCACCCTGAAATTGATCGGTACACGCTCAAGGGCGCTCTGCGGGATGCGGACATAGAACTCACCGACTTTCTTGAAAATGTATGATCGCATCTTCACAATGAATATCAAGATGGAAACAGTTTTGGAGGAGTCCATGGAGCATCGTGAATGCAAACTGATTGACCGATTGACGGCCTACTCCGGCCAATTCAAATTGGGTTTCTTCGCCGTCCTGGCCATCCTGGTGGTTTTGAACTTCTTCATCGGCCCCTACGACCCGCACGTGGCCTGGGAAGTCTATCCCGGCTTCTGGGCCGGGTTCGGGTTCGTTCTGGCCGTGGCCATGGCCTTTGTGATGAAACGCATCGTCGCTCCACTGATCGGCGCTCCCGAGGACATCCATGACTAGTTTCTTCCACCCGACCATCGCCTTTTTCGGCCTGGGACTGGTTCTCCTGCTCCTGGCCCGGACAACCGTGACCTGGTGGCGCTGGCTGCTGCCTTTAGCCCCGATCCTGGCCATCATCGCCGTGTTCTCGGCCACGCCGGGCGATCATCTCCATCTGCGCTACCTGGGCATGGACCTCTCTCTGGGACGACTGGACGGCTTGTCTCTCCTTTTTGCCAACGTCTTCGCCATTCAGGCCCTGATCGGCTTCATCTACGCCTTTCACCTCAAGGAGATCCGTCACCACGTGGCCGCGGCGGTCTATGTGGGCGGGGCCTTTGGCTGCGTCTTTGCCGGGGACTACGTGACGCTGTTCATCTTCTGGGAAATCATGAGCGTGGCCTCGACCCTGCTGATCTGGTTCAATTCCAAGCAGAACCCTCGGGCCGTGGGCGCGGGCATCCGCTACTTCGTGATCCACACCATCGGCGGGCTGATGATGCTGGCCGGGATCCTCTTGCGCTACCAGGTGGTGGGCGACTTCACCTTCACCGGAATCATCCCGGCCGACGGCCAGTACTACGACTGGCTGATCATGCTCGGCTTCGGGGTCAACGCGGCCTTTGTCATCGCCCACGCCTGGCTGCCGGACGCCTATCCCGAGGCGACCATCCCCGGCGCGGTGTTCATGAGCGCCTTCACCACCAAGACCGCGGTCTACGTCCTGGCCCGGGGCTTCGCCGGCTGGGAATTTCTGGCCTGGATGGGCGTGGCCATGGCCCTGTGGGGCGTCTTCTACGCGACCATGGAAAACAACGCCCGGCGTATTCTCTCCTACCACATCATGTCCCAGGTGGGGTATATGGTCGCGGGCATCGGCATCGGCACGGCCATGACGCTCAACGGCACCTGCGCCCACGCCTACGCCCACATCCTCTACAAGGGCCTGCTGTTCATGAGCGTTGGCGCGGTGCTCTATGCCGCCGGAACGGCCAAGCTCAACGAGCTGGGCGGCTTGGCCGGGCGCCTGCCCCTGGTCATGTTGGCCTACGTGGTCGCGGGCCTGTCCATCTCCGGGATGCCCATTTTCAACGGCTTTGTCTCCAAGACCATGACCATCGCCGGGGCCTTCAACGACCACCAGGTGCTCCTGGGCATGCTCATGGAAGTGGCCGCGGTGGGCACGTTTCTTTCCGTGGGCCTGAAGCTGCCCTACTTCGCCTTCTGGGGCGGCAAGCCGACCTACGACAAGCCGCTCAAGCCCATTCCGGTGAACATGTACATTGCCATGGGCGCGGCGGCCTTTTTGTGCATCGCCCAGGGCCTGTACCCGGATCTGCTGTACCGCTTCCTGCCCTATCCCGGCGCGTACGACTTCCAGCCCTGGTCGTCCTGGAAAGTCCTGATGACCCTGATGCTGCTGGGCTTCACCGGCCTGGGCTTTATGGTCATGCGCGGGGTGCTCAAGCCCCATGCCCAGCGCAACCTGGACTTCGAGACCCTGTACATC
>NZ_FXUJ01000065.1:2502-3829 GCF_900182865.1 Desulfonatronum zhilinae
ACCTGACTACCGCGAACTTCCAGTTCGTGGAGATCATGCCCTGGGTCCCGGCCTGGAACATGAACTACCATGTCGGCGTGGACGGAATCAGCATCCTGATGATCTTTCTGACCGTGCTGCTTTTGCCCCTGTGCGTACTCTGCTCCTGGACCTACATCGGCAAACGAGTCAAGGAGTTCCATTTCTGCCTGCTGCTGATGATCGGGGCCTGCGTGGGCATTTTTTCGGCCCTGGACTTCGTGTTGTTCTACATCTTCTGGGAAGCCATGCTCATCCCCATGTTCCTGCTCATCGCGGTCTGGGGCGGGCCCAACAAGCGCTACGCGTCGCTGAAGTTTTTCATCTACACCCTGGCCGGCAGCACGCTGTTTCTGGCGGCCATCGTGGCATTTTTCGTGAACACCGGAACCTTCTCCATCCCGGAACTGATGACCCATGAATACGCCTTCAACTTCCAGTTCTGGACCTTCCTGGCCATGGCCCTGGCCTTTGCCATCAAGGTGCCCATGTTCCCGTTCCACACCTGGCTTCCGGCTGCCCACGTGGAAGCGCCCACCGCGGGCTCGGTGCTCCTGGCCTCCATCCTGCTCAAAATGGGCACCTACGGCTTTTTACGCTTCTGCCTGCCCCTGACCCCGGCGGCCAGCGAATACTTTGCGCCGCTGATGATCACCATTTCCATCATCTCCATCCTCTACGGCGGGGCCATCGCCCTGGGCCAGAGGGACATGAAGAAGCTGATCGCCTATTCCTCCGTGGCCCACATGGGCTTCGTGACCCTGGGCATCTTCGTCTTCACCATGCGCGGGGTGGAAGGGGCGATCATGCAGATGATCAACCACGGGATCACCACCGGGGCGCTGTTCATGCTCGTGGGCGCGATCTACGAACGCAGCCACAGCCGGGAAATCGCGGACAACATGGGCCTGGGCAAATACCTGCCCGCCTACATGTTCTTCTTCGGCCTGTTCGCCATCGCGTCCTTCGGCTTCCCCGGCACCAACGGCTTCGTTTCCGAAGCCCTGGTGCTCATCGGCGTGTTCGAGGCCAACTACCTCCTAGGCGCCTTGACCATCCCCGGGGTGATGCTGGCTGCGGCCTATATGCTCCGCCTGGGCCTAAAGCTGGCCTGGGGCCAGCCGTCCCAGGCAGCGAACTGGAAGGACCTGAATACCCGCGAATGGGTCTACCTGGCCCCCCTGGCCGTGCTGGTCCTGTACCTGGGCCTGATGCCCACCCTGGCCCTGAAAACCATCAATCCCTCGGTGGTCCATCTCCTAAACCAGTATGAAACCCGCAAGGCCCTGCACCTGGAGTCGTCCCTGCA
>NZ_FXUJ01000066.1:0-3371 GCF_900182865.1 Desulfonatronum zhilinae
TTAAATCAACTGCTTTTATTTTCAGGCTGCAAAGGCGAGCCCCTTTCGCCCTTTAAACAGCTAAGATTATTTGATTAATGTTCCGGACACTAGTGATCAATAATATGGAATGCGCGTGTCCCAATGACCCGGACTTGCGTCTTGCCGTGGATGAACTTGGCGATTTGAAGCGACTTGAGGCTTGGTATTTGGCCGAAGGCGAAGGGTATGCGGAGAAATTTCCGGTGAGGGAAGAGTGATCGACGTCGAACCTCGACATCGGACAAGCCTATAACATGACAAACCAGTGTAAAATCAAAGCCGCTGTGATCGGTCTGGGTGTCGGGGCGCATCAGGCACGGTGCTTATCCACGCATCCGGACTGTGAGCTGGCCTGGCTCTGCGATCTGGATGGCGACAGGTTGTCCGCCCTTGGCGCTGAACTGCCCGAGGCGCGGTTAACCAGTCTTGACCAGGATGTCCTGAGTGATCCGGATATCGATTTGGTCTGCGTGGCCTCTTATGACGAAGCCCACCATTGCCAGGTCGTCAGCGCCTTGGAACATGGTAAGAATGTCTACGTGGAAAAGCCCATGTGTTTGAGCAGGGAAGAGACTCTGCATATCCGCAGCGCACTCAGAGCACGCCCTGATCTAAGGCTTTCATCCAACCTGGTTTTGCGGACAACACCCCTTTTTGGCCGGGTGCGTAGTGCGATTCAAAGCCAGGAACTGGGGGAGGTCTACCATCTGGAAGCCGACTATCTGTGGGGAAGGAAGGAAAAAATCATATCCGGTTGGCGGGCCGAGGCCGGGTTTTATTCCATTATCCACGGCGCAGCGGTGCACATGGTGGACCTGCTCTTGTGGATAACTGGGAAGAGGCCGGTCACGGTTCAGGCTTTGGGCAGCCGTATCGCCGCCGTAGGCTCGAAGCAGCGGCATAATGATTTCGCCGTGCTTCTGCTGGGCTTTGCGGATCAGACATCCGCCAAGATTTCCGCACATGGCGGGTGTGTCCATCCCCACTTTCATGCACTGAAGGTATTTGGAACACGCTCAACTTTTTTGCATGAGACCAGTGGAACGGTATGGATTGATTCCAGTGATCTTGCGCAGCCGTTGCGGCCCGAGCATGACGGCTATCCAGCCAAGCAGCACCGCGGCCAAGCCCTGATTTCTTTTGTTGACGCACTATTCAAAAATAAGTCTCAGGCTTTGGTCCCGCAAGAAGACGTCTTTGCCGCCATGAGCGTCTGCCTGGCTGCGGAACAGGCGGTTCAGAGCGGCAAGATCGTGGATATTGAATATCTATGAAACAACAAGGAGCCATAATGCGCACCATACCGTTCGGTCGGCCCATGATCGGTCAGGAAGAGCAGGATGCCGTGATGAAGGTCTTGCAGGGGCCGATTCTGGTGCATGGTCCCGTATCAACCCAGTTTGAGGAGCAGTTCGCGGCCTTCACCGGCGCGCCCCATGCGGTCAGCGTGTCCTCCTGCACCGCGGGGATGCACCTGATCTATTTTGCCCTGGGCTACGGCCCGGGCGATGAGGTCATTGTCCCGGCCCAGACCCATATCGCTACGGCTCATGCCGTGGAACTGACCGGAGCGAAACCTGTGTTTCTGGATGCCGAACTTGAAACCGGCAATATAGATATATCAGCCATTGAAGTAGCCATTACCCCCAGGACCAAGGCCATTGCCGTGGTCCACTACCTGGGCGTTCCTGTGGACATGCCGCAAGTGGTGGCCATTGCCAAAAAGCACAACCTGTTCGTGCTCGAGGACTGCGCCCTGGCCCCAGGCGCAAAGGTGGACGGCGTCCATGCCGGGCTGCTGGGCGACGCCGGAGCCTTTTCCTTTTACCCGGTCAAGCATATGACCACTGCCGAGGGCGGGATGGTCATCCTGCGCGATCCGGAACTGGGCGCCAGGCTGAAGCTGCTCAAGGCTTTCGGCGTGAACCGGACCCATGGCGAGCGCAAGGTTCCCGGTGTGTACGATACCGTTGCCCTGGGCTTCAATTACCGGATGAGCGAGATCCACGCAGCCATTGGTATGGAGCAGGTCAAGAAGCTTCCGGGGTTTCTGGCCAAACGCAAGGAGAATTTCACGGCCTTGGCCGAACACCTGGCAGGCATCCCCGGCCTGCGCGTCCTGCCCCAACCCTGTGGCGACCACCTGGAAAGCTGTCACTACTGTCTGGGGGCTTTGCTGGATGAGCAGGCAATGGAGAAGCGTCCGGAAATCATGGCCGAGCTGGGCAAGCAGGGCGTGGGCACCAGCGTTTACTACCCCCAGCCAGTGCCCAGGATGCAATACTACCGGGGCAAGTACGGCTACGACCCCTCCCGCTTCCCCAACGCGGCCCGGATCAGCGACGCCATGATTGCCCTGCCCGTGGGGCCGCATCTGGACCTGGAGGATATGCGATATATCGGGGAGCGTGTGCGGTTGGCTGTGAAGTAAGCGCGTCGTGTGTCTATTGTTGCGGATCGACATTCAGCTTATGCATTGCAAGGGAGAACCAAAAGATGAACAGAATGTATAAAATTCCGCTGTTGCTTGAGGCGCAGGATGCAGGGGGGTGGACGATCACCAGCCCCTTGATTCCGGAATTGATCACGGAAGTGGACGCTCTTGAGAGCATTGACGCCCACTTGAAGGATGCCATTGCGGCTACGATTGAGTTGTACCAGGACATGGGGCGACCTTTCCCCGCTGAAATGCAGACGGATCGTGCGCCCACTCCCGTTCAGTTCGAGACGCTGGTGGTAGCCGAGGCATGAAATACAAGGAGCTGGCAAAATTGCTGGCTGAGAATGGTTGTCATGAAATACCGCGTCGAAGAGGCGGCTCCCACAGGAAATGGCACAACCCCGCCAACGGCCAAGCAACCATTATTCCCGATTGGGGCTCAAAGGAACTGAAACAGGGAACAATAGCGGCAATTTTCAGACAACTCGGTCTAACCATGCAAGCCGTAAAACGTGGCTGAAGGGACATTCAAGATACCTGCTCACGGAACACACGGAAAATCACGGAATAGGCCCTTCTCTCAATTTCCGTGACCTTCCGTGTCTTCCGTGGGCCAAACTTTGCAAGGAAAAGCACGTGAGCAACACAATCGATCTCAAAGGCCGGCGCATCGCCCTGATCGGCGGGGCCGGGTTTATCGGGCACAATCTGGCTTTGCATCTGAAGCAGCGCGGGGCTGAGCCGCATGTGGTGGACGGGATGCAGGTGAACAATCTGGGTTCTTCGACGTTTGATGTGGAATTCATGATGTTATCAATATCTGAATCGGAGCCGCGATTAGGTAGACTATCATGATGAAATTCTCCACGTTTCGATACCCGCGAGCCCGAGCTCTCGCTGCCTGGAACAA
>NZ_FXUJ01000067.1:0-3164 GCF_900182865.1 Desulfonatronum zhilinae
GCCAATCGACTCATTGGCATAGCCAGGAAACTTTATTCCGACGAAGACTTCGGATTGGAGTTGGAGCAAACAGTCTACGCACTGGACGCCACCACTGTCAATGGCCACCCTAATGGAGCCACCCATGGCCACCTTAATGGAGCCACTTTGAGGTCAAGGTCCGTCTTTTCCGAGTTTCCGTGGATTATGGCGTAAAGACTGGGCTGGCGGGCGGTTTGCGAGCGACATCCCCAAAAATGTCGCGATGCAAACCGCATGACAGACCAGTCGTGCCTCAGTTGCCTTGATTATTGCTTGAAATGACTTGCATTTTTTTTCAGTTTGGCCTTGGGTGCTGTTTCCTTTCATCTTAAAATCGTGAGCCTGGCCAACCCTGGACTCCCGCCTTATTCAATATCTGGTTATCAGCTGACATCATTGAATATATTGAAGGATGAAACATCATTTTTCCCAAGCTGATAAAACTTGTTAAGGCCGTGTTCGATAGTCGTGCCGGGTCACATTCCGGCACGACACTCTTATTGATTGAAATCACAAACTATTTCTTCCCTTCGCGGCTTCTTGGCACCCGATAGGTCTTTCCGGTCAGAACGACCTGATATGCGCCGTGTCTGATCCGATCCAGAGTAGCCGAGGCCAGCAGTTTGTTCGGGAACGCTTCGGCCCACTCGCTGAAGTCGAGATTGCTGGTCAGGGCCGTGGCCCGACGCTCATAGCGTTCCGTGACCAGGTCGTGGAAATCCTCATCTTGGCCGGGGCGCATGGGCTTGAGCCCAAAGTCGTCAATGATCAGTAAATCCACCCTGGCCAACTGGGCCAGCTTCCGCTCGTAGTTGCCTACAGCTCGGGCCGCCGACAGCATGCCGAGCAGCTTTGCATGGCTGATGAACAGCGTGTCGTGGCCGCGGCGTACGGCCATATGCCCCAGGGACTGAGCCAGATGGCTTTTGCCAGTGCCGCACGGGCCGAGAATCAGCACTGGGGCTTTCTCGTCTATGAACCGGCCGGTGGCCAGGTCCCGGACAAGGCCTTGATTGATTCCGGCGTTGAAGGTGAAGTCAAATGTCTCCAAGGTCTTTTGGGCATTGCAGCCGGAGCGGCGTTGCAACTTGGCGAACTTTTGCTGTTCGCGTCGGGCCACTTCGTCCGCGACGAGCAAGGCCAGAAAGTCCGTATAGGGCAGCTTTCCATCAATGGCTTGGCGGTTACGGATGTCCAGAGAATCCAGAATGCCGGACAAACGCAGCTGCTTGAGCAAGGGCAAAAGTTGAGGCATCGGGTTCATTACGGCCTCCTACTGCAACGGGAAGGTGCCTCGGATGAACCGAGCCTTCCCGCCATAGGTCTCGCCCAGAGGCACGGCTTGCCGTGCGGGTTCCTGATCCAGCCCCTTTGTCAGAATGCCTTTGACCGCCACATAAGTCGCAGTGTCATGGGCAATGGCCCGTGCACAGGCCGCCTCCAGTCTTTTGTGGCCATATTTATCCGCCATGCGGATGACCCCTTGGGCGGAGCGCAGTTTGTCCAGCACCTTGTCCGCAAACAGCGCCTCGATAAGCTCAAGGCAGTTCTCGCCCACCTTTTCCGCCTGCTGCAGGCACCATTGCGGCGTGGCCATCAGATAGGCCTGGGCATTGGGCGGGTAATGATCCTCGATGGTGGAGCGTTTGCCCGGTCTGACTTGACGCACATGCGTGGCAACCAACGACTCTTCGTGAAATATCTGAACCGTCGTTTCCGTGGCCCGCAACCAGAGATATTGGCCGATAAGGGTATGCGGCGCCGAATACCGACGGCTGTCATAATTCACGTGGCAATCAGGATGCAGCTTTACTCGCTCCCAGGCTGCGATCTCCGGGGGCACGGCGGGTAACTGCTTCAGGAAGGCCTTCTCCACCTCCACAAAGTAACTCAACGGACGTTCCTTGGTCGTGCCGTGGATTCTATTCCCAGCGGTCTCCAGCACCCATTCCCGCCCCTGACGGTTCATGTCCGGCAGATCCCGAAATACTCGCAAGGGCATGAAGTTCTCCTTGACGTACTTCACTCCGGATTCAACGATGCCTTTCTTCGCGGCGTCGGCCACAGGGCACGGGGAAATCAAAAAGCCATATTCTTCGGCATATTCGGCATACGCACGCTGCACCTCAGGGTCCGTATAACAAGCCCTGGTGATCGCGCACTTGGGATTGTCGATGATCGCCTTGCGGGGAATCCCGCCGAAAAATTCAAACGCTCGCCGATGGCATCCAAGCCACGTCTCTACCTTCTGATCCAGTACGAACTCCAGATATTGGTGCCGACTAAAGGCCAACGTCATCACGAAAAACCAGGTCTTGACCTCGTTCCCGGCAACCCAATCCATCAGGCGCGGTCCAGATCCAAAGTCCACCTGAGCCGCCTCCCCGGGCTTGAAATCCAGAACAATCGTGGCCGAAGGTCCTGGCCGGTGAGCCTGAAGAAATCGCTTCACTGAGTTATAGGCACCGGTAAATCCATGATTACGTACCAGGCACTGATGGATGGCAACCCCGGAGACGCCCTGACTGGCCCACAGCAGAACATGGTCCGCGTAAGGCTCTACCAGCGAATTCAGACGTTGCTGCGTCCTCCGGGCTTGGAACAGCTCAGCAATGACGTCATTAGCCGGAAGATCCGCCCCTGGTTCCAGCCAGCCGTTCTCATCAGCAAGGCTGCGTAACCGCGACGCCTTGCTTCGTCCCATCAGGCCATCCTTGGCTATCTGCCGGTCCGTCTCCCCAAGCCGCATTCTCACAATGACATTGCGTGTCTCGTGCACCGAAAACCTCCTGTTTGCCATCATACTCCTCCTTGTTGAAAGTCGGAGGGTGATAGCAGGTTGGGAAGCTCGGATGAGACGGTTCGACCAACAAAGTGGCTCCATTAATGTGGCCATTGACTGGCCTCATTAGACCGGCCACGAGGTGGCTCGATTAAACCGGCCAGAGGGTGGCCTCATTAGACTGGCCAGGAGGTGGCTCCATTAGACTGGCCATGGGGTGGCCCCATTATACCGGCCATGAGTGGCTCTATAGTGGTGGCCGCCAACACCACCATCGACCTGTGTCTCTCGGTCTTTCCCTGGGCCAATTTTCGAAGAACCAAAGCTGCGATCAAGCTCCACACGTTGCTGGATCTACGGG
>NZ_FXUJ01000068.1:0-2967 GCF_900182865.1 Desulfonatronum zhilinae
GAGTGTTGCCGGATTCTTGGGCCTGTTCCTTTTCATTCATGGCTTTCAGTATAAGGCAGCTGAGGCAGGCAAGCAAGGGGCGGTATCGATCCCGGCTGAGCAATTTGCACTATTTCAGCGAAATATCGAGGCCCATATTTTCGATTTAAGGCCCTCAAAGGACGTTTGGCAGGGTAGGGTGTCCCTGAAACGGCTCTTGAGTATTATTTCCGAGAGGTAAAAAAGAGGCTGCTTGGTGCGGCCTCTTTTGGGTTGGGGGTTACGGACTACGGCTACCTCCGAGACTTGCTCAACAGATCAATTAACAGGCCGATGCCGATCCCGACAAGATTTCCGAGCAGGGCTGGCAGGTTGTTTTCCGATGCAGGGCCGGGTTCGTTGGGTTTTTCGTTACTCACTGGTTCCTCCGTGTGGTTAAGGGTTGGAGCGCCGGTCTGGAAATGCTGGCGCTGGTGGTTATTGCTGAAGTTGTACGATCAGGGCAGAAGCGTCTTTGACGCTGAGGGCGTTCAAGTTCAGGCCGAATGCTTCCATGGCTTGGGCCTCGATGTCGTCTTCAGTGAAGCCCTTGCGATGGGCCAGAGACATGATTGCTCGCATTTGGGGCTCGGTGATTCCGCCGTGTTGGCCGTTTCCGTTACTGCCGTTGTTCCCATTGCCGTTGGTGTTCTGAGAAGCCTTGGAAGGGGCAGGCTGCTGTGGCTGCAACTGAGGCTGCTGGGCCGGGACTGCTTGAGTGGAAGCCTTGGTGGTTTTTCGGGGTTGGCGGGATGCGCCGCTTCCATTGCCGTTGCCGTTCCCACTCCCGTTGCCGGAAGCAAAGCTGGTACCGCTGTTGGAACCAGCGAAGGCGTCCACTTCTCCACCGAGTTCTTCCAGGGCCGTGATCCCGATGTTTGTGAGATCGCGTAAGGCACGGGCCTTGGCCCTGGTGCTGGCCATTCGGATAAGGTGGGCCGAGATCATCTTGTTCGTATTCGTGGGGGATGCGTCTCCCCAATCCGAGAAAATCTGGCCGGATGAGGACTCTGCTATGGCTCGGCAGATAGCTTCGTTCCCATTTTCGACGTTTGGGTGCTGGACCAGTTCCACCTCCAACCGGGCCAAGCCCTGCTGATGAGCCAGGTCAAGCAGTCCAGCGTAGGTAACGAAGTCTTTGCCTTTCAGGTTGATCAGGAAACGGTCATCGAGGCGGGGACGGATTGCTTGCGGTGTCGGGACAAGGGCCGACTTGTCTGAGTATTCTTGAAGCATGGTGCCTCCTTTTTGGTTTGTGGCTAGAGCAGGCCCTCGGCCTGAAACGAGTAATGCCCGAACTTGCCAATAATAACGTGGTCCAAGAAACGGATATCGAGAAGCTCAGCAGCCTTTTGAAGCTCCTGGGTCAGTTGTTGGTCATGGGTGCTGGGCTGGGGGTCGCCTGCTGGGTGGTTATGAGCCACGATAATGGCTGAAGCCTGCTTCAGTAGGGCGTAGCGGATAATTTCCCTCGGATACACGGCGGTTGTATCCACGGTTCCCCGGCTCATTACCCTCCTGGCAATCAGGTTGTTCTTGGCGTCCAGGAAGAAGGCCACGAAGTATTCAACCTTCTTGTCACGGTAGGGCAGCATATGAACGGCTACGAATTCCGGCTGAGATAGGTTGGTGCAAGCTGGTCTGGCATCATACAGTTCCGAGAGCAGTTCTTTTACTCGGCTCATGGGGTGGTCTCCTTGTTGGAAATGAAAAGGCCGGTTCCCTTTGTGAAGAGCCGGCCTTAATGGTTGTGATTGTTTGTGATTTGCTGGTGCCAGTCTATGCCGCCAAGCCAAGATGTTCAGGCTGCTTGGGGATCAGCGAGAGAAGGCTTCCCATATGCCGCGCAAGGTCTTCAACCGTTTCATTTGAAAATACGGCGGCGATGCGCTTGGGGGCTGGCGTTGCGTCTGCGATCAGCGGCATCGTTCCGTTTTTCGGAGCCGTTACGTCAGAAGGGAAGCCCAGCAGGTTCATGTCGGCCTGGTCTATAAGGAGCACGCGCCGGGTTTTGTCCGGTGCTGTCTCGCTTTTGAACACATGCAGGCTTGTCGGGGCCTTGTGGTCGCCGATCTGGAACAGCAGGGGAGTTTGGTAGCAGGGCACTACGTTCGCCGGGTGTTCCATGGTTGCGATGGCCTGGGGAACCTCGTCGTGGAAGCTGATGGAGTTGGTTTCAATCTTCAGGGTGGTGGTGATCACTTGTTTCCGCATATCCTCGTCAGACAGGTTGAAGACCAAGCCCAGATCCGGCTCCAAAATGCTCTGGTGGATAGCCACGGCTCCGGAGATGATGAAGCCCCAATTACTGATCACCATTACGGGGCCGGGCTTCTTTTTCAGGTACGTACGGATTGCTGAGGTTTTGATTGCTGTGGTTGTCATGGCGGGTTACTCCTTGTTGGTGGTTAGTAATGATTCAAGCAGCTTGAAGGCTTTTTGGGGTAGGTGTTCAACGCGGTCGACGATTTCACAGATTGGGAACAGGGACGTGTTGTACAAGCCTTCAATGCCGAGCGTTGCGACCTCGACGCCAAGGGTGCGGGCTTCTTCCAAAGCGATTCTTGCTGATTGGAAATCGTTGGGTTCTCCGTCGGTTAGAAGTACAACCAGCTTCCGGCTTTCAGTAAGGGGAACCATTGACGCCAAGACATACCGAAGGCTTTCTGCAAGCGGAGTGCAGCCACGGGCGTAAAGTGGCCAGAGCATCGTTCCGGTTGGTTTCTGGCCATGCTTGAGTAGCGGGGCCACCGGATACACGTCGTGTCTGCCCGAGATGTCTTGGTTGTAGGGATAGTGAGCCGGGAACAAGGTCAGGGCCAAATTGATGCCTCTCTGGTGGGCCAGGGCCTTTACCAGGGCGAAAACAGCCTCCTTTGCGATTGCCAGACGCCGCCCGTCCATGCTTCCGCTGATATCAACCAGCAGGTGGATGGCTGTATTTACTTG
>NZ_FXUJ01000069.1:0-2874 GCF_900182865.1 Desulfonatronum zhilinae
TCGACACTTAAGGCAATGGGTTCAATTGATTTACGTTCAAGTCCACTGAACTGGCCACTCATGTAGCGAAAAAAATTGGCTCTGGACTCGCTTCTGAGAAAGCAGTCATGGAAATATTCGTGGAAGCCTTCGAGCTTGTCCTTAAAACCTTCAATTTCTGCAAGGGTTAAATCAAATTTTGGAACTGAATAACAATGCTCATTTCTTCGACAACCTGGTAGCATGGCCTGCCTCCTTTGCTTGATGTAAGGTAATTGGCATAGTGGCAGGCTTTGAGTGAACAATCAAGTATTTTTATCTAAATTGCGTTGTAGGGTTACCCCCCCTTGCCTCGCCTCACCGAAAACAAACAGGCCGGAAGCATCACGCTTCCGGCCTGTCCTGATTACCGATCCGTCAACCCGTTATCTCTTCATCCGAATCACTTCATCCAGCATCATGTCCGTGGTGGTGATGGTCTTGCTGTTGGCCTGGAAGCCTTTCTGGGTGCTGATCATTTTCACGAATTCCGTTGCGAGGTCCACGTTGGAGAGTTCCAGGGAGTTGGAGGACACAGTTCCAAACCTCCCGGTGGTGGCGATCCCGGTGTAGGCCGGGCCGGAATCCCTGGTTTCGGCAAAGAGGTTGCCGCCTTCCCGACGCAGCCCCCAGACATTGTTGAAGTCGCCAATGGTCAGGGTAAACAACTCATCCACCTGTCCGTTGGAATACCGACCGGTTATCACCCCTTCGCGGCTGACGGACACATTCTGCAGGAAACCCGCTGTATAGCCGTCCTGGGTTTGGAACAGGGTGGCCGAAGAACTGGAATAGCTGGTGGTGGCCAGGGCTTCGGGTCTGTCAAATGCAGCCGCCGGGGTAAGCAAGCCACCAAAGTTCAATTCTATTGGTTGATAATCGTCAGGAAACACAGCGCCAACAGCCTGTGAGGAACCAAGAAAGTCCGCGAAAAGGAGGGGGTATCCGTTTTGGACGTGGGCAGCGGCAACAGGCTGAGGTGCGGGAGGTGCAGCTCCATCATAGTAACGAAGATTAGCCATATCTGCCAGTTCACCGGCCGCATTGAAATGCATTTCGCCGTCAAACAACAGGCCTGCCACCGCGTTGCCAGCAGCTCCATTTCGCATATCTTCATCCGGCGCACAGGTCACAATGAACTGCCAGTACTTGCCCGCGGGATTTTCACCACCGAGCGGTTCTCTTTGCCGAAAATATACAGTCAGATTATGCCCGCCGCCGTTTTCATCGTAAACCCGCAGCGTGGACTGATAGGTATAGTTGTTCGCGCCAATAGGTGGAACAGCCGTGCCGTCCCATGCATCCTGAATATCCCCTGCCGCCGCATTAAATTGCTCACTCCGTGAGTCCAGGTTTGCGATGACCGAAATATTTTCCGTGGGTGCCGGGGGGGACTGGAAGTTTTCCAGTTGCAAATCTCCTGGTACGCCCGTGATGGCCCCGCCATCCATTCCCCATCCCTGGACCCGATAACCATGCGGGTCGATGAAGTAGCCTTCCTTGTCGAACCGGAAGTTGCCGGCCCGGGTGTAGTAGTTGATTTCTTCCCCCGGAGGACTGACCAGAAAGAAGCCATTGCCGGTGATGGCCACATCCGTGGCCTCGTTGGTGGACTCCAGGGCGCCCTGGCTGAAGTCGCCCAGGATGGTACCCACGGTCACGCCGCGGCCCACCTGGCCCGCGCCCCCGGCCGTGTTCACGGTCTGGCTCATGAAGTCCTCGAAGTGCAGGCGCGAGCCCTTGAACCCCAAGGTGCTCACGTTGGCGATGTTGTTGCCGATCACGCCCATCTTCTGACCATGACCCTTGAGGCCGCTGACCCCGGTCCACATTGATGCCGTGAGACTCATGGTGGTTCTCCTTTAAATTCAATACTGTTCATTTAAAATATTTCGACGCAGATTTCGTAATCTGAAACAGGCTCAGGTTTTGAATTTCTCGGCCTCACAGGGTAGTTGCTCATTTTGCGTTTTACTCCCCGCGGACATTTACAATTACGACTCGAGACAACACGTTCATCCAGAATTTCCTTCAGCACGGATTTGTGAAACGTCATCCACTGCTGAGGGGGGAAAAGCGCCGAAAAACGGCAGCTTTCGCCGCACAACCTTTACGGAATGGACAAACGACAATTGGTCAGGGTCAATGTCCTCGCTCAAGGCCGCTTCATGCATCAAGCCACGAATCGCGAAATGAGTCATCAAAAGGCCATAGAACTCCTGCCGGCACAAATCCGGTGTCTTGCTCCGAAGAACCACCTTGGCTCCTCTCAAATGCGTCTTGAGTTCATCAAATGCCGTCTCGATTTCCCACCTTTAATGATAAAGTGCAGCCAATTCTTGCGCAGGAGCTTCCGCAGGATCCAAAATCGTGGTTATGAGTCGATACAACGGCTCCGCATCAGGAATTCCAACAAGTCGATACTCAATGACACGCACCTTGACTCCGATACCATGACGGCGATCCTTGGCGGACTTGAATATCATGCTAAGGTAGGAACCGTCCGGCAAGCGTTCCAGCATCGGCAAATCCAAATTCTTTTTCACACGCCACAGCAAGTCAGCCCCGGAGGTACGGCTCGAATTCCAGAGGTCATATCCAAAAAAGCCTCGATCAGCCATGCAAAGCATCCCCGGCCCCAAGTGCTCTATCACCTGGATCGCCAACTTCCTTTCACTCGTTCGGTAAGAACCCATTTGCGTGCCAAACAATACGTGCGTCCCGTTCTCCACAAGCGAAACATAACGCATCTGCGGAAAGCCACTTATGCCTCTCTTGGACGCAGGACGGCCAAATTCCTCGGCGTTCACGCTTTCGTCCGCCACGTCCATGCAACTCCCATCAATGCTGACCAAA
>NZ_FXUJ01000070.1:0-2705 GCF_900182865.1 Desulfonatronum zhilinae
CAAGTAAATACAGCCATCCACCTGCTGGTTGATATCAGCGGAAGCATGGACGGGCGGCGTCTGGCAATCGCAAAGGAGGCTGTTTTCGCCCTGGTGAAAGCCTTGGTCCACCAGAGAGGCATCAATTTGGCCCTGACCTTGTTCCCAGCCCATTACCCCTACAACCAAGACATCTCGGGCAGGCATGACGTGTATCCGGTGGCCTCGCTGCTCAAACATGGCCAGAAACCATCCGGCACAATGCTCTGGCCACTTTATGCCCGTGGCTGCACTCCGCTTGCGGAAAGCCTTCGGTATGTCTTGGCGTCAATGGTTCCCCTGACTGAAACCAGGAAGCTGGTTGTGCTTCTTACTGACGGAGAACCCGACGATTTCCAATCAGCAAGAATCGCCCTGGAAGAAGCCAAGGCAATCGGGATCGAGGTCGCAACCCTTGGCATTGAGGGCTTGTACAACACGTCCCTGTTCCCGGTCTGCGAAATCGTTGATCGAGTAGATCATCTGCCCCAAAAAGCCTTCAAGCTGCTAGAATCATTATTAACCCCAAACAAGGAGTAACCCAAATGCGTACCATAAAGACAAACACAATTCGGGCTTATCTCAAGAAGAAGCCCGGCACCGTGACCATGATCAAGGGCTGGGGCTTTATCCTCGGTGACGGCGTAGCCTTGCATATGGACCTGCTGGAAACCGACTTGGCTGTAGCATTTGATCTCGCCGACGAAGACATGAAGCGCCAAGTGATCAGTTCGGCACTCAAGGTAGACCGGCACTCCATCATTCTCCACGATTCTATCCCGAATGCTATCGCCACCATGGACAATCCCCAAAACGTTGTGCCATGTCACCCAACGCCCCTGCTTTTCCAGATTGGTGACAATAAGGCCCCGACAAGCCTGCATGTGTTCAAAAGCGAATCGGCACCAGACGCTTCCCGCAAAGTGCTTCTAATCGATCAAGCCGACCTGGCTTTGCTTGGCTTTTCAGACAGCGTTGTGAATGCCCCAAAGAACGGGAGCCTTCCCTTGATCGCGGACACCTCGCCAGCCCCGAAGCGCTTGGCGTGTGCCTTCACCCAGGAAACCCTTGATGCTCTGGCTCAGCATATGGGAAGCCTGCTCTCGCTGATCCCGAACCAGCCTGGAATGGGCTTGGCCGCTTAGGTCTGATCACCAGCAAATTACAAACAATCACAACCATTAAGCCGGTTCTTCGAGAAGAGGGACCGGCCTTTTCATTTCCAACAAGGAGGCCAACCAATGAGCCGAGTAAAAGAACTTCTCTCAGAGCTGTATGAGGCCAGACAGGACTGCCTGAACCTCAGCCGTCCGGAGTACGTCGCGGTTCACATGCTCCCCTATCAAAATAGAAAGATTGAGTATTTCGTATTGTTCCTGCTGGACAACAAGAACAATGTCATGGCCAAAAAGACACTTTCACGGGGCACCGTAGACCAAGCACCGGTCTACATTAGGGAAATCATGCGTCACGTACTGATCAAGCAGGCAAGCGGGATCATTATCGCGCATAACCACCCAGGCGGAGACCCGAAGCCTTCCGTCCAGGACCAGGAGCTGACCACCAGAATTCAGAAAGCAGCCCAGACCCTGGACGTGCGCTTCCTGGATCATGTCATTGTTGCAAGAGATGGTCATTTCTCGTTTCAGGCTCAAGGCTTGCTGTAACCCCAAACCAGAAGGAGGCACCATGTTTCAACCAGCACAGCGAACCCAATCCAAGTTACGCCTCGGCCTGATCGGCCCAAGCGGCTCCGGAAAAACATACTCGGCCTTGCGTATCGCTCAGGGCCTTGGCGGCAAGACCGCCCTTTTAGACTCGGAGCGCGGCAGCGGCTCTCTGTACGCCGACCTGGCTCATTACGACGTGGCCGAACTGACCCCGCCCTACAGCCCGGAAAAGTACGTGCAGGCAATCAAGCAGGCAGGACAAGCCGGATACGATGTTCTGATTATCGATAGCCTTACACATGCCTGGGCCGGTGAGGGGGGCATCCTGGAATTCGTGGATAAGGCATCCCAAGCAACCCGGAACAACTTTGCAGCCTGGCGCGAGGCTTCACCCAAGCACAACGCCCTGGTGGACGCTATCCTGGGAGCGCCCCTGCACATCATTGCGACTATCCGCAGCAAGACCGCCTGGGAGGTGGTGAAGGATGAGAAGACCGGCAAAACTAGGCCCGTAAAGATCGGCTTGGCTCCCGTTCAGCGAGACGGATTAGAGTACGAATTTACCTCGGTTTTGGAGCTTTCCGTGGATGGCCATATCGCCACGGCCACCAAAGACAGGACCGGCCTTTTTGACGGATCGTACTTCATGCCCTCGGAAGAAACCGGCCAGATGCTCCAAGCCTGGCTGAAGGGAAGCCAAGTGCCTGCAACCCCACCTCTGCCGACAACGGACCTGGAACCCCCACAGGCTACCCCGGACCCTCAACCTCTGGCTGCCGGTAAGCCACAGCCCCCAACTCCCAGACATTCAAGAGGCAACGGTGACGGCAGGGCCAAGCCTCATCAATCGTTCCATCCCACTGAGGGCGAAGGGCTACCGCCTCTTACAGACCCGCAGCGTCGTGCGATTTTCAGCCTCGGTCAAAGAAACGGCTATGACGAGGACTACCTGGACGTGATCTCAGTGAATACGTTCGGGCGCGGCGTAAACGCCCTGACCGTGAAAGACGCAAGCTC
>NZ_FXUJ01000071.1:0-2529 GCF_900182865.1 Desulfonatronum zhilinae
TGGTGCTGACGCTGTTCGGGGTGGCGGGCTGCTACCTGCTGATGGCCGCTCCGTTCATGGCCCTGATGCAGATCCTGATCTACGTGGCCGCGGTGAGTATCATGATTTTTTTCGCGATCATGCTCACCAAGCCGCCGGTGGGCGGGGAAGAGCAGTCGGGCCGGCCCTGGTGGGTAGGTGCGGGGTGCATTGTCGCGGCCCTGGCCCCGACCATGCTCATCGCCCGGGTGCTGCGCTGGCAGCCTCTGGCTTCCCATGAACATCCCACGGAGATCGTGCTCATGGACCTGGGCCGGACGTTCATCGAGCCGTATTTCCTGGCCTTTGAGCTGATTTCCGTGGTCCTGACCGTAGCCATGGCCGGAGCGGTGCTCCTGGCCTTTGAAAGGAGACAAGGCCAATGACCGCGCTTTCCATGTTTCAACTGGTCAGCCTGCTCTTGCTGGCCCTGGGCCTGTTCGGGGTGATCTGGCGGCGCAGCCTGGTGGGCATGCTCATCAGCGTGGAGCTGATGCTCAACGGAGCGGGCCTGAGCATCGTGGCCTCGGGCCAGCTCACCGACGCCTCGGGAACCGTGGGGCATGCCGCGGCCCTGTTCGTGATGGGTTTGGCCGCGGCCGAGGCGGCCCTGGTTCTGGCGATCATCATTGTCGTGGCCAAACGCTACGGCCACATTGAAAGCGCGCGCCTGCGCACCCTGCGAGGCTAAGCCATGCCAGAGATATTGGTCAGCGCCAAAATCCTCATCCCCCTGCTCATCACCCTGGTCGCGCCCCTGGGCATCGTCCTGGCCCGGTCCAATCCCAACAACCGGGAAGCGGTGTCTTTTGCCGCGGGAATCCTGACCTTCGCCACGGTGCTGTCCTTTGTTCCGGACGTGCTGGACGGCAAGATCTGGACCTACACCCTGTTCACTCTGATCCCCGGGGTCACGGTCAAGTTCGGGGTGGACGGGCTGTCCCTGATCTTCGCCCTGGTGGCCTCGTTTCTCTGGATCCTGGCCACCAGCTACAACATCGGGTACATGCGCTCGCTCAATGAGCACGCCCAGACCCGCTACTACTTTTGTTTCGCCGTGGCCATTTTCGGAGCCCTGGGCGTGGCCTTCAGCGCGAACATCTTCACGCTGTACTTATTCTACGAAGTCATCACCCTGTTCACGTACCCGCTGGTCGCCCACCACCAGGACGACACTTCCTTTGCCGGAGCCCGGAAGTACCTGGTCTACTTAATGGGTACATCCAAGCTCTTCCTGCTCCCGGCGATGATCATGACCTACGTCCTGGCCGGCAGCCTGGACTTCAACCTGACCGACGTGGTCCACGGTATCTTCCCCGCGGACGCCAACCCCGTCGCGGTGACCGTAACCTACGTGCTGTTCATCGCCGGCCTGGCCAAGGCCGCGATCATGCCCCTGCACAACTGGCTGCCCTCGGCCATGGTCGCGCCCACCCCGGTCTCGGCCCTGCTGCACGCAGTGGCCGTGGTCAAGGCCGGCGTGTTCTGCGTCTGCCGGATCATCCTTTCGGCCTTTGGCCTGGAAACCATGGACGTGCTCTACCTGGGCATCCCCACGGCCTATCTGGCCGCGCTCACCATCGTCGTGGCCTCGTGCATCGCCCTGACCAAGGACGACCTCAAGGCCCGGTTGGCCTATTCCACGGTCAGCCAGCTGTCCTACGTGATCCTGGGCGTGGCCCTGCTTACGCCCATGGCCGTGATGGGCGGCACCACGCACATCGCCCACCACGCCTTTGCCAAGATCACGCTGTTTTTCGGGGCCGGGGCGATCTACGTGGCCACGCACGTCAAGAAAATCAGCCTGCTTTCCGGCATGGGCCGACGGATGCCTTGGACCTTCGGGGCCTTTTCCCTGGCCGCCCTGAGCATGATCGGCGCGCCTCCGGTCTGCGGCTTCGTGACCAAATGGTACCTGGCCAACGGAGCCCTGGACGCCGGGCAGATCGTGATCCTGATCGCCCTGATGGCCAGCACCGTGCTCAACGCCAGCTACTTCGGTCCGATCATCTACAAGGCCTTTTTCGAGGCCCCGGCCCCGGGCGTCCGGCTGGAAGACTACAAGGAAGCCCCGTTGACCATGGTCGTACCCCTGTTTGTCACCGCCCTGATCTCTATTTTCCTGGGCCTGTACCCGGATACCTTCATGGGCTTCATCAAAGCCATGGCCCAGTTCTAGGAGAAAACATGTTGTTCAGAATCGCCATTACAGATGGGGATGACGGATATTTCGTCGCACGATGCCTTTCCCTGAAAAGCTGCTGGTCCCAGGGGAAAACGCCCGGCGAAGCGCTTGCGAACATCCGTGAAGCCATTGAATTGTATCTTGAACCTGATCCAACGAAAATTGCCCAGTATCAGGGCCAGGAGCTTGTTGAAATCACTTTATGAAGCCTCCGCTGTTAACTGGTCGTCAGGTCTTGTCCGCTTTGGAGCGACTGGGCTTTGTAGAAATTCACCGCCGCGGCAGTCATGTGAAAATGAAGCATGCTGACGGAAGAATAATTGTTT
>NZ_FXUJ01000072.1:0-2435 GCF_900182865.1 Desulfonatronum zhilinae
TTCTAAAAAAGAAGAGGCCGGAAGGAACATTCAGTTCTTTCCGGCTTCTCTGTTTGTAAGCTCCAGCCCTTCACCCCACCGAGCAACAAACCCATCCCCTTGACCTTCTCCCCAGGCTTCCAACAATAATCAGGCACCTTCCTTACTGGCAACGGCTTGTAGCCGGACCCTGGCCCTCTCGGTTCTCGAACGAACACCGGGAGGGCTTTCCATTTGCCCTGGTATCGGCGAGAGCAAAGTCGGATTCTAAATCCGACTTTGGACGGACTTCACCAAGACCCGATCCCGATCATTTTGCAATCGGCTACGGTCCGATTTCAAATCGGAGCGTGGTGTGTCTCGGTACAGATCAGATTGACGCGGCGATTTGAAATCACCGCGTCAGGCAGGGCCATGCCGAAAATGCGGTAAACAGGTAAACACCTGCCTTACCTCTACCTGCGCCTCAGAGGCTTTTACTCACGATTCAAGTCGTTTGCGTAATTATCCCGCAGCAGATTCACGGTCAGGAGGTGTTTACCTGTAACCCCCTGCTTCCGTAGCCAGGAAAACACCTAAAGCCTGTAACTACGCGGCCTGAGCCTGGGTGTTTACCTGTTTTCCCTTTTCGGGGGGCATGACTTCCCCTTCACCACTGACTTATGCCACCGCCGCCACCGCGTCCAAGCTCAGAGGCTCGAAAAGCCCTACAGCGCATAGTCACAGGCCAGACCGGCATCTTTGCGTGGATCAGCCAGCAATCCGGACACTTATTTTCTAATAATCACGGCGGATATCGATAGGTGTCCGGGGTTCCGGCCATTTCAGGGCATTGGCCCTGGCCCTGTGCTGCCTACTACACTGTAAAACACCCGGAAACCCGGACAGCCTCCCCTACATGCCTGAAATCCTGTCTAAATGGGTGTCCGGATTCGCTGGATGCTTCATCAGATACGAGAACTGCCTGTGATTACCGAATTGAGTTTGCATTGGTGTCCCGGAACTCCCTGATGATGAGATATTTAAGTGGTACAGTGAATGTGACACTTGCTTAACCATCCAGAATGAATTGCTTGTTTTTGGTGATCGCATCATTATGCCCACGGCGACACGGAGGAGGCTTTGCGCCTTTCACCCTGAATTGATGGATTACGTAAGCAGTTAAGCGGTTTTGGACTGTCTATTCCCGCCACAGCCTGCCCCTCTGGCCCTCTTGCGACCTAAAAAAAAAGAAAAGCCGGGGCAGCAGAACCACCCCGGCCTTCGCATCCATATTCATTCCCGTCACCATCACCTCCTTCAACGCTCGACTACGATATTCCTCAAAGTCCCTCGGTTCCAGCCTTCCCTGCCACTCAACGTCGGAACCCCTGCATCATTCAATACCTCGGCCAGAGCGGCATAACTCTGCTCCGGCCCTTTCCGCCGCTCACTCAGCACCCACTGCCGAACAGCGTTCTTGTCGGGCTTTCCCTCATGGACTGAGTTCTTCACGAATTCGAGATCGGCATGGGAATAGGCCGGTTCCATCTTTACCTGAATGGCTTCGAGGTCCAACTCAGTGGCCATGGGCTTCCCTTCAACCCCAAGATCGGTTTCGATCTTCTCCAGCCGGGCCAGCAATTCGTAGGAGAATTTGTAGAATTGGGTGAGGGCAGAGTTCATCTGCGGCAGCAGCTCGCTGACCTCGGAGAGGATGCGGGATTCGAGGCGGGATAGGGAGTGGTCAAGCATGTCTTGGATCGTTTCGAGGTCTGGGCCGGGTTGGACGGGTTGGATTGGTTGTGGCTGGGTGGGCTCTGTCTCTTTGGCTTCTACTGATTGGTCAGAGCCAGTGGCTTTCACATCCTCCTGGTCGTCTTCATAGTGGCCCGTTACAATTGACGACGAGCATTGATCAGACAGGCAGTCATCCAGACAGTCAGTCAGACCGTCAGACCGACAGTCAGTCCGATCATCAGACAGTCCGACATCCAGACAGTCAGACAGTAAGACAGACCGTCCGACAGTCAGACCGACAGACCGACAGATATCCAGACCGACGGTCAGACCGTCAGACAGACAGTCAGACAGATCATCAGATCGGAACAGTTCCGGGGACTCCCGCCGCCAGTTTTTGAGGTATTCGATCATCTCGTCATTCGTCTTTCCTTCGTCACGAAGTTCCAAGAGTTTTGAGAAAATCTGAATGTTGATAGGGAGATATTTGACCTTTCGTCCCCTGTACTTGATCACCAGATGGTCCTCGAACAGATCCTTGTAGACGTATAGGGTCTTGTAGTTCACCCCCAACTCATCAGCAATTTCCTTCAGCGTATACAGCTGTTTCTCACTCATATCACAAACCTCCTTGGCACTGCCACCGGCACATCACCGGCCCAGCACCAGATTTGACATCACGCCGCATGCCCTCAGCACCAAAAACCTTGGTACAAGCATCAAGCGGCAACGAAAAA
>NZ_FXUJ01000073.1:0-2408 GCF_900182865.1 Desulfonatronum zhilinae
CCGACTTCAGGGCCATGCTTTTGAGCTGCTGGCCAAAATCGCTGATCTCTTCCTGCGACTCCAGGGCCTGGGCTATGGCTTCTTGGGTCGGAGTTTGGGTCAAGCCCAGGGATGAAGCGTTGGGTGCTTGGCTCTGCGAATCCTGGCCGGGTGCTTGGGTTTCGGTGTCTGGGTCGGCTGTGAGATCGTCCAAATCTGCTGGATCAGGGCTACTATGTATTGAAGGGTCTGCATCGTCTTGGGCTCCTTGCTGGTCTGATGGGTTAATACTGTCCGGAACGATCTCTGATGATCCATGACAATCTTGGCTTCGTTCAGACTGGTCGGGATCGTCCGGCTGGTCATAATCGTCATGGATTTGGTCCTGCTGATCTTGATCGTCCAGGATACTTTCTGATGATCCCTGATTGTCAGGGTCTTGTTCAGGATCGTTAGGATGGCCCGAAGTATCCGGGCCTGTCTGTGATTGGCCTGATGAGTCCTGATGCTCTGGATCGTCAGGGATTGTTTGGGATTGTTGGGGATTATTCTGACTATCCAGATCGGCAGAACCCGGCTGTTCCTCTTTGGAGTTATTATTAGAATCCGAGCCGGAATCATCTTGGGCGTCTCTATGCTGCTCCAGCAGGGCCACTATCTGCCGAACCATTTCCACTACTCCTGCCGTGTCTGCTGCCGAGCCGATCTGGGTGATTATTCCGAACAGATCGCGTTCGAGTTCCGGGCCGAAGGTGGTTAGGAACTGGTTCCTGGCTTCTATGGCCAGGTTGGCGAGCATGTGCTGCTTCAGATACAAGGTCCGTAGAGTGAGACCACAAAAGCCACAGATCAAAGCCTCTGGTGGACTGTCCTGCTGAACCTTGAATACGCCAGCCTTTGTTTTCAGTAGCTCGGAAACCAGGGTACTGAGATTTGTAGCCATGCCTGGGTAAGTGTCTCCGAGTGCCTTTTCGATCCGACAGTCCTCAATTACGTTCCAAAGCGAGCGTTCGAAGGGCGGCTTTCTCGGGGCCAGGTCCAGATCGGAAAATCTGACATGACCGAGTTCATGATCAAGATAACCCCTTACAATCCAAGAACTATCCTTGGAGGTTAGGGGCAAAATGATGGTTTTCCCGTCGGTACAGGCTGTGGCGTAATTATCAAACACCACTTTCACCCCGGTTCTCCGGCCAAGACCAGATGCGAGTGAGGCCATCTGTGCCGGAGTGAGCTTGGGAAGGGTTCCAGAAACAATGGCCACTGGTGAGGCGGCCATATTGGTTAGTTCAGTATGAAGGGATTGGTGTGGGATCACTGTTATCTCCTATTCAGAACCAGGCCGAGGGGAGCCTGGGCTGGGGTGCTGCCGGGGGCGGTACGAAGCCGTTGGTAGGTGTAGGTTGCTGCACTGGCTGAGGGGCAGGGGCCGTGATTGTGGTCGGCTGCTGATAAGGCGGGTAGACAAACTGATAGGCATCGCCCTGCTCGGCAGCATCGAGGATGTCTTGCAGCACGTCCGGTGATTTTAACTGCACCAGTAGGCGGGTGAGGTTAAACAGGGACGCGCCGGTAAGTGCGCCGCCGTGATCTCGCTGATCCAGGAAGGTTTGAAGCTCGGACTCGATGATCGAGACGCCGGGGGTAACGAAACTCAAGCCCCGTAGTTTTTCTGCAAGGCGGTCCAGCCTATTGAGGTTTTTGAAGGTGGCACGGTCCCGGTCTTTCAGAGAGGTATGCGTTTCCCCGGCCAGGATACTGATTTCCCGGAGCATCGTGCCGGTCAGGTCGTTGGTTAGGGCCTCGACAAACTCCTGGTCGTTCTCCGCCGAGGACATCCTGAATACCCGCCAAGTGAAACCAAATTTCTTCTCGATACTTGCCGGGGTTTCCAAGTATGGCCGAAGGATGCTGACCCATTTAGAGTTCTTCTCCAGCCAAGCCTCCTGTTCCTGATAGAAATCGGCCATGAACTTGCCTTTCTCCGTGTGGAATTCTCTTGCCAGGTCTGACAGGACCGCTTCGATTTCGTCCTTTCGTGCCTCTGGTGCGATCCAGATTTTACCGGAGTACAGAGAGACGGCTACGCCTTCCAAGTAGGACAGGGTTTTCGTCCGAACGGCCTGGATGGGTCGGAACGCTTCACGGTTATGCAGGCGCTTACTACCCAGCGAGACAAGCTCGTCGGGGGGGAGCTCCACGCCAGAGAAGTCTTCGGGTTTCAGGTTCTTTGAGCCGCTCCAAGTACGGATATCAAGGATTAGGCCAAGGGAATGCTCAAATATGGGGGATTGGGTAGCCATGATGTGCCTCCTAAAGTTCGTTGTTGAAGACTCTTTGGAAAATTTCCTTGAAGATCGGTTGGCCTTCCTTGCTGGCCTTGTTCACAACCGTTGTTTTTAGTGCATAGCCGAGCGGGTTCTTGATCC
>NZ_FXUJ01000074.1:0-2183 GCF_900182865.1 Desulfonatronum zhilinae
GATTCCGGTTACGCAGCCGCTATTGAAATGGAATCGGACAAAATGGCCTCCTCGCATGCGGTCAAACGATTTTTTCAAGCAATTCCAATACGGATGTCGTCCCTGTTTCGGCTGATTCTTCAGCGTTTGTTCATATGGAGGCTGACCTTGGAAAAACCAAGCCTCATCATCTTGAACCTCGACGTCATGATCATGGACAACGACGATGCCCAAAAGCGAGAGTTCGTCGAACCAACTTACAAGAGAAAGCGCGGCTTCGCTCCGTTACAGATGACCTGGGGACCGTTCATCATCGACGCCATTTTTCGCAGTGGTTCAAAGCATTCCAACTATGGCGACGACACGAACAAGATGATCCGGCGTGCCGTCACCAAAATTCGGGACAAGTATCGCGAAGACGTGCCGATCATCGTCCGCATGGATTCAGGATACTTTGACCAAAAATTATTCGAAGAAATGGAGGCACTGGGCGTCGGCTACATTGTCGGCGGGCGTTTTTGCACGGAGATCAAAGACTTGATCGCCTCCATACCGACTGAGAACTTTGAACGCCATTACGGCAAGACCGACGAGGACATCTGGGAATTCACCGAGTTCGGCAATTGCCGGAAAGCATGGAAAACCTTTCGTCGGACTATTTTCTGGCATCCATTTCTTGAGGAAAAACGGTTCCTCCTGCCCGGTTCGCGTCCCGGTACGCTTGTGTATACAAACCTCGGCATGGGGCAGCCCATCGACGAACAGTTAGAGCGCTCCGGCCACGGACACCTCGTACGCACCGAGGAGGTCGTCAAATCGTACCATCAGCGCGGAGCTGATGAACTGGTGCATCGATCCTTGAAAGATTTCGGTTTCGAGGAGTTGCCGTTCAAGAAGTTCGCCGCGAATTCAGCTCTTTACTACATGATGCTTCTTGGATTCTTTCTCTTTGAATGCTTCAAGCGAGATGTCGGCGATCCGGTGATTCCGGTCAGCGCCACACCAACCACGTTGCGTCGGAAGCTGTTGGATATTGCCGGCAAAATCGTCAAGTCCGGACGTAAAATCAAGCTCAAGATTCCGGCGGCGGTCATGGAGGCTCTGGATTTCAAAGAACTCTGGGAACGCAGCGGCAAGGGGCCGCGGTTATCCTGGACGTAAGGCCAGATTTGATGACAAATCGACAGACCAGCAGGACAATTGCGTCCAAAAAATGTCAAAATATAGCGAAAATAGGTTTTAATATGTTCCTGCAATGAAATACGACCAAAAAGAACCTGAAAGTCGCTTTCTAACTCTAAAATGAGATGATTAACCGTCAAATATTGCCAGGTGAGTTGCTGCCGAAATGTGAACCGCTCAATTTAGGTATGTGCAACACAGGCGCGATCCGGAGGCCATTGCCCGCTGCTGGTCCGAAGAATTGTACGGCAGCCAGTACACGGCCAGAATTCCCGCGGTCAAGGCCCGCCAGGTGTATGTCGCCGATTTTCTGGACATGTCCATCGGCCTGCAAGACAATCTCCTGGTGGACATCGGCGCGGGGGAAGGACAGTTTCTGGAAATCGCCGCCCGGGAATACAAGGCGCGCCCATTCGGCATTGAACCCTGAATCCGTGAAGTTATTGCAATGCTAATACAGTAACAGTGCAGTCTTTTTCTTGACTTTGTTCAATCATTTAGATATGTTCAGTCATCGACGCAGTAACTTTACAAACTCACCCAATAGGTGATGGGGGCGATGAGTATGGGCATATCCAAGGTGGTTCACAAGGAAAACCTCCAGGCCGGGCCAGCCGGCTTGGTGTTCGTAGGACAGATGGCCAAACTGGCAGGTCTTGATGCTGTGGCAAAGCAGGTGACCATCGGTAGGCCGCAGATATCCACAGAAAACATCTTGAAAACCATGCTCGGGCTGATGGTCCAAGGGAAAACTGATTTTGATCACGTCAAACCGCTGGCAGGCAACCGGTACTTCATGAACGCCGTTGACATCGGCAGGGTGCCTTCGGCGGAAACCTACAGGCAAACCTTTCAGCGCATCGCCCTGAACACTGAGCTGGAGGCCATGCTTCCGGGATGCTCGGTCAAGCTCTGGAAAAAGACCGGCATGGCTCATGAGTACTTGCAAAAAGACGACAAGAAATGGGTTCGAGTGGATATCGACCCGGTGATCTACGACAACGACGAGACCAAAAAAGAAG
>NZ_FXUJ01000075.1:0-2123 GCF_900182865.1 Desulfonatronum zhilinae
CGTGAGTTTTACCACGCCGCGTTAAATTTTCAAGTTCTCCGCGTTCTTCTTCAGTTAAAGTGACTCGGTAGCGTGGGCACATGGCGACCTCCCTGGTTTGTATGGAGTTCGCCTACCACAAAGAAGAACTAAACGAAAGAATAATTGTTACATGGTACTAGAGCTCCAAAACACCTCACTGTCCGGCGCGGACCGGCCACACGTGGAGGATGCTGTGCTTGGTGACGTTGCCCACATAGCCGCCGTCCATGAACACGAACCACGCGAAGCCCGTGTTGTCCGAGTCGGTCGTGCCGGACCAGTAGTTGGACGACTGGACCCCGGTAAAGGGATGTCCGCCTTGAATTGCATGGTATAAAGCCACAAGCTCATCCCTGCTCGGCAGCCGCCAGCCGCCAATGCCGGAGATGCTGAAAGAGCTGCACCTGGACATGGCGTCTTGCCAATTCAATCTGCCGAACGGGTTGGCATCCTTGGTCCACATCAGCCCCGTCACCGTGTCCGTCACCGTCCCGTTCCCATTGTCCAGGAATCTTTGGGCCTGAGCTTCGCCGGTCATGACCAGCCCGGTCAGGCAGAGCATGAAGGTCAGGGCCGCTGTCGCGTAAATCAGTCTGCACGCTTTTCGCATGACGCTGCTCCTTGAGGATATTGAATGATGTTCAAATAGTTAGTGTTTTTAGTCGATTGCTCTGGCCGGGTTAGGTTGTCCTTGGCGACTTCCATGCATTCCAAGGGAAAAATCATTGAAGAATAAAATATCCCATCGCTGCGTCACGCACGTAACGAATGGATAAACGAGCCGACTTCTCATCAGATAAGCAGTTAAATTGACTGGCTATCTGCTTTTTTCCGCTTCATTCCAAATTATTTATTCTGTACACCACGGTCTGCATATCGATTTTGTGTTTCCCTCATTATTTTGTCGTGCGGCACGAACATGGTGACGGATGGATTTATCAACAGAAATTGTATCAGAGTTGTTGAAGGTGACTGTCAATGCTTCGGAACCAGTAGAGGTGTATGACCAATATAAAGAATCTGCTGCCCCTTCTAGCATTGACTTGCATGCCGAAGAATACAATCTGACTAATGTATTTGCATCAGCCAATGCCCAGTCAGAATGTCCAGCCAATGAAAGGCCGGAGGCATAACTCATGGCCGCATCCCAGTTCATTGGACCAGCCGTTGCTTTCTGCCACATCAGGCCGGTTCCGTTATCCGTCACGGTTCCATCTCCGTTGTCCACGCACTGCTGGGCAAAGGCCGTGCCGGACATGACCAGTCCGGTCAGGCAGAGCATGAAGGCCAGGGCCGCTATTCCGAAAATCTTGCTCCACATTTTCCGCATGATGATGCTCCTTGAAAATATTGAAGATCTTCACTGATGAATGTTCGAAATGACTCTAACGGTACTCATGACATTCAATGCATTCTGATGCTTTTGTCAAACCCTGCTGCGGGCCGCCGGCCTTCCAGTGCGGGCAGTCGAAATTCCGGGAACCCTGCCCCAGGCAGTCATTCCTGTCGCGCATGCAGATGTTCAAGCATTCCATGACGCCCGGAGGGCACAGGGCCTCGCACTGGTCCCGTTTCTCGTCGCAGGCCCCCAGGATGCTCCTGAACGTCTCGTTGCAGCAGTTGTTGCAGTCGATCAGGTCGGGGCAGCCGTGGATGCAGTCGATGTAGGTGCCGGTGGCGGCATGAAGGTTGAGGGTTGCCATGAACAGCAGGGCCATGGCCAGTGACGCGGTCAGGAACAGTTTTCTCATTAACATTCTCCTTTACGGGTTGAAGAACCAAATAACCCTACAACGCAATTTAGATAAAAACACTTGATTGTTCACTCAAAGCCTGCCACTATGCCAATTACCTTACATCAAGCAAAGGAGGCAGGCCATGCTACCAGGTTGTCGAAGAAATGAGCATTGTTATTCAGTTCCAAAATTTGATTTAACCCTTGCAGAGATTGAAGGTTTTAAGGACAAGCTCGAAGGCTTCCACGAATATTTCCATGACTGCTTTCTCAGGAGCGAGTCCAGAGCCAATTTTTTTCGCTACATGAGTGGCCAGTTCAGTGGGCTTGAACGTAAATCAATTGAACCCATTGCCTTAAGTGTCGA
>NZ_FXUJ01000076.1:0-2096 GCF_900182865.1 Desulfonatronum zhilinae
TGACTGTTTACCTGGAAGCCAAAATGTATCGTCCATAAGGCTTAGCCTATTTCTATTCTTATATCGCAACATAGCAGTGACCTCGTTTTTTAAATCTTAATATCACTACTATAGCATACAATGCAAGCAAAATATTTAGTTAAATCGAATGCCTGCCCGGACTTTTTGCAGGGAGATCACGACTTAATGACTTGCGAATACCACCGGGCAACCGCCTTGAAGCTTTAAAAGGTGATCGTTCTGGACAGTATAGTATTCGGATCAATGATCAGTGGCGTGTCTGTTTCGTTGGCTTGAAGCAGGTGCTGAGGATGTGGAAATTGTCGATTATCATTAAGGAGTGACTATTGTGAAAAATTTTGATCCTGTTACTCCAGGAGAGATCCTGCTTGAAGAATTTCTTAAGCCAATGGGCATTAGTCAGTATAGGCTTGCCAAGGAAATTGCCGTTCCAGCACAGCGTATAAGCGAAATTGTCTTAAATAAAAGAGCCATCACCGCAGACACAGACCTGCGCTTGTGTCGTTTTTTTGGTCTTTCCAACGGTTATTGGTTGCGTGCGCAGGCACTCCATGATTCAGAAGTTGCAGAAAAAGTTCTTGATCCAAGTATCTTGGGATAGCAAAAGAAGTTTTTGGACGGGCGTTGGATTCTTTGGTCTGGAACCAGGAACTGGGCCTGCCCCAGGAGAGCCTGCTGGGCAAGGCGCATTGCAGCTACGTTCAGGACGACCTTGCCGCGCCTCCGGCCAGCGGCTCCTGGCAGCACCAGGGCATGGTGGTCTGTCCCTGTTCCATGGCCAGCCTGGCCGCCATAGCGCACGGATTGGGCAACAACCTGATCCACAGAGCCGCGGACGTCACCTTGAAAGAACGCCGCCCCCTGGTTCTCGTCGCCAGGGAACCCCCCCTGAGTGCCATCCACCTGGAAAACATGCTCGCCGCAACCCGCGCCGGAGCCGTGGTAATGCCGGCCAGTCCCGGCTTTTACCACCGCCCCCGGACCCTGCAGGAGCTTGTGGACCAACTGGCCGGCCGAATCCTGGACGCCCTGCGGATTGATCACAGCCTGACTCCCAGATGGGGTGAACAGAACAACGTCGCCCCCTCTTCCCGCACGACAACTGTTGGCTTGGCAGGGAATGAGGAAGGCGTTTGAAGCTATAAACTCGATGGGCTTCGCGCAGATTGTGCAACGCTTCTTGGACGGTTTCGCCTTGGGTCGCAGTGCTTTTCTCGAGGTTTGCAGGCGACATAGCCGCCATTTGGGGGGGGGTATAACGGTTGATAGTTCCGGTTCCTCTCGGAGTGATTTTGGGAAAGCCCAACGCCTGAGTTCAGCGGCGCTTGAGGCGCAGCCCATTTTGCTGTCGCATATGGGCTGCGCCTCAAACGTCCGCTGCAACGATTTGATTGAAACGACCTTTCAGGTCGTGTCAATCCTTATGGGTTCGGCGTCACAGGCACCATGGCGGGGTCGCTAATTTTCATCAAGCTTCTCAAGCATTGGCAGGACACAACGATTTCTGATTGTGTTCACCGTATCTGTCGAGATTGCATGAGTCTCCTGAACTTCTTCCCACACATCTCTAAGATCAATCCGACCCACGGTATTCGGAATACCAACGGTACCGTCAGTCCCTTTGTCATCAAGAATCACAGGAACGATGTGATTCTTTCTCCCTGGCCTTGTCATCACGTCCCTTTCATACTTGGTCCAGACTTTCTGACGGTAGTTTTCGTCTAGAAACACTAAGTGGTATCTGCAGGATCCCGAGTAAATGCGGCCCAGCGTTTCCTCTAGATCAAGCGCGAGCAAAAAGGCCTGTTGGTCGAAGTCATAAAACGTGACAACGTCCTCCTTTTTCATTTCCTCATTGACTGCTTCAACAAGTTGCCGCGCTTCTCCTGCAAAAGAGAATGCTAGATGTCCCTGCAAAAAGTCAGCGGCAATTATGCGGCCAGCCCCCAGCGATGCCCCTGGTAGGTGTGCTGAAGGGGGCGAACCGGAGCAGTTGAGCTGAAAAGGCGATAAAAAGGTGTCCTGAGAAAGTAATTTGACAGTAATTTGCTCTTTGACATGGCTTCCCGCGTCTT
>NZ_FXUJ01000077.1:0-1928 GCF_900182865.1 Desulfonatronum zhilinae
TGCTGGTTGTCGGCTTCTCCGGAGAATGGCTACCCGATCCAAAAGCCTTGCCAGTTCCCATAGCCGCGTTAGGGCTTGGACGTTCAGAGGCTCATAGGGTGCTGCGGTTGTTACGGGATAAGGCTGATAATGCCGGGTGGAATATGGAATGGCCTGCGTTATGGATGAAGCCGCTGGAGTATGGGAGGGCGTTGGGGGTGCACTAACGTGGAGATTGTGGCCAAGCACTCTTGCATAATTGTAGCTGTTCGACTACAGTTTTTTTCATGTATGTGATCAAGCGCACCGAATATTTCTCTGCTTGGCTGGAGGGTTTGAAGGATCGTACGACCCGGCAGCGACTCAATGCCCGCTTACGCAAGGCGTTGCTGGGCAATCTTGGGGATATCAAGGCCGTAGGCGAGGGTGTTTTTGAGATGCGCGAACACTTCGGCCCTGGTTGGCGTATGTACGCGGTACAGCGCGACAAAGTGATCATCGTGATGCTGGGTGGCGGCGACAAATCTAACCAGGCTGCCGACATATCAAAAGCCATTGATCTTGCTGCCACACTGGAGGATTGAGACATGACCAAACAAATCAAAGTCTCGGAATTGCCGGATTTCGATCCCGCTGAATACTTACACGACGAAGAGGACATCGCGGCATACCTGACGGCCATATTGGACGAGAACGACCCCGCCTTGCTGGCTGCGGCTTTGGGAGACGTTGCCCGTGCCCGTGGAATGACCATGATCGCCAAAACTTCCGGATTGTCTCGTGAAGCCCTTTACAAGGCACTACGGCCCAATGCCCACCCCCGCTTCGAGACAGTGGCCAAAGTATGTTCGGCCCTCGGTGTAAAACTGGTGGCGCAGCCGATGCACACCTGAAGCAAACTGACCGAAAAATTGAACTCAGTAAAAGGGAAGCCACCAAGCTTCCCTTTCTTTTTGCCTACCACCTGAGAAAGCCAATCACCATCACCTTCCACCAAGCCCTGCCCTTCTGCCGAACCGGCACCGACCCATCCTGCTCTGCTTCCCCTCTGGGAACGACCCTCTCATTTGCCTTGTACGGGCTTTTCCTTGCCTTTCTGGACCCGTGGCATGCCAAATCACAAAGAAGGCCGTAGAATCGATCCTGGAGTCTTCTAGAGCCATGCACCTACCAAAGCCTGCTTTCCAACCCTTCCAAATCCGTATTTTTCGAAAAACACCTCACGGAATTGTTATAAGCCTTAAAGGAGCTCTGTAGCTCCCCAAGTCTTATCCAGGCCGCCGTTGGAATTTGTTCCAGGGCGACTTTAACTTTTTCAAGAGAGGTGTTTTATGCCCAAGGTACATTTACGTCCGGCGTTTGTGGTGGCTCCGCCGTTGCCCAAAGGAAAAGCCAAGATCGACTATTTCGATAACCAGGTTGCAGGGTTTTTGCTTGAGGTTCGATGCACCGGCACTTCTACGTACTATCTGCGGTACAGAGACAAGGCCAGTAAAATCAGACAGGTTAAGATAGGCTCACCTGCAACAATTGGACTTGAAGAAGCCAGAAGTCTGGCCAAAACATTGAAAAGCCAATCAGTAATCGGCTTTGATCCGCACGAAGCCCAAAACAAGATCAAGGCGATTCCAACTTTCCGTGACTTTACCCAGAACAAGTACATCCCGTACGTTAAAAATCACAAAAGGTCATGGAAGCTGGACCAAACCATTCTTGAAAAACGTTTCCTGAGAGTCTGGGGATACAGGAAACTGAATGAAATCAGCAAGCAAGATCTCCCTGCAAAAAGTCCGGCAGGCATTCGATTTAACTAAATATTTTGCTTGCATTGTATGCTATAGTAGTGATATTAAGATTTAAAAAACGAGGTCACTGCTATGTTGCGATATAAGAATAGAAATAGGCTAAGCCTTATGGACGATACATTTTGGCTTCCAGGTAAACAGTCA
>NZ_FXUJ01000078.1:0-1783 GCF_900182865.1 Desulfonatronum zhilinae
TCCAGCGCCAAGTCAGCTTGGCCTTGCGCTTGGTGATTTTGACGGGGCACTCAGAGGAATGTGGGCAAGCACGGCATGTCTCGACGTCGAAGTAGGAAACCGTGGACTTTTGATTATCGTTGACGCGGTTTTTCCAACAGGATCCGTTGGTTGGACATTTCTGGATTCTTTTGCCGTCTTCATCGAGTGCGAAATCAAGGACTCCAAGGCCATCCGGCGCTTGCCCCGTGGGCGGACAAACCAAGTCGACTTCGTGCTTTTTGAGTTCCTGGTGATTGTCATCGCTGTCGTAACCGTTGTCCGTCAGGAGAGTATCCGGTTTGAGTCCGGCTTGTTTCAGTCTTTCGATACCGGGGACAACGGTTTGCACGTCGGACGTGTTGGCGAGGTTGACCTCAACCTGCGTGATGATCTTGGGGTTGTCCTCATCCGTACTGGCGGCACAGGTTTCGGTGACCTGGACACGGTAGCCGACCTTTTCCTTGTGGCCATCGTAACGCGCCTCGGGATCGTGTGGGTTGTTCAAGGCGCTGCCCCTGAACTCGTTGTCCAGTCTCACCTCGACGATATCGTCCTGGACCAGGATCTGCTCCCTGGCCAGCCGTTGAAGCAATTGGAACGTCTCCAGGCCTGAGACCGAGGCATGTTCAGCGAAACGATCGATCAAAAAGAGGATGTCCTTGGCCGCCTCGATCAGGATTTGCTTATACTGGCTGGGCTTGCCTGCCGTAAACCATGTATCTTTGTCTTTCTTCGGCAGGTATCTTTCCCGGGTCTTCTCAGGAAGGCGGGAAAAGATGATCGGGTGGCACTTATTCAGCTCTTTGTAAAATAATTGAATCGTGGTTCGAAAAAGTTCCAGCCTGGACATTTGCTTCAAGTGCGTACCTACAAGGGTTGAGTCCTTTCGCTGGATGCCGTGTTCAAGCTTGAGCCTTTCACTGATTCGTTCCAAGACCTGCTCGAAAACTAGGTGGCCCTCACCAAGCAACTTGGCTCTGTAAGAGTAGTAGGTCCGTTGCGAAAGATAGGCGTTCCTGGGCAGATCGAGGGCATACCGGACGGTATCGTAAAAGCAGTAAGCCTCGACGGCCTCCTCGTCGGTGAAGTCCATGAGAGCTTGGATGATAAACAATCCAAGCATGGACTGAATATCTTTAGTAGGCCTCCCAGTGTCGACGGAGAAACCTGAGTCCGTGAAGCTGTTGCATGCCTCATACAGTTACAACACAGAGCACTCTTGATTATAATTAATTAATTCGGTATGTTCTCTCGTCGACGCAGTAACTTTACAAACTCACCCAACAGGTGATGGGGGCGATGAGTATGGGCATATCCAAGGTGGTTCACAAGGAAAACCTCCAGGCCGGGCCAGCCGGCTTGGTGTTCGTAGGACAGATGGCCAAACTGGCAGGTCTTGATGCTGTGGCAAAGCAGGTGACCATCGGTAGGCCGCAGATATCCACAGAAAACATCCTGAAAACCATGCTCGGGCTGATGGTCCAAGGGAAAACTGATTTTGATCACGTCAAACCGCTGGCAGGCAACCGGTACTTCATGAACGCCGTTGACATCGGCAGGGTGCCTTCGGCGGAAACCTACAGGCAAACCTTTCAGCGCATCGCCCTGAACACTGAGCTGGAGGCCATGCTTCCGGGATGCTCGGTCAAGCTCTGGAAAAAGACCGGCATGGCTCATGAGTACTTGCAAAAAGACGACAAGAAATGGGTTCGAGTGGATATCGACCCGGTGATCTACGACAACGACGAGACCAAAAAAGAAG
>NZ_FXUJ01000079.1:0-1666 GCF_900182865.1 Desulfonatronum zhilinae
TTGTTCCAGGCAGCGAGAGCTCGGGCTCGCGGGTATCGAAACGTGGAGAATTTCATCATGATAGTCTACCTAATCGCGGCTCCGATTCAGATATTGATAACATCATGAATTCCACATCAAACGTCGAAGAACCAAATTTCTTCAGCAAACATGGCAAGCCCTCCTGCGGAGAGGGCTACCTAAACAGATTGTGGTCAGTCAATTCCACATTAAACGTCGAAGAACCAGAATTTGTAGAATTGGGTCAGGGCAGAGTTCATCTGCGGCAGCAGTTCGTTGACCTCGGAGAGGATTCGTGATTCGAGTCGGGATAGGGAGTGGTCCAGAAGGTCTTGGATCATTTCGAGGTCGGGGCCGGGTTGAAAATGTTGGGCCTGGATGCCGAGGGCTTCTACCGATTGGTTCGTGTCGAACTGCACTGTTCCCTGATCCCCCTCCGAGTTTGCATCGCTGCGAGCACATGTCTCGGTTTCGTAGGCTGTTTCGTCCGCCGAGGCTTGCTCTACAAATGTCCTTCCCTGAGAGAAAGAAGGAAAGACAGAAGGAGAGAAGGAAGGAAAGACAGAAGGAACGACATCAAGAAGGAAAGAAGGAAAGACAGAAAGATCGAGAGAAGGAAAGAAAGAAGGATCGAAAGAACGAGAGACAGGAGGAAGGCAAGAAGGAGCGACAGAAGGAAAGAAAGAAGGATTTCCAGATTCAAAGATTTCCGGTTCCCTGTTTCGCCAGTCACTCAACACTTCGTGGACATCCGCATTCGTCGCTCCGTCATCCTTCATCTCCAGAATCTTCCTGAATATCTCAATGTTTATGGACAGGTATCGGGTCTGCCTGCCCTGGTCTTGGACCACCAGGAATTCCTTGAACACGTCCTTGTAGTTGTAGAGCGTCTTGTAGTTGACGCTCAATTTCTGGGCAATGTCCGTTAGCGTATACAACTGTTTCTCGCTCATAGCATCAACCTCCTTGGCACTCCCACCGGCACATCACCGGCCCAGCACCAGATTTGACATCATGCCGCCTGCCCTCAGTACCAAAAACCTTGGTACAAGCATCAAGCGGCAACGAAAAAGGGCGGCACCGGTGGCATCCACTTTCACAACAGCTTTTTAACAATCTGAAATCAAATAGTTTTTTAGACTGTCACCCACCACTTCCATGTGACCCACCGCATACCTATCATGGTATCGGCAAAAAATGCCATGTTAAAATGAATGATCCTATGTCTTTAGGTGCCATTTTTCACCTTCACCATACCCACTTTTCGACCCACGATTTCAGCGGCTTGGCGCAATGTGTCGTGTGCCAAATGCGCATACCTTTGCGTAGTTGATAGCTGAGCATGGCCTAACAATTTCTGAACTTCGTATAACGATCTTCCGTTGTTCACGAGGAAAGAGGCATACGAATGTCGAATGTCGTGGATGCGAACATCATCTAAATCGGCGGCTTTGCGTACCCGGTCCCAAGTGCGGAAGAAGTGCTGCAAGGGCTTTCCTGTTTTAGGATTGGGAAACACGTACTCGGAGCCGTTGTCTTTCCTTCGCTCAAGTATTTCCATCGCCGCATCGGACAGGGGGATCACCTTCTGCTTTTTAGACTTGTTACGTTCAAGCGGTAGGGTCCACATGGCTTTGGCCATGTCGATCTCCTTCCATTCCAGTTC
>NZ_FXUJ01000080.1:0-1596 GCF_900182865.1 Desulfonatronum zhilinae
GTTCTCGATGCCCGCCTTGTCGAGTTTCCAGGATCGTTTGTAGGTTTTTACATGGGGCAGGTATTGATTGTTCACAAAGTCCCTGAACGTCGGTACAGCTTTCATGCGCTTCTGTACGTCTCTGGGGTCGAAGCCAATAACCGTTTGCTTCTTCATGTTTTTAGCCTTGCTTCTGGCTTCTTCAAGGGTTATGGAATCCGGATTGCCAATTCTGAATTGTTTGATCTTTCCGGCTTTGTCTCTGTACCTGAGATAGTATGTTGACGTACCGGTAGCACGGACCTCTAACAAAAAACCAGCCAGCTGGGTATCAAAGTAATCAACTTTCGGCTTGTCTTTCGGCAACGGCGGACTTGTCACGAACGCTGGACGTAAGTGTACCTTGGGCATAAAACACCTCTTTTGAAAAAGTTAAAGCCGCCCAGGAACCAATTCCAACGGCGGCCTGGATAAGACTTGGAGAGCTACAAAGGCTTCTACATAGGCTTATAACACTTTTTTGAGGTGTTTTTTGAAAATTGCGTATTTGGAATGGCTAAAAAGCATGGCTTGGTAGGCATATGGCCCTAGAAGGCCCCAGGATCGATTCTGTGGCCTTCTCTGTGTTTTGGCAGGCCAGTGGCTAAGAAAGGCCAAGAAGAGCCCGTACAAGGCAAATATGGGGGTCGTTCCCAGAAGGGTAGCAGATCAGGATGGGGCGGTGCCGGTTCGGCAGAAAGGCAGGGCTTGGTGGAAGGTGATGATTGACATGTATCGCTAAAAAGCGATAATTTGAATTATGACGCAATGGCTGGTTGAATTTTTGAACGATACCGTTGAAGCTGAGTTCGATAGCCTTCCCGTCGAAGTAAAGGCCAAGACGGTGCATATCTCAAAGCTGATCAATGAATTTGGTCTGCCAAGCATAGGCATGCCATATATCAAGCATGTTCAAGACAAAATTTGGGAAATCAGGGCGGCGGGGAAGAGTGAGCAGGGGCGATGCTTGTATGTCGCAGCAGTCGGAAAGCGGGTGGTCATTTTACGATGCTTCCTGAAGAAAACCAGAAAGCTGCCCCAAAAAGAACTGGCCATAGCCTTGAACCGCGCCAAGGAGTTGCTCAATGGGTAAAAGTCTGCACGAAAAGCATCTGGAGTTATTGAACGATCCAGTTTACTCCCAGGAATACGCTCAGCAGGAGCAGGAATTTTCTTTTGCCAGGGTTTTGATCCAGGCACGGATCAGATCAGGTTTGACTCAAAAGGAAGTTGCCGAGCGCATGGGTACAACGCAGTCCGTCATCGCCAGGATGGAGTCTGGTAAACCCTTGCCCAGCTTGAGAAGCATCCAGAGATATGCCCGAGCGACCGGCAGCAAAGTAAGAATATCTCTTGAGGCTTGACCTTTCGTTTACTGCACCCCCAACGCCTTCCCATACTCCAACGGCTTCAACCACTGAGCAGGCCATTCCATATTCCACCCGGCATTATCAGCCTTGTCCCTCAGCAACCGTAGCACCCGATGAGCCTCTGAACGTCCAAGCCCTAACGCGGCTATGGGAACTGGCAAGGCTTTTGGATCGGGTAGCCATTCTCCGGAGAAGCCGACAACCAGCA
>NZ_FXUJ01000081.1:0-1544 GCF_900182865.1 Desulfonatronum zhilinae
AAGACGCGGGAAGCCATGTCAAAGAGCAAATTACTGTCAAATTACTTTCTCAGGACACCTTTTTATCGCCTTTTCAGCTCAACTGCTCCGGTTCGTCCCCTTCAGCACACCTACCAGGGGCATCGCTGGGGGCTGGCCGCATAATTGCCGCTGACTTTTTGCAGGGACATCATAATCTGAATGACTTCAATACCGTTAACTGTTGGGTTCTGACCCGTCAAACCGAAAGCGCGGTTTGTGTAAATATTCATAACATCTGTGTCACGAGGCACACCCACCCCCAGTTGACCCCAGTTTGTATCCATCAGTGTGTCTGCGGCATTCAGCGTACCTGCGGGGGCTTCAACAACTTCACTATTGTTGGTGAACTTGAAAGCCGTCGGAAGAACACCGTTGAAAGAGCCTGTGTTGTCAGCGAAGTCAACATTGGGTGTCAAAACAAACTGACCGCCGCTGATGTTCTCAACATTTTCTTCCCAATTCAGACGCTGTGCAGCGGTCACCAGGGCGGGGGAGTTCGCACCGGCAGGACCAGCTTCCCAACCAGCGGGGCTGCCGTAGGTGCCGTCAACCTTGGGCATCAGACCGAGGTCGTTGATGAGGGCGTTGGCCAAGCCGCGTTCCTTGATGGTTCCGGCAACCAGATTGGTGACGTAGTAGTCTTTGATTGTCTGGCTGACGGTTCTATGCCCACCAAACATGTTGGTCAGTACAGCTTCGACTCGGGCAGTAGCCAGAGCTGTTGTAAAGGGAACGTTGTTGCCCCAACCAACCTGCTGGCTGACATGCTGCTGCAAGCCCAGGCCAGCCCAGACGTTGCCGTTGGTGTTCACCAAGTTTTGCGTCCAAAGAGCCAAGTCGGCAGCTGTAGCTGTCAAACCGCTGGCCTTGAAGTACGCATTAACTTTGTTTTCATACTGCGCTGCTGTTGCCATAATCTTCTTCCTCCTAAAATTGTGAAAAGTAAAAAAAAGCCCATTCCAAAAATTCGATCAGACCTGCCCGAGAGTCACAACCTTCCTGCCTTTCGAGTTACTAACAACCAGCCTGACCGTGCCTATAAAATGCCAAACCGGCCTTGAAAATTAAAAAACCCCCTGTTCCTGGTTGGAACAGAGGGCTTTTGACGGCATTTTGATGCCGGGGCTTAGGGAAGCCTATGGGCGTGTGGTGCTACTGCATGGTTTGTTTCGGAGCGGTGGCTTTGTCAACCAGGGCTTCGAAGGTTTCCAGGGTGTCGGCCTTGAGAAGACTGAGCGACAGAGAGTTGAGGGTATCGATATCCTCAATTGCATGGACCTTCTTGGAGAAGCCCACAGGGACGTACTCGAACTTGGCGGCGGCTTGGTTAAGGAGAGTGGTGCGGACTCCTTTGAGTTCGCCTTCTTGTCTCCCATCAACCAATCCCGCGTCTCTTCCCTGCCTCATCCATTGATCTGCGAGCGTATTCATAATTTCCTTACCTCCTTGAGGAATCATAGCTAGAGCTTGTTCAAAGTCTTCCTCTTTCAGATATTCCGAGGCTTTTGCCAAATACCTGCAAA
>NZ_FXUJ01000082.1:0-1536 GCF_900182865.1 Desulfonatronum zhilinae
TTCGCTGAATCAAGATGGAAGGAATAATAAATTAAAACAATATATTATGCAATAAAACGCTGTAGGCCTGATGTAGTGAAATCGCTCATTTTAGGACATAGACAAAACCGCACTCTTTGCAGATGTGGATGGGCTGGTCATTGGTGTACAGGCGCGCATACGGCGCTTCGACGCTCTGCGTTGACCCGCACAGGTCGCAGGGGAACTTTGAATATTTTGCATTCATGTCCGGCTCCTTCATAAATACTCATGGTCGAGTCGTGCTCCCAGGAGACATCCCCTCAACCTTCTTTTTCAGTGCTTTTCCGTGTATTCCGTGTATTCCGTGGTAAACCAAACCGCAGTATCACGGCAAAGGATGTCTCAGCCGCCAGGCATTGTCCGCCTTTTCCCAGATTTCGTCATTCCTGTGCCTGTCAATGACGTCATCAAATTCCCGGCGGTCCAGATCCAGGTATTCAAGAACGTCGTCCAGCCACCTCTCGGGATATTCGCCGTCATACTTTTTGCACAATTCCAGGGCCTCATCGCGGCTCATGTGGCCGTTTTGGATAAACCGGGACGTGTCGCGGACGCATCTTCCAAATCCGAATTTGATGTACTGCATGTAGTAGTAGATGTCGTCGAACTTGTCGTCCAGGCTGTCGAAGTCCGTGAACGTGCCGCAAGTGCGGCCGTGCGGGTTGGTTTGGAAGTCGATCTTGTACTTGATGTAGGTGTAATTCTCAAACATGCTCCAGCGATGGAAATAGGCAAAATACATGGCCTTCACCCCGACATTCCGGATCTCTTCGGAAGAGGGGTAGACATAGGGGTTCAAGTCGCCCTGCAAGACGCCATCCATGACCCAGTTGCGCGGATCGTCGCCTACCTGGTGCTCGACGACCTCGGTGAAATCCCTGATTTTCTTGGACTCCTCGCTCAGAACCCGGCCCCCGTATTCGCTTTCGCCGTGCTCGGCGTAAAAGATCAGCTTGATGCAATGCCTGGCCGCCGCCTGGACCGGTATGGCGTTGATCCCGGCATCCCAGGCCACCTTGGGGTTGCCCCTTTCCAGGAAGAATCTTCTGGCCAGAATCCTATGCACCTTCTGGTTCGGGCGGAAGAAAAGATGGTCAAAGCCCGCCCTGATCAGGGCTTCCCGGTTGTGATTGCCGACCTCGTTGGGCAGCATCGGCGAAAAGGTGACCAGTAGCGGATTCATCCCGTATTCGTGCTTCAGCTTCCAGGCGATGCTGGAGCTGTCCTTGCCGCCGCTCCAGGGCACGATGCAGTCCCAGGCCCCGTTCTTGGAGCGATATGACGCAAGAAGGTCCAGAAACTCCTGCTTCCTGCCCTCCCAGTCGATGCGCGATTTTTCCTCGGCATTCCCGCACGCATTGCAGACGCCCTGGGCGTCGAACTGGATCCTGGGCCGGGAATTGGGCATCACGCATTTGCTGGGTTCTTCGACGTTTAATGTGGAATTGACTGACCACAATCTGTTTAGGTAGCCCTCTCCGCAGGAGGGCTTGCCATGTTTGCTGAAGAAATTTT
>NZ_FXUJ01000083.1:0-1501 GCF_900182865.1 Desulfonatronum zhilinae
ACGAGATGACATTCATCACTGTGATCTACCTGATCGGAGCACCCATCAGGGAACTACTCGTTCCATAGCATTTCCACGTCCAACGTCGAAGAACCCCCTTTTTTTGCTCCTTGCACTTGGGATTTTTGAACGAACTGCCGGATAAGGACAATTCCAACACTCAGTAAGCTGGAGTTTCTCATCAAATTTTCCCGTGACAGGCAAAATTGGATCAATTGGCTTTTTGAGGCCAGGAAGCGATACCAGCTTCAGATTCTCAACTACGCCGTCACCTCGAATCACATTCACCTCTTGGTTTTCAGCGAGGAAGACGTCACGGCCCTGCCCAGGTCAATCCTGTTGGTTGCCGGCAGAACCGCCCAGGAGTACAACCAGCGCAAAAGTCGCAAAGGTGCGTTTTGGGAAGACCGCTACCATGCCACAGCCGTGGATACGGACAAGCATCTGCTCAAGTGCATGCTGTACATCGATCTGAACATGGTCCGGGCCGGGGTTGTGGAACATCCCCGGGAATGGCATTTCACCGGATCTAAATAACTACTTGACTTCCTTCCCAAAATAAAAAGCTCGTTCCCGGGTGGAAACGAACAACTCCAAAGAGGTTATTTTTATCAAACAGAATGGTGGGCTGAGTACGTCTTTCGTGGCACTTGCAGCGTTATGCTGGGGACTATCAGGCGGGATTGCCGGCATTCTCACGGCCCAGGGCTGGGATCCGGTTGTGGTGTCGTTCTACTGGGGCGCCATCGCGTTTTTGGTCGTTATCGTATGGCTATCGATTCGTCCGCGCGGCAGTGGACTAACAAGTCGTCGACTGTGGTTCTGGTCGGCTATTGCCGGTGTGGGCGTAGCTGGCAACCTGGGATTTTATTTAGTGAGCATCGCGCAGGGCAGTGTCGCGGTTGCGGTGACCCTGATGTACTGTGCGCCCGTGTTCGTCTATCTCGTTTCCTTCACACTCAAACTCGAAAGACCGGCTCTGTTCAAGTGGGCTGCTATCGCTCTGGTAATGTTTGGCGTGGTGCTGCTCACTGGCATCTATGAGGGCGAAGCGGGTGAGGTCACACCCATCGCCGCCGGTGCCGGGTTGCTTTCTGGCCTGTTCTATGCGGTATTCATCTTTGGATTTAAGTATGCGGCACCCCACGGCAGCCCACAAGCAATTCTTGTGATAGCCCTAGCTGTTCTTACAATCATACTTATGTGACTGAGCGATGCCGATCAAGCCCTGGCAGTACTGAAAGCGCCGAGTTGGCCATTGTTCGTGGTCTTAGGGGTACTCGGCACCGGCTTGTCGTTTATTCTCTATATCGTCGGCTTGAAACATACTACACCGACGGTAGCGTCTATTGTGGCAATGGTCGAGCCGGCCACCGCTTCGCTATTCGGTGTGGTGATTTTAAATGAGGCTCGTCAGCAAAATTTGTGGGTGAACACTGGTTCGGGCAGATCTCCAAGTGTATGATATAAGGCAATTTTTTGCACTTCGATGCTCCGAAAA
>NZ_FXUJ01000084.1:0-1370 GCF_900182865.1 Desulfonatronum zhilinae
GGTTCTTCGACGTTGGACGTGGAAATGCTATGGAACGAGTAGTTCCCTGATGGGTGCTCCGATCAGGTAGATCACAGTGATGAATGTCATCTCGTTGCGGTATCCCCTGGCTCGCGAACGTGCCGCCTGAAAGAGGCTGTTCAAGCCCTCCAATCTGGCATTTGAGAGCAACGACTCCCAGCGCCTCAGGATTCGAGGCAGATGCTCTTGGAACGTGCTCAACGCCTTTTTGACCGGTTTCAGCAAGTTTTCGTCGCCGATCAATTCCTGGGCGAAGGCGAAAAACCGGGAAGCCCTCCATCGAGCTGCCTGCCTAGTATCGGCTTGGCGCACCCAGCGCAGCAACTCTTTGACTCGAAAAGCCGTGGCTGTCGCCAACCCTCGTTCCTCCAGCTCTCGCAAGGCAGCGTCCTGCTCTTCGGTCCGAGACGCTTCAAGCGCTTTAAGCGTCGCCCAGCGAACCCCTTTGGGCAGCTCGACTTGCTTCGCCTCCAGCCGTCGCACTTCATCAAGGGCTTTTGTAAATATCTGGACGACATGAAACCAGTCCACAGTGACCGAAGCATACTTGAATGTCTTCTCGGCTGCGGACAGAAAGGCAGGAGACATGTCGCAAACGACTTCAATAATGTTGTCGGGATTGCCACCGTGCTTCTCGAGATGCTTGGCGAACTCCTTGAAACACGCCTTACCTTTGCCGGGTGTGGCAAAGATAACGGGGCGGGTCTCTCGGTCCATATCCACAAAAATGGTGACGTAGTGATGCCCCCGCTTGGTGGCCGTCTCGTCAAGGCCTATGCCGCATAAACGGCTGAGATCCAGCTTGCCCATGGCTTGGTAGACATAATGCGTCACCACGCGCCAAATACGCTTGTCGGTGACGCCGACATAATCGGCCACCGCGTTTACGGGCATCTCGCGGGCCAGAAGCATGACGGCTTGCTCAAAGAGCAACGTAAATCCGCTGCCTTCGCGAGCCCAGGGCACTTTGACCCGGTGGATGCCGTGCTCAGCGCACTTGACTCGTGGAACCCTGGCTTTGATCAGGCAGTGGTGTTGGAAAAAGTTGAGGTGACGCCAGGAAAACTCTTTAAAGTCATGGGCCTTGCAGAGCGTTTCGCACTGCGGGCACGGATACAGGGTGCCTCGGTCCGCCTCGACTTCCAAGAGAAGCTCTGATGGCTTCTTCCCGGTATCAAGCTTTTGGGCGACAACCTGCCAAGGAGCAGTTAATCCAAGGCCAAGAGTCAGAAGGTCATTCGCGTTCATCGGGCTATCTCCTGGAAAACAGGGATCGAAAACCACTCACTCCGAATACAGATAGTACCACAGGGGAGAATTGCCAATTCCACGTCCAACGTCGAAGAGCC
>NZ_FXUJ01000085.1:0-1358 GCF_900182865.1 Desulfonatronum zhilinae
TGACTGTTTACCTGGAAGCCAAAATGTATCGTCCATAAGGCTTAGCCTATTTCTATTCTTATATCGCAACATAGCAGTGACCTTGTTTTTTAAATCTTAATATCACTACTATAGCATACAATGCAAGCAAAATATTTAGTTAAATCGAATGCCTGCCCGGACTTTTTGCAGGGAGATCATGCTACATCGAACGAATAGAGGCGCCCCTTTTCCAAGGTGGACGTTTCAACCCCCAGCTCAGAGAGGAGGCGATTAGTGTCGAGATTTGTCAGAAAATACCGAAAAAGCGGGTCTTCGATAGAGAATCCAGAATCTGGGTCGAAAGCAAGCTGCTTGCGCAAGTCCGTTCCTTTTGAAGGATCGAATATCACCTGAGCAATGCGTTGCCGCACGGCTTTAATTCCCGGCTGCCTACGCTCAGCAACTACGTTCAATATTCGGTCAAAAGTAAACGAAGAATCGGGAATCTTGCAGATTGCCAGAAGGATCTCCAAGTACGGCTTGTTGCCTCCAGGCCTCCATTTCTTGCCTTTTGCGAAAATTTTGGCTGCTGGCATGTATCTCTGTGCCAGCTCTGTCATGAGTCGCTGCCTAATGGCAAGAAGGTCAAACGTTAGAATTTCGGTGTCTTCGGTTGTTTCGTAGATTTCTTTCGTCGCACATACCTTATTGCAAATATACTGTGCGAGCCAGAAATTTCCTGCGCTCTCCGCAAGTAAGACTTCGGGATCTTCGAAGAGGATGTTTAGGGCAGATTCACCGGCCCCCATAAGTTTTTCGATCTCCGCATCGGATGCCCTCTCCAAGAGATACGAACCTAGCCTCGGGCCAAGGTCGTAAGCATCGGAGAGTAGCGAAACGCCAGTTGTGGGTATCCCAATTAAAACCGCTTTGGGGGGAAACTCATGCTCGAAAGCCCGGTCGCTCATTCTTTTGAGAATTGAGCCAATCTCGGCGCGGCGCTCTACCGTAAGCAGATGAAAATCATCTATGACAATTACCGCCGGTTCAGGATTTCCGCCAGTCTGGCACGTGGCAAAGAATTTACCCATTACGTCTTCTGCATTCGGATCCCTGCAGCTGACGTACGCGTAATCTTTGCCTTGCGCCCAATTGAGCTCTTCGAATGCTTTGAAAGCAACACACGTTTTTCCAACGCCGGATGGGCCTTCAATTAGAAGATCTCCCTGCAAAAAGTCCGGGCAGGCATTCGATTTAACTAAATATTTTGCTTGCATTGTATGCTATAGTAGTGATATTAAGATTTAAAAAACGAGGTCACTGCTATGTTGCGATATAAGAATAGAAATAGGCTAAGCCTTATGGACGATACATTTTGGCTTCCAGGTAAACAGTCA
>NZ_FXUJ01000086.1:0-1343 GCF_900182865.1 Desulfonatronum zhilinae
CTAGAACATATTTAAACGGCAGGATCTGTTCAGCTGTCAACTTGTTCAACATATCAGCGGCAAGCTGAGGTTTGGTCTTGAAGGACATCTCATCTGGGAGATTACATTTTTTTCTGCGCTCAGCGTACTCTTCTGTGAACCACTTTTCCGGAATAAAAAGACGCTTATCTACCAGTGAATATCCAATATCAGAGGCATAAGCGGCAAATACGCCAACCTGACAGTTGTCTACCTTTCCGATAGACCCGCAATATTGCCTTGCAACAGCTACGGAATCCTCCCCTTTTTTGGGAAAGCTGGTTTCATCAAATATTAAGGCTCCGTCAGGACTACCAAGGTCAGATTTTACCAAACTACGATACTTGAGCATTATTTTTTCGTCATCCCAGGGGGCATCACTTACAAAGCGCTGCATTGCTCGAACATTCCCATTTTCGACACTTAAGGCAATGGGTTCAATTGATTTACGTTCAAGTCCACTGAACTGGCCACTCATGTAGCGAAAAAAATTGGCTCTGGACTCGCTTCTGAGAAAGCAGTCATGGAAATATTCGTGGAAGCCTTCGAGCTTGTCCTTAAAACCTTCAATTTCTGCAAGGGTTAAATCAAATTTTGGAACTGAATAACAATGCTCATTTCTTCGACAACCTGGTAGCATGGCCTGCCTCCTTTGCTTGATGTAAGGTAATTGGCATAGTGGCAGGCTTTGAGTGAACAATCAAGTATTTTTATCTAAATTGCGTTGTAGGGATATTTAAGCCGCCAAAGTTTGCCGCCTGCCGGCGAAACTTCGAGATAGAGCCCCCCTCCGTCGAAAAGTCTGTAGGCTTTTTCTCGGGGCTTTGCATTGCGAATAGTAGTGTCAAATAAGGGCATTAGCTCTACCTCCGTGCTTGGGTTGCATGCCCCCAGCAAGTGGGGGCATTTCCCTTTTCATGCCCCCATGGAAGGAGGATGTCAACGGTCAATAACGGGCTTTGGCGAGCTAAAACGTTCAATGAATTCAGCCACTAGTGTCCCAACAATTAATCAAATAAACTTAGCTGCTTACTGTTTGACGTCTGTTCGCTTTCGTAATCATCACATCCAACTATCTGTAATAATGGAACTCGTTCGAAGATGTTTACACTCAAAATCTGTAGAATTGTGTAGAGAGAAGCTTCAATTTTGAGTTCCTTTCTCATTATTCTGAAGTTTCACGGTTTTTTCACGACTACTGACAGTAGCACTACGGGTGGTTTTTTATTCTGGTTCTTCGACGTTGGACGTGGAAATGCTATGGAACGAGTAGTTCCCTGATGGGTGCTCCGATCAGGTAGATCACAGTGATGAATGTCATCTCG
>NZ_FXUJ01000087.1:0-1313 GCF_900182865.1 Desulfonatronum zhilinae
CCATTGACAGTTTATGAGCATTTTCATTCGACCATCTTCGGCTGCCAGCATGCGCAAGCTGAAAATTTAACCTATCTCAGCATGAAATCAGCCAGATCAACCCTTTTTGCTGGATTTTGGGCGCAATACTCCTGCATTGTCTCCTTACTTTGCCTCTTGGCAACGTTAGGCCGGCTTGAGGCGTTGAAACAATCTGGAAAACCATTCGTGCCACTCCCGAGAACAACCCAGTTGCATAACCAAGGACCGGGCATGTTTGATCAAACGGCAGGACATGAAGATCACGCTGCTCATCACCGTCTTGATCCTGCGCCGTGTAGCTCTTTTCAAACCCAAAGCCCTTTCCATGACCATGTCCTGCGATATGACCTTGAGCATGTTGTGCGCCAGCATGCCCATGCGCAAGAAGGCCTTGTTCACCTTGAATTTGCCCGAAGGCAACCGTTCCATGTCCATCTCGGTCTTGAACTCGGCATGGAACTGTTCGCTGGTGCCCCGCATCCTGTAGAGACGCAGGACCTCTTTGTCGCTGAAGTCCCGAAGGCTTGTCCAAACGCTGAAGATCTCGACTTTCGGCAAGAACAGCAACTGGCCGTTTTCTTTGTAGGTTTCCTTGACATCGAAGACCAAGCGAATCTCCTCTTCCCGATTTTTGAGGCGACGATGGGTGCTTCCGCGATACATCCGATAACCTTTTTTCACGTCCTCCCGGATCAATACGCCCTTTTCTTTGGCCAATTCCAACCACTTCGTGCTGGATTCCCTACGCCTGTTGTGTTTGAGGATGAAGTCCGTATTCGGGCGATCGTGCAGATTGGCCAGCATTTCCTGATCCTCAAGGCCGCAGTCCATCACCAACAACTTGGTTGCGTCGGTCATGCGATCAGCCAGTCCCAGACTTTGGTTCACGAAGCCTATCGTTTCAGGGCCATGGAAAGACGTGTTCCCAGGAAACAGGTCGGCATTGACCATCCATCCGCAAGCCAAATGAGCGAATATGGCCGCAAACCCGAATTTTTTGTTGTAGGTGTACGCTGCTCCTTCTTTCTTGGTCTCGTCGTTGTCGTAGATCACCGGGTCGATATCCATCCGGACCCATTTCTTGTCGTCTTTTTGCAAGTGCTCATGAGCCATGTCGGCCTTTTTCCAGAGCTTGACCGAGCATCCCGGCAGCATGGCCTCCAGCTCAGTGTTCAAGGCGATGCGCTGAAAGGTTTGCCTGTAGGTTTCCGCCGAAGGAACCCTGTCGATGTCAACGGCGTTCATGAAGTACCGGTTTCCTGCCAGCGGTTTGACGTGATCAAAATCAGTTT
>NZ_FXUJ01000088.1:0-1213 GCF_900182865.1 Desulfonatronum zhilinae
ACCGGCACATCACCGGCCCAGCACCAGATTTGACATCACGCCGCATGCCCTCAGCACCAAAAACCTTGGTACAAGCATCAAGCGGCAACGAAAAACAGTGATGCCGGGAAGTATCAGTTGGTACTTTCCGGCATCACCTATCGGCGTCTAGTTGAAAATGGGCTGTCACTGTCAGGTTGGTCTGCGTAACAGCTTGAAGTTATATTACATTTTTTGGCGTCACCTAGTAACACGCCGTTCCCCCACCGTATACCCACCAGCACAGTCTTGGTTATGCCAACCTTTGTCACAAGATTTCAGTTAGTTATTATGCAAATTTAACCCATCATATACCCATCAGCACGTCCATAGTTTTGGTTGCTTCGGACAAAGTGTTGCGTGTCAAATGCGCATACTTTTGAGTTGTTTGTATCTGCGAGTGCCCGAGCAGTTTCTGCACCTCGTACAAAGACCTGCCGCTGTTGATCAGAAAAGAGGCGTAGCTGTGTCTCAAATCGTGCAGGCGAACGTCGGGTATCTTGGCCTTCTTGCGTATTCTGTCCCAGGTTCGGTGGAAGTGTTGTAATGGCTTGCCCGATTTCGGGGTTGGGAATACATACTCTGAGCCGTTGTCCTGTCTGCGTTTCAGCACTTCAACGGCCCTGACGGACAGCGGAACCGTTTTCGGCCTTTTGCCTTTGTTGCGCTCGGCTGGCAGCGTCCAGGTGGCCGTGGTGAGATCGATTTCGCTCCAGGTAAGCTCTACAACCTCGGTTTTGCGAGCACCGGTAACCATCAGGAACTCTACGATATCCGGTACTACCGTGCTGTTGCACCCCTTGAGGGCTTCCAGCAGACGGTGCATTTCGGCGGTGGTCAGGTAGCGCTCCTTTTGCGAGTTGTCCTCCAACTGCTGCGTATTTCTGGCAGGTGACTTTTCGATTACCTCCCATTTTTCCGCCAGCGTGAAAACGTGTTTGGCTACGGACATTATCCTGTTCACCGAGCTTGGCTTCAGATTGCCCTCTGCCAGCTTATTCTGAATGTCGATAACGTCTTGCTTGATGTCCCTGCAAAAAGTCAGCGGCAATTATGCGGCCAGCCCCCAGCGATGCCCCTGGTAGGTGTGCTGAAGGGGACGAACCGGAGCAGTTGAGCTGAAAAGGCGATAAAAAGGTGTCCTGAGAAAGTAATTTGACAGTAATTTGCTCTTTGACATGGCTTCCCGCGTCTT
>NZ_FXUJ01000089.1:0-1163 GCF_900182865.1 Desulfonatronum zhilinae
CATCTCGACACAGAGGATACTCCGACCAAGCTCATGTTAGAGATCGGAGCCGAGCGAGGTGCCCTGTATCCGTGTCCCAAATGCGGTTCCGCATGCAAGGCCCATGACTTCAAGGAGTACACCTGGAGACACCTGAACTTCTTTCAGCATCATTGCTACCTCTCGGCTCGGGTGCCGCGGATTGATTGCCCTGAGCATGGCATCCGTCGGGTGGAAGTCCCTTGGGCCAGAGAAGGCAGTCGTTTCACCCTGCTTTTCGAGCAAGTGGTCATGTCCCTTGTCCGTGAGATGCCGGTCAACGCCGTTGCTCGCCACGTTGAAGTCACGGATAAACGCTTGTGGCGCATCGTCCGTCATTATGTGTCCAAAGCCATTGCCGCACTGGACCTGAAGAGCCTTAAGGCTGTCGGCCTGGATGAGACGGCCTCCAAACGCGGGCACAACTACATCACCGTCTTCATCGACCTGGACCGGACCGAAAAACCTGTGATCTTCGCGACCCCCGGCAAAGGCAAAGAAGGCCTGGCGAAGTTCTGTTCGTTCATTGAGGCGCACGGCGGTCATCCCGATAACGTCATCGAGGTTGTCTGCGACATGTCGCCAGCTTTCCTTTCGGCCATTGAGAAAGAATTCAAGGCCGCCAAGGTCACCGTAGACTGGTTCCATGTGGTCCAACTCTTCACCAGGGCTGTCGATGATGTCAGAAAGCTGGAGGCTAAGCAGACCAAACTACCGGAGCATACTCGCTGGACCGTGCTCAAAGGCGGGGAAAAAGGACGCACAGAGGGCCAAGAGAACGCTCTGCTGGAACTGGTCAAGCAGGGATTCGCCACCGCAAAAGCATATCGGGTCAAAGAACTCCTGCGCTGGATCCGGCAGGCCGAAACAAAGCAGGCCGCAAGATGGCGCATTACCCATTTTCTCAAGCATGCTGCTGAGTATACAATCAACTGTCCGCTCCTGGAGCCCGTAAGGAGCGCTCTTGCCAGCTTTGAAAGGCATTTGCCGCGTATCATTAATCGTTGGCATTCCTTGCATACCAATGCACGACTTGAGGGCTTCAATGGCTTGTTCCAGGCAGCGAGAGCTCGGGCTCGCGGGTATCGAAACGTGGAGAATTTCATCATGATAGTCTACCTAATCGCGGCTCCGATTCAGATATT
>NZ_FXUJ01000090.1:0-1150 GCF_900182865.1 Desulfonatronum zhilinae
CACTAGTGTCCCAACATTGTCATTGCCAAGACATGTATTTGTTTGAAATTAATGGATTAATAGGAGTTTTTGCCATGTAACGACTTGAAAGGCTTGTGGAAACTCAGCATGTCTGCCCTCAACAATAAGGAGGGTGGCATGTACACAGGCAATATCATTTTTTCTCAGATTCTTGAATATCTACCGCTTCGAGCATTTCACCAATGTGTCGAGACTTATCAAGGAAATTTTAGAGTCAAAGAGTTTTCATGCCTTGATCATTTTTTATGTATGGCCTTTGCACAGTTGACTTATCGTGAAAGCCTCAGGGATATCGAGGTTTGCCTCCGATCCCAGAAGAAGAAATTGTATCATATGGGCATCAGGTCCCATGTTTCCCGAAACACTTTAGCCAATGCCAATAAGGTCAGAAACTGGAAAATTTACGCAGATCTTGCTCAACACCTGATAAAGATCGCCCGCTGTCTCTATGTTGATGAGGAATTTGGGCTCGAACTCCAGAATACAGCTTATGCCTTGGATTCCACGACAATAGACTTATGCTTATCTATGTTTCCCTGGGCCAACTTTCGCAAGAGCAAAGGGGCAATCAAGCTTCATACGTTGATAGATTTACGTGGAAATATTCCAACTTTTATACATATATCCGACGGAAAACTGCATGACGTCAATGTATTAGACATACTACCTATCGAACCTGGTTCAATTTACGTAATGGATCGTGGATATGTTGACTTCAAACGTCTCTATTGCATTTCTCAACAATCTGCATTTTATGTAACCAGAGCCAAAGTAAATTTTCAGTATCGAAGGGTATATTCGCATGCTATCGACAGGAATTCAGGTATAATTTGCGATCAAAGTGTTGTGCTTACAGGATTCTATCAATCCAAATTTTATCCAGAAAAACTAAGAATGGTGAAATATAAAGACCCTGAAACCCAAAAAGTCTATGTATTTTTAACAAACAACTTTGTTCTACCATCTTTGACAATTGCTGATCTCTATCGTTACAGATGGCAAGTAGAATTATTTTTCAAATGGATCAAACAAAACCTGCGAATAAAACGGTTTTATGGTACCTCAGAAAATGCCGTTAAAAGTCAAATTTGGATCGCAATCTCGACTTTTTTACTCGTGGCAATAATGA
>NZ_FXUJ01000091.1:0-1149 GCF_900182865.1 Desulfonatronum zhilinae
CACGCTGGGGGTTTCGCTATTGGGCACCGCGGACTGGATCACGGGTCGGTCCGGGTCGCCGTCGAGGAAGGTCAGGAGCACCTCGGTGCCCTTGTGCAGGGGGAAGTGCATGCCGTGACCTTCGCCGGCATACGGCGTGGCCATGCGTAGCCAGCAGGAAGCCTTGCCCTCGCCGCGACCGGAGAGGTCAAAGGGCAGGATCACCTTGTAGCGGCCGTGCTCGTCCAACTCGGCGTATTTGCCCGAGCCGGCGGCGTCCACCTTGGCCGAAATGGTCCCGGCGATGCGCGGCTTGGGCGTGAGCCGTTGCGGCCGGAACTGGGTGGTCGCGGGAATGCACTCGAAGGTGTTGCGGTAAAACAGCGCGTCGCGGTCCTCCAGGTCTCGAATCCCCAGGCCGCTGAGCAGATAACGCTCCTGGCTGCCCTCGTGGCGGACCGTGGTGGTCAGGTACTGCTGGTTGAATTCAACCCGGAAATGGCGGCTCAGGGTGAACAGGTATCCCGGCCGGACGGCGGGAATGGAGGAAAGGCCGTGGAAGACCTTTTCCCGGCATTGGTATTCCTCGGCCCGCACCTGGGCCAGGCGGTCCCCTTCGATCTTGTTGGCGAAATTTTCACCGTACAGGTAGATTTCACCGCGGCCCTTGTCCTGGACCGAGGCCTTGCCTTCCAGGTCCAGGCTGGGCTTCATGTAGTTGTAGTCCTTGAGCAGGACATTCCTAGGCAGGGGGGATTGCTTCAGGGTGAACCGCTTGATCACCTTGCCGGCGTCCGCGGCGTCCAGCCCGGAGGGCGGCGAGTACAGGAATGTCTCGTGGCCCGGCAGCGGAGCATGAGCGATAAAGGTGTCCGAAGCGATCATTTTTTCGCCCTGTTGGCCCTGTTCGAACCAGTAATAGGCGCCTTCCCGCTCCATCCACCGGGAAACAAAACCGAAGTGGGACTCGCCATACTGGCAGACATACTCCCAGGGCTGGTATTTGCCCTGGAACTGGAAGACGAAATCCAGCCCCGTGGACAACCCTCCGTCCTTGAGCACGTCCTCCAGAAATTTATCCACCTTTTTATTCAGAAATATCTGGTTGTGCTGGGTCAGCGTCAGCCACCACAACTTGGGACGCAGCTCGGCCCGGTAGAAAAAGTAGGC
>NZ_FXUJ01000092.1:0-1096 GCF_900182865.1 Desulfonatronum zhilinae
TGACTGTTTACCTGGAAGCCAAAATGTATCGTCCATAAGGCTTAGCCTATTTCTATTCTTATATCGCAACATAGCAGTGACCTTGTTTTTTAAATCTTAATATCACTACTATAGCATACAATGCAAGCAAAATATTTAGTTAAATCGAATGCCTGCCCGGACTTTTTGCAGGGAGATCAAATATTGCCAGGTGAGTTGCTGCCGAAATGTGAACCGCTCAATTTAGGTCAAAGGCCTACTGAAATTGAGGATACTTGATTTACAAGCCTTGCTGGATCAGGTTGCCTGGGTCCAAAAAAGGAACCATAGGGCTCGACTATCACACAGGCGAAAGAAGCAATCCTTAGACCAAATTGAGTAAGTTGCGTTGTAGGGATAGCCGAACATACGGGCCAGGAAGAGGTTGGCCGAGGTGAAGCGGCCATCTGGCGTGGACGTGAAAATGCCGATGGGGGGCGTTGTCGAAGATGTTCTGAAAATCCAGGCCGGCAGGGGGTTCGTTATCGCTTCCGAAAGATGGCGTGAGAGCTGGCGTGGCGGACATGGACACCTCCATTGTGATTCCGTGACAAGCCTATTTTATTATCGGCCCAGGAATGGGAGACGCCGAAGACGCGGGGTGTCTGGAGAAGACGTACTGCTGAAAAGAGTTTACTCAATGTATAACAAAAAATGACTCAACACGAAACAACCTGCAATGTCCTTTTTGAGGCTTTTTTCCATTTCATCGAATAAAACACCTGAATCCGTGACTTTGCTTGGTTAGGACTTCTCATCGAAAGTTTTGGAACGATTTTCCATCGAACCATCTCCGCTGCCAAGATACTGGAAGCTTAAAATGAGCTATCTCAGCATGAAATCATTCAGATCACCGTCTATTACCAGAATTTTGGCGCAATACACCTGTATCATTTTTTTATTCCAGATTTTGCAGGCGCTACGCTGCCTTGAGGCGTTGAAACAACCTGCCAAACCAATCGTGCCATTCCTTGGAACATCCCAGTTGCATCACCAAGGTCCGGGCATGGCTGATCAAACGGCAAGACATGAAGACCACGCTGTTCATCACCGTCTTGATCCTGCGCCTTGTAGCCTT
>NZ_FXUJ01000093.1:0-1057 GCF_900182865.1 Desulfonatronum zhilinae
AAGACGCGGGAAGCCATGTCAAAGAGCAAATTACTGTCAAATTACTTTCTCAGGACACCTTTTTATCGCCTTTTCAGCTCAACTGCTCCGGTTCGCCCCCTTCAGCACACCTACCAGGGGCATCGCTGGGGGCTGGCCGCATAATTGCCGCTGACTTTTTGCAGGGACATCATATGATCCGGCATTTCGGCCAAGGAATCTGAAATACCGGTTCAGCGTACCGTAGCCGGGTACTTGGAAACTGAAAATATATGTCTGAAATGTTATGGAATGATTCAATGATTGTGTGATTTCATTTCCATGAGACTATATCATCCATTGAATTCCAATCACAGTCTTCATGTAATCATTGAATCATGGTTCAAGACGAATAAGGGTATGGACATGGGCGTTATGGGTTAACGCCAGGACAATACGGAGTAAGAGCAGGTAAGGTGGATTCGATACCCCCAGCGGACTGAATTTTTGGCCATTCACGCAAAGTTGTCCCTGCATGAAGAGACAACTTTGGCAATATTGAACCCATGCGCAGTGACAGCTTGAAGTGCTTGCATCAGATCGAAAATTGGCCCTTCGATCATGAATACGCGACGGACATCGATCAGGTAATGCCAGAGGCCCTGCCCGCATGGCGCTTCCTGACGCAACCTCCGGCGACATAAGTTTTTCTCCAGTTTCCCCGCAAGGAGACCCAGTGCTTCCCGAATTGTTCCGCCCCATTGAAGAGGATCAAAAGCAAAAGATTCGCAGCGGCACAGCCCCATTCTTGAGCCTTTTCGCGGACCAATTGCTTCCGGTTACTCGCAAACACATCAAGGTCATTTTGTGCGCCCACAGCCCACAACGAACCGCTGAGGACATTATTGCCAGCCTGTACGAGTGGCCGGCGCTGGTGTCCATGCATTTGACCGCGGAACTGAATGCCGGTCTCAGCGACAAGTTCAAAATTTACCCTCACATTGAAGGCTCGTCAGCAAAATTTGTGGGTGAACACTGGTTCGGGCAGATCTCCAAGTGTATGATATAAGGCAATTTTTTGCACTTCGATGCTCCGAAA
>NZ_FXUJ01000094.1:0-1047 GCF_900182865.1 Desulfonatronum zhilinae
TCTCCTGGAAAACAGGGATCGAAAACCACTCACTCCGAATACAGATAGTACCACAGGGGAGAATTGCCAATTCCACGTCCAACGTCGAAGAGCCAGATTTCTCTGCTTGGCTGAAGGGTTTGAAGGATCGTATGACCCGGTAGCGACTCAATGCCCGCTTACGCAAGGCATTTTTGGGCAATCTTGGGGATATCAAGTCCGTAGGCGAGGGGGTTTTTGAAATGCGCGAGCACTTCGGCCCCGGATGGCGTATGTACGCGGTACAGCGCGACAAAGTGATCATCGTGATGCTGGGTGGCGGCGACAAATCTAGCCAGGCTGCCGACATATCAAAAGCCATTGATCTTGCTGCCACACTGGAGGATTGAGACATGACCAAACAAATCAAAGTCTCGGAGCTACCCGATTTCGATCCCGCTGAATACTTACACGACGAAGAGGACATCGCGGCATACCTGACGGCCATATTGGACGAGAACGACCCCGCCTTGCTGGCCGCCGCTTTGGGAGACGTTGCCCGCGCCCGTGGAATGACCATGATCGCCAGGACTGCCGGACTGTCCCGTGAAGCCCTCTACAAGGCACTCCGGCCCAATGCCCACCCTCGCTTTGAGACAGTAGCCAAAGTATGTTCGGCCCTCGGAGTAAAATTGGTGGCGCAGCCGATACACGCATGAACCAAGCCAGCCGAAAAGACCGAGTTCAGTGAAGGGGAAGCCACCAGAGCTTCCCTTTCTTTTTGCCCTCAACCTGAGAAAGCCAATCACCTTCACCTTCTGCCAAACCCTACCCTTCTGGCCGAACCGGCACCGACCCATCCTGTTCTGCTTCCCCTCTGGGAACGCCCCTCCCATTTACCTTTTACGGACATTTCGTGATGTCCCTGCAAAAAGTCAGCGGCAATTATGCGGCCAGCCCCCAGCGATGCCCCTGGTAGGTGTGCTGAAGGGGGCGAACCGGAGCAGTTGAGCTGAAAAGGCGATAAAAAGGTGTCCTGAGAAAGTAATTTGACAGTAATTTGCTCTTTGACATGGCTTCCCGCGTCTT
>NZ_FXUJ01000095.1:0-1024 GCF_900182865.1 Desulfonatronum zhilinae
TGTGGAAATCCACCAGGACTACAAGGCTCCCATGCTTGTCGTGGCCGATTCCTGGTTCGGAAACGATGGCCTGTGGCGACCCACCCGTGAAAAATTGGGACAAGACATCGACCTGTTGTCCAGGTTGCGCTGTAACATCAACATTCACGAACTCCCGCAACCCTCGCCCCAAAAGAAAAGAGGCCGCCCCCGCAAGTACGGGAACTTCCTCGGCAACACTTCAGAACTGGCTGCAAAATATTGCAATCAAGCCCAAGCATACGCCGTCAATCTTTACGGCCGGACCAGGGAAGTCATGGCGTATGATCGTGTCGTCATGCTCAAAAATCTCAGGTGCAGGGTTCGCGTGGTCTGGATCTACCGCAGAACACAATGGATCGCCCTGTTCTCTACAGACCTGTCGCTTACCGTTCCGCAAATCATCGAACCTGAATCCGTGAAGTTATTGCAATGCTAATACAGTAACAGTGCAGTCTTTTTCTTGACTTTGTTCAATCATTTAGATATGTTCAGTCATCGACGCAGTAACTTTACAAACTCACCCAATAGGTGATGGGGGCGATGAGTATGGGCATATCCAAGGTGGTTCACAAGGAAAACCTCCAGGCCGGGCCAGCCGGCTTGGTGTTCGTAGGACAGATGGCCAAACTGGCAGGTCTTGATGCTGTGGCAAAGCAGGTGACCATCGGTAGGCCGCAGATATCCACAGAAAACATCTTGAAAACCATGCTCGGGCTGATGGTCCAAGGGAAAACTGATTTTGATCACGTCAAACCGCTGGCAGGCAACCGGTACTTCATGAACGCCGTTGACATCGGCAGGGTGCCTTCGGCGGAAACCTACAGGCAAACCTTTCAGCGCATCGCCCTGAACACTGAGCTGGAGGCCATGCTTCCGGGATGCTCGGTCAAGCTCTGGAAAAAGACCGGCATGGCTCATGAGTACTTGCAAAAAGACGACAAGAAATGGGTTCGAGTGGATATCGACCCGGTGATCTACGACAACGACGAGACCAAAAAAGAAG
>NZ_FXUJ01000096.1:0-1022 GCF_900182865.1 Desulfonatronum zhilinae
CGGACCTACTCCCAGACACCGAGATTTTTGTATTGGGGCAGAAAAGTTTTCAGGAACTCCCGGGCCAATTTTGAGGTTTCGGCTTTGATCTCTTGTGGATCAGTCAGGGTTTTGCCTTCTACAACCAGGTTTCTCCCAATGGCGGATAGCTTGGTTGCCAGGACCGTTGCCAGGGCTTCCTCGTTGTGCGGGGTTTTGTCGGTCAGGGCGTCGAGCAGCATCATGTTCGGCGTAGACACGGAGATGCCGCTGTTGATGCGGGCGCAGGCCAGGTAGTTGTACGGTGCGCCTTCGGTAGCTGCCTTGGTCACGGCCCTGTTGAAGCGCATCACCGACTTGAGGTCGTGTTTTTCCGAGGCCGGGGCCACGCATCCTTTGTTGAGCAGCATGGTCAGCGCCTGGATGGTGCTGACCAGCGGCCCTTCAAGCTGGGCTATCTTTTTCGGACCCTGGGCCAGAGCTTCGATAATCGGCTGATAGACCTCGGTTTTGCCGTTCATGCTGCCGAACGTCGTTTTGATTTCGAAGTCCTTGGGATTGTCCATCAGCATGAACTTGGCCTGCAACAGGCTCTGGTTCTGGTTGGCTGGCCAGGGTCGGTACGCGCCGCGTTGAAATATGTCCCTGCGGAAAGCCTGGTTGATCTGGCAGTCGATCACTTCCTGGGCAAAAATGGGATCGTCATGCTCCGTCACCAGATTGCGCATGGGCTCGGGCAGCATGGCCGGAAGGTAGTTCTCAGGCAGGGTGGCTGAAGCGGCGAAGCTCAGCTTGGCCTGCCCCATTTCCGAGCAGACTTGGGAAAACCAGAGCGGGTGCCAGTTTTCGTGCAGGTACTCCTGGATCAGGTAGCTCTTGTCCTTCTTGATGGTCTCCTCGATGCGTTTGGACAATTGGGGCAACGCGCTGAACAGGGCGGCCTGGCTTTGTCCAAGGCGGGTCATGAAGTCAAAGCCCTTGTCGATGGCCGCCATGGGGCTCAAGCCTTTGGCCTGCTGGTGGCGTTGCAAAAGCTTCTGCAA
>NZ_FXUJ01000097.1:0-1003 GCF_900182865.1 Desulfonatronum zhilinae
CGCTGAATCAAGATGGAAGGAATAATAAATTAAAACAATATATTATGCAATAAAACGCTGTAGGCCTGATGTAGTGAAATCGCTCATTTTAGGACGAATTCAGAACAAAAAACAAGGGGCGGCCCTTGCGGCCGCCCTCTGAATGGACCTGGTTGGTCCTGGTTGGTTCTTTTTGAACAGCAGGTGGGTGCATAGAACCCAGCCCCCAAGTACTCCCCTCACTGGCTTCAGTTGTCCTTGAAAACCTCGTCAACGCTCTTGGCGTCCAGGATTCGTTCAGCCCAGAGGTCGAGTTGTTCGGGAGTGGCTTTGCGGAGACGTTCCTGAACGTCCATGTCCGTGATGCTTTTGCCGAAGCGTTTGGTGATTTGGCGTTGGATAATGGCTTGGCGACCTTCGACACGACCTAAATCTTTGATGTATTGTGCGAGCATGGTTGTCTCCTTGTGTTCCATGATATCATCGTACAGGGCCTTTTGCTCTTCCGGCTGCACCTCGGCATAGACATCAATAAAATCTACATATTTTTCAAAATGTGCCCGTGATGCCAGTTGGAAGAGGCCCAGGTAGGCGTGGCGCAGGACTGCAAGGCGTTCAGATGGCGGGTATTGCATCTTGGGTATGAGGATTTTGGCCACCGGGTTGTTTACATTGTAGTAATCTTTGGCATGAAGTGCAAACAGTTTCAGGTGGACGTACTCGAAGTGGAGGAAGGTGGTTCCGGCGAAACTGCTTTCCAACTGGCGGGGTACTTCCTTGCGCCAGGCTTTGCGGTCCGTGAACAGAACCGTGGGAATGACCACGGCGTCAGGATGGGCTTCCATCAGGTCCGGATGTCCCTGCAAAAAGTCAGCGGCAATTATGCGGCCAGCCCCCAGCGATGCCCCTGGTAGGTGTGCTGAAGGGGACGAACCGGAGCAGTTGAGCTGAAAAGGCGATAAAAAGGTGTCCTGAGAAAGTAATTTGACAGTAATTTGCTCTTTGACATGGCTTCCCGCGTCTT